>JACCZT010000182.1 GCA_013695785.1 Nocardioidaceae bacterium | reverse complement strand
GATCGTTACATCGGATGACGACGCGCACGAAGAGGGAGGACATCCATGGACGCATCCAAGCTCACGACCCGTAGCCAGGAGGCCGTCGCTGCGGCCATCGCGTCGGCGACCTCGGCCGGGAACCCGGTGGTCGAGCCCGTCCACCTGCTGCAGGCACTGCTCGTCCCAGAAGGCGGGACCGCGGCTTCACTGTTGTCCGCTGCCGGCGTGGACCATACCGGCGTGCGCGACACGGTCTCGAAGCAGATCAGTGCGCTACCGTCGGCACGCGGCGATGGCGTGCAGGCGCCCCAGTACGGACGAGCCACCCTCGAGGCGCTCCAGCGTGCCGCCGACCTCGCCGGCGAGCTCGGTGACGACTTCGTCTCCTCCGAACACCTGTTGGTCGGCATCGCTACCGCCCCGTCCGACGCCAGGACCGTCCTGATCGATGCAGGCGCGACAGCGGACAACCTGCGGGAGGCGTTCGACGCCGTACGTGGCAGCAGCCGCGTGACGAGCCAGAACGCCGAGGACACGTACCAGTCGCTGGAGAAGTACGGAGTCGACCTCACCGCTGTCGCGCGAGACGGCGGGCTGGACCCCGTCATCGGTCGCGATGCCGAGATCCGCCGCGTGGTGCAGGTGCTCTCGCGTCGTACCAAGAACAACCCCGTGCTCATCGGCGACCCGGGCGTCGGCAAGACCGCCGTCGTCGAGGGTCTCGCCCAGCGCATCGTCGCCGGCGACGTACCCGAGTCCCTGCGCGGACGTCGGCTGATCTCGCTCGACCTGGCCGCGATGCTCGCGGGCGCGAAGTACCGCGGCGAGTTCGAGGAGCGCCTCAAGGCCGTCCTCGCCGAGATCAAGGACTCCGCTGGGCAGGTGATCACCTTCATCGACGAGCTGCACACCGTCGTGGGCGCCGGTGCCAGCGGCGACAGCTCCCTGGATGCCGGCAACATGCTCAAACCCCTGCTGGCCCGTGGTGAGCTGCGCATGATTGGTGCCACCACGCTCGATGAGTACCGCCAGCGGATCGAGAAGGACGCCGCGCTCGAGCGCCGGTTCCAGCAAGTCCTCGTCGACGAGCCGAGCGTCCCGGACACCGTCGCGATCCTGCGCGGGCTGAAGGAGAAGTACGAGGCGCACCACAAGGTGGAGATCACTGACGCCGCGCTGGTGGCCGCGGCCACGCTCTCGGACCGCTACATCCCCGGGCGGCAGCTTCCGGACAAGGCGATCGACCTCATCGACGAGGCGAGCAGCCGGCTGCGGATGGAGATCGACTCCAGCCCGGTCGAGATCGACCAGCTCCAGCGCTCGGTCGACCGGCTGAAGATGGAGGAGCTGCACCTGTCCAAGGAGGATGACGCTGCGGGACGGGAACGGCTGGAGAAGCTTCGCGCCGACCTCGCTGACGCGGAGGAGCAGCTGCGCGACTTGCAGAGTCGTTGGGAGCGTGAGCGCGAGAGCCTCAACGCCGTCGGGGAGATCAAGGAGCGCATCGACGAGGTACGCGGGGTCGCCGATCGCGCTCACCGCGAGGGCGACATGGAGACGGCGAGCCGTCTGCTGTACTCGGAGATCCCGCAGATGGAGAAGGCTCTCGCCGAGGCGCAGGCCGCCGAGTCGCGGGACAAGGCAGACCTGATGGTGGCCGAGGAGGTCGGGCCCGACGACGTCGCCGAGGTGGTGGCCGCCTGGACCGGCATCCCGACGGGCCGTCTGCTCGAAGGTGAGACCGGCAAGCTGTTGCGCATGGAGGAGGAGCTGGGCAAGCGGCTCATCGGCCAGCAGCGCGCCGTCAGGGCCGTGTCGGACGCGGTGCGCCGAACACGTGCAGGCATCGCCGACCCGGATCGTCCCACCGGCTCGTTCCTCTTCCTCGGGCCGACCGGCGTCGGCAAGACCGAGCTGGCCAAGACGCTGGCGGACTTCTTGTTCGACGACGAGCGCGCAATCATCCGGGTCGACATGAGCGAGTACGCAGAGAAGCACTCCGTCGCCCGCCTGGTCGGGGCGCCCCCGGGCTACGTCGGGTACGACGAAGGCGGCCAGCTGACCGAGTCGGTGCGCCGGCGACCGTACTCCGTCGTGTTGCTCGATGAGGTGGAGAAGGCTCACCCCGAGGTGTTCGACATCCTGCTGCAGGTGCTCGACGACGGCCGGCTGACCGACGGCCAGGGCCGCACCGTTGACTTCCGCAACACGATCCTCATCCTCACCTCCAACCTGGGCTCGGCGTTCTTGTCCGACCCCTCGTTGGACGCTGACGCCAAGGCAGAGGCCGTGCTCGGGCTGGTCAGGTCGTCGTTCAAGCCCGAGTTCCTCAACCGGCTGGACGAGATCATCATCTTCGACTCGCTCGGGACCGACGAGCTCGCCCTCATCGTCGACCTGCAGGTGGCGGCGCTCGCCAAGCGGCTCGCGGCGAGGCGGATCGGTCTCGAGGTGACCCCGGCGGCGCTGGAATGGCTCGCGGTGACGGGGTTCGACCCGCTGTACGGTGCCCGCCCGTTGCGCCGCCTCGTCCAGCAGGCGATCGGAGACCGGCTCGCGCGCGAGCTGCTCGCCGGGGAGGTACGCGACGGCGACCACGTCGTCGTCGACCGGGACGGCGACAGCGACGAGCTCGTCACACGGGCCGTCGCCGGCGATCACGCCTGAACCCGTGGTCCCGGCGGCGTGATGGGATAGCGCCATGACAACCGCCGCCGGGACGCGTCCCCGCAAGGTCACCCTCGCCTGTTTGTTGGCGGGGGTCGGCGCGCTCCTGGCCACCCTCGGCGGCATCTCCGAGATGGCGGACTGGGGCTCGATCCAGCAGCGTGAACAGCTCGACGAGCTGCTGTCGCGCGAACCGTACAGTCGGGCGGGTCTGTCGATCGACGAGGCGCTCGAGCTGATGCGGATCTCGATCGCGTTGATCTGCGTCGTCGGTGCCGTGACGGTGGTGCTCGCGATCTGGACCTTCCGCGGCCACCGCGGCACCCGGATGCTGCTCACCATCCTCGCCGCCGCTTCCGGCGTGATCTTCCTGCTGCTCGGCGTCGCGGGCATCCTGGCGGCGCTGATGGCGTTCGTCACCGTCTTCTACCTGTGGTCACCGGAGTCGCGTGCGTGGTTCGCCGGACGGCCGTACGCGCCGGGGTCATCGACGTCGGGTCGCGGAGCGTCCGCCGACCCGTTCGCTGTGCAGTCCTACGAGCCACCTGCTGCCCCGCCCCCGCCCCCGCCCCCAAGTGCACCGGTCGCGCCGGTCGGCCCGCCGGTTGCCGGGAGCGGTCCACCGCCGAGCGACCGGCCCTACGGTGCCCCGGTCGACCTGCCGGGGACGGCCGTGGCAGGTGCCCCGTTGCCCGCTCGCCCCGGCCGTACGCCGCGCGCCGTGGTCGTTGCCGTCATCGTGACCTCGGTGATCCAGGGACTGGTCGCCCTCCTGTGCGGCCTGACGGCCCTCGTCTACCTGGTCACGCCCGAGGCGTACCAGCAAGCCCTGGAAGCCGAGCCGATGGTGCGCCAGAGCGATGCCCTCGCCGAGCTGGACGGCGGGGTGGCGGGGTTGGCGCGGCTCATCTTCTACATGGCGATGGCGGGGTTCGTGCTGGCCGCAGCCCATGTCGTCGCGGCGTTGCTGATGCTCAGGCGGTCCGCCGTCGCTCGGATCGCCCTGACCGTCCTCTCGGCCGTGACGATCGTCGTGTCACTGCTGGTCGTCTTGACCGCGCCACTTGCACTGCTGTGGACGGCGGGCACCGCCTTCGTCCTCTACGAGTGCTACCGCCCCGATGTCAACGCGTGGTTCAGACCTCCCCGCTGAGCTGCCGCTAGCCCCCGCTGCGTCATCCAGATCGGCCGCTGTATCGCGACCGACTGGATGACGTCCCGTGGTGTGAGCACTGGGCGCCGGGAGTAGTTTTGAGGTATGGACGCCTCACCGACCTCGGCCGCTGCCACCGACGCCGCCGCTGGCAAGGCGCGCCCGCACGTCGTCGTGGTGGGGGGCGGCTTCGGCGGGTTGTCGGCGGTCCGGCACCTCAAGAACGCCGAGGTCGACGTGACGTTGATCGACCGGCACACGTACAACACGTTCCAGCCCCTGCTGTACCAGGTGGCGACCGCCACCCTCAACCCCGGAGACATCACCTGGTTCCTGCGCTCGATCCGGGCCGGCCAGGACAACGTGCGCTACATCAAGGGCACAGTTCTTCGCATGGACCACGAACGGAAGCGGCTCACCCTCGACGGCGGCCAGGTGGTCGGCTACGACTACCTCGTCATCGCCGCCGGAGTCGCGACCAACTTCTTCGGCGTGCCCGGCGCCGCCGAGTACTCCATGCCGCTGTACCGGCGGTCCCAGGCTCTCGCCGTGCGGGACAGGGTCTTCGCCAACCTCGAGGAAGCCGCGATCAACGGTCAGGACCGCGACCTGCGGGTCGTCGTCGTCGGCGGTGGCGCTACCGGCGTCGAGACTGCCGGCGCATTCGCTGAGATGCGCAACCGCGACCTGCCGACCACGTACCCCGAGCTCGACCGCAAACGTACCCACATCACCCTCGTCGAGCAGGCACCGTTCGTGCTGGCACCTTTTCACCCCAAACTGCGTGAGTACGGTCGCAAGGCGCTCATCAAGCGCGACGTCGACCTCCGTCTCAGCACGCCCGTCAAGGAGGTGCGTCCCGACGGCGTGGTCGTGGGGGATGATGAGTTCCTGCCGGCGGGGGTGGTGATCTGGGCCTCGGGCGTCACAGCCCACGAGGTCGTCGGCGACTGGGACGTGCCCCAGGGTCGCGGAGGCCGGATCAGGATCGACGACCACCTACGTGTGCAAGGCCTTGACTGCGTGTTCGCGATCGGTGACATCGCCGTCGAGGACGGCGACCGCGCGCTCCCGCAGGTGGCCCAGCCGGCACTGCAGGGCGGTAAGCACGTCGCCAAGACGATCGCCAACGACATCAGGAGCGAGTGGACCAAGCCATTCTCGTACACCGACAAGGGAACGATGGCCACCATCGGTCGCAGCTCGGCTGTCGCCGACCTCAAGCTCCCGCTGGTGGGCAGCGGCCTCCGACTGACCGGCTTCATCGCGTGGGCCCTGTGGATCGGTCTGCACATCGTGACGCTGATGGGCAACCGCAACCGGTTCGCGACCCTGATCAACCTCAGCGCCAGGTATCTCTTTCCCAGTCAGAACGCGATCGTCGGTGAGACGCCGACCGTGGTGGTCATGAACGGCGAGAGCGTGGAGAGCGTCCGGCCGCAGGACGAGATGGGTACGACGCCTGACGGCGGAGACCCCACCCGGCGGTGAGCCGGTGTCAGTCGTCAGCGGGTTGGAGCATGGCGGCGCCAAGCATCGACTCGGGGATCCCGAACCCCTCGATGAGTGTCAGTGCGTGCGGGCGAAGCTGACGGCACAGCTCGCTGACATGTGAGGTGACCTCCTTGGCGCGGGCGATGGACAGGCGCCGGTGCTCCATGAACCACGCCTTGTCCTGCTCGATCACCGACAGGGCGTACAGGTCGCACACCTGGCCCAACAGGGCCTTGGCCCCGGGGTCGTCGCACCCGTCGATGGCGGCGACGAACGCCTCGAGCACGACGCGGTCGACGTGCACCATGGCGGCCTTCACCACGTGATCCTGAGCGGCGTTGAAGACCGCGAACGCGTCGTTGCCGTCCTTTCGCGCTCGCCGCAACCGGCGGGCCGCCGTCTCCAGGACGTGCTTCTCCCGGTCCTCGAACATCGCCACCTGCGTACCCCGGTCGAGCAGGTTCTCACCGATGGGGGTCGCACTGAGGAGACGCTGGATCAGCTGCGGTGCCGCCGTTCGCTCCAGCGCCGCGTCCGCAGCGGTGCTGGTAGCGAAGCGCACCATTCCAAGCGGATCGAGCCCTCGTACCTCATCGGCGTACGCCGTCAACAGCTCCTTGGCCACCAGCTGGGCGAGCACGTGGTTGTCGCCCTCGAACGTGGTGAAGACATCGGTGTCGGCCTTGAGTACCGACAACCGGTTCGCCGCCAGGTAGCCCGCGCCGCCGCACGCCTCGCGGCACTCCTGGATGGTGCGGGTCGCGTGCCAGGTGGTCACGGCCTTGAGCCCCGCCGCCCGGCTCTCCAGCTCCCGCTGCGCATGCGGGTCGGAGTCGTCGACGCTCTGGATGTCGTGCATCGCCCCGACCAGCTCGTTCTGCGCCAGCTGCAAGGCGTAGGACTTCGCGATCAGCGGCAGCAGCCGTCGCTGGTGCAGCAGGTAGTCCATCAGCAGCACCTCATCATCGCTGCCCGGTGCCCCGAACTGCCGACGCCCCAAGGCGTACCTGGTCGCGATGGCGAGGGCGAGGCGGGCCGCGGCGCCACCTCCTGCTCCGACGCTGATCCGCCCGCGAATCAGCGTCCCCAGCATCGTGAAGAACCGACGGCCTGGGTTGTCGATGGCTGAGGTGTAGGCACCGTCCGCGGCGACGTCGGCGTACCTGTTGAGCAGGTTGTCCCGCGGGACGCGGACGCGGTCGAAGGTGATGCGCCCGTTGTCGACCCCGTCGAGCCCGGCCTTGACGCCGCAGTCCGCCGTGGTCACGCCGGGAAGGTCGTTGCCGTTGTCGTCGCGCAGCGGGACGACGAAGCAGTGGACGCCGTGCGACTCACCGGCGGTCACGAGCTGCGCGAAGACCGCCGCGATGGTGGCGTGCTGTCCGGCGCCGCCGATGTAGTCCTTGCGTGCCGAGCGGCTGGGCGTGTGGATGACGAACTCTTGCGCCTGCAGGTCGTACGTCGCGGTGGTCTCGAGGTTCTGCACGTCGCTGCCGTGGCCGGTCTCGGTCATCGCGAAGGAGCCGATCAGGTCGAGGCTGATGATTCTCTTGATGTACGCCTCGTGGTGGCGCTTGGTGCCGAGGTTCTCGACCGCCCCGCCGAACAGTCCCCATTGCACGCCGGCCTTGACCATCAGCGACAGGTCGGCGTACCCGAGCATCTCGAATCCCGTCACGCTCGCCCCGATGTCACCGGTGCCGCCGTGCTCGGTGCGGAAACCGTCGGCGGGGTACCCGGTGGCCACGATGCGGTGCAGCTGGTCGAGGGTGCGCTGGCGCGCGGCGGGGAGGTCGAGCGTCGGGTCGGGGAGCATATCGGGGCCGGCGAGGTCGACCCGCGAGCGTTCACGTACGTGCGCCCAGCGGCCGTCCAAGGTCGTGCGGAGCGAATCGGCGATCGACATGGGCAGACCGTACTCCGCAGTACGCTGGAGCGCGTGATAGGTCTGGCGGGTACCGGCGATCGGACCGAAGGGGTCGGCCGGGCGCGACGATTGCTCGATGGACGCAAGGTCGCCGTGCTCACGGGCGCCGGCGTCTCTACCGACTCGGGTATCCCGGACTACCGCGGGCCGCGGTCGGGCCGGTCGCCCGTGCAGGCGCCGGGGCCGATGACCTACCAGGAGTTCGTCTCCGGCGCTGCCGCGCAACAGCGTTACTGGGCTCGCGCGCACATCGGTTGGGGCCGCATGTCCCAGGCAGTCCCCAACGCTGCACATCACGCGTTGCGGGCGTACGAGCTGACCGGCGCACTGACCGGGGTGGTCACCCAGAACGTCGACGGGCTGCATGAGGCCGCCGGCCAGGGGCAGCTGGTGGCGTTGCACGGACGGATCGAGCAGGTGGTGTGCCTTGGATGCCGCACTCTGACCGACCGCGCGCAGCTGCACGCGACGCTGAGCGCCCTCAATCCGGGCTATGCCGCGAGCCGAACGGGTGCGACGATCGCACCCGACGGTGACGCCCACGTCGAGGACACCGCGGGGTTCGTGCTCGCGGCCTGCGAGAGGTGCGGCGGTCCGCTCAAGCCGGACGTCGTCTTCTTCGGCGAGAACGTGCCGGTCGAGCGGGTCGAGCGGTCGTACGCGCTGGTCGGTGCTGCCGAGGCGCTTCTCGTGCTCGGATCCTCGCTGCAGGTCATGTCCGGGCTGCGGTTCGTGCGCCGCGCGGCCAAGGACGGCAAGCCGGTCGTCATCGTCAACCGTGGCGCCACCCGCGGTGACGACCTCGCCACGGTCAAGCTCGACGCCGGTTGCGCCGAGACCCTCCCCGCCCTGCTCGCCTGACCCCCCTCGTACGTGGATGATGGCGCGCCCATACGTGGATGGTGGTGTGCCCGGTCACGGTCTGCTGAGCTCGTTGAGGTGGGTACGCAGCCAGGTGGCATCGTCGCGGTAGATCTCGACATGGTCCGCGACGTGTCGGGCACCCCGTGCCGCACGTTCAGCAGTCAGGTCCGCCAGGTCGCCCAGACGGTCAACAGCGGTCGCCAGCACGTTGTCCGCTTCGATAACACCCCCGTACGCACGACACAACAGGTGTAAGCGGCGACGGCGTTCGGGTACGTCGCTGCTCAGCGAGTCGGCGTTGTTGGGCGAGGAGAGCGGGACGAGGCGGCATGCGAGGTGTGCGACGTCCCACACGCGCGAGCCGGGTGACGCCGTGTCCCAGTCGATGACGCCACAGAGCGTGCGGGCGTCGTCGAACACGAAGTTGTAGGGAGCGAAGTCGTTGTGACAGATCACCTCCGCGGGCGCGTGGGTCGAAAGCCGCCACACGTCCCCTGGCTGAGCGAAGCCGACGGTTTCATCGTGGAGTGCGGCCAGGAACGCGGCTGCTGCGTGCAGGACCGAGTCCTCCCACACCCAGATCGGGAACGGGTAGCGAGGTACTGTGCCCGGCAGGTACGTCAGCACTTCTCGACCCTCAGCGTCCAAGCCCTGTGGCCATGGCGTCCAGTCGATCCCACGCTGCTGAAGGTGCTCGAGGAGGCGGTGCACGGTCGGAGTCCATGGCCCCGACGTGCGACGCACCGTGTTGCTCACGCGGACGACGGCGCTCATGTTGCCGCCCGACAGTCTCTCGCCGGTTTCCGGGGTGTCCATGCGCCATCATCCACGTACGCGCGCGCCATCATCCACGTACGTGCACGCCATCATCCACGTATGAGCGCGCCATCAGTCACGTATGAGCGGGGTGGAAGGCGGCGACGGAGCCGATCACCGTGATGGCGGGGGCGCCGATACCTGCGGACGCCGCCGCAGCAGCGATCGTGGCGACAGTAGCTCGCACGACGTGCTGCGACGGCAGCGAGGCCTCGGCGATCGTGGCCGCCGGCGTATCGCGATCAAGCCCGCCGGCGATGAGGGCATCAGCAATCGCCGGCAGGGTCACGGCCGCCATCAGCAGCACCAGTGCCGTACCCGAGCGCGCAAGAGCGGTGTAGTCGAGGCTCGAGCGAGGATCGCCGGGTGGGACGTGACCGGAGAGCACGGTGAACCCCTGGTTGACGCCGCGGTGCGTCAGCGGGATCCCGGCCAGCGCAGGGGCGGCGACCGACGAGCTGACACCGGGGATGACGCGTACGGGCACGCCGGCGGCCGCGCACGCCTGCAGCTCCTCGCCCCCACGGCCGAAGATGAAGCTGTCGCCGCCCTTGAGGCGCACGACCCGCCGCCCGTTGCCGGCGTGCTCGACGAGCAGCCGGTTGATCTCCTCTTGAGCGGTGAAAGCGCCGCGCGGGATCTTGGCGACGTCGATGACCTCGGCACCGTGCTTGAGCCAGGTGAGCGCCGCCAGCGGGGCCAACCGGTCGCAGATGACGACGTCGGCCGCGCGCAGCTCAGCCGCGCCGGCGACCGTCAACAGACCGGGATCACCCGGCCCGCCGCCGACCAGGACGACCTCTCCGGTCGTCAGCCGGTCGGGCGAAGAGCCATCCGGGCCGTGGGTCGCGCGTACGCACCACAGCCGCCGAGCCTCGGCGTCGTCCGCGATCTGTTGGTCGAGCGCGACGTCACCGGTCGCGGCAACGGCGAGCCAGGGACGCTCAAGGTCGCCCGAACGGTACGCGCGCCGCTCCCAGGTCACGACCCCGCGGTCGGCGAGGTCGGTCACCGCGTCGACCGTCGCGGTCGCTACCACGGTGACCTCGGCACCGGCCTGTCGCAGCGCGGCGATGTGCCCGAGCGCGGGCGTCCCGCCGCCGAAGACCGTCACCGGCCGCCCCGCGACGGCAAGCCCCACGTCGTACGTCGGCGTCGCGGGTGCCCAGGTGGCGTCAGCGCGAGCGGCCGTCAGCGGGTCGCGTTGCAGGACGTGCATCTGTCGAGGGTAGTGACGCCAGTGCGATCCCGAGACCGGTGACCAGATGGCGGACACCGGCCGGCCAGCGTCCGCTATCCGCCCCCGGCGTTCCCGCTGCCTTCGCCGTCGGCCCGCTCCTCCTCGGTGGTGCGGTACGCCACAAACCCCCGGGCGCGGTAGTTGGCGAGAGCGTGCGGACCGTCCGACGTGCAGGTGTGCACCCACACCCTCGTCACCGGCGACAAGTCCGGCCAGCGGGCGCCGATGTTCCACGCGTGCTCGGTGACCGCGGTGAGCAGGTGGGCTCCCCAGCCGCGCCCGGTGTGCCCGGGGGCCAGACCGAAGTACGCGATCTCGACATCGGTGTGGTGGCCGGCGTCCTCTGCGTCGAGCTCGGCGTAGCCGGCCGCTTGGCCCTCGAGCCACAGCACCCACGTCTCACGCCCCGGTTGCCGCAGCCAACGACCCCAGTCCTGCAGCGTCCACGCCTCGCGGACGGTCCATTGCCAGGGCCCTCCGACGGTCGCGTACATCTTGCTGTTGAACGCCGGGTCGGGCTCGGTGAGCATCTCGATCCGTCCGGGCTCGGGTGGAGCAGGGGAGGGCCGAAGGTCCGCGGGCGCGTTCTGTTCGAGGTACGTCGTCGTCACCAGCACAGCGTCATTCAACCCCGACGCTGTCGGTGTCCGCGACCGGCGCCGTAGATTGCGTGCATGACTCGTTACGTGGCGTTGTTGCGGGGGGTCAACGTCGGCGGTGTCACGATCAAGATGGCCGACCTGAGGGCGGCACTCGAAGGCGCCGGCTTCAGCGGCGTCCGGACGGTGCTGGCCAGTGGCAACGTCCTGTTCGACGCTGACGAGACGGACCGGAAAGCGCTCAAGCAGCGGTTCGAGACCTGCCTGCGCGACACCTTCGGGTACGACGCGTGGATCGTCCTCACCGACATCGCCGCCCTCGGCTCGGTGGTGGACGCCTACCCGTTCGACCCAGAGCGCGAAGGCTGGCACCCGTACGTCGTGTTCAGCTCGGACGTGGCCGTGCTCGAGGAGGCGGCGCAGCTGCAGGACGACCTCGATCCGGCCCTGGAGCGGATCGCCCTCGGCGACGGGGTGCTGTTTTGGGAGGTCGAACGCGGCCACAGCCTGGACAGCGCGTTCGCCAAGCACAACTCCAAGGCGCGGCTCAAGCCGCACGTCACCACCCGCAACCTGCGAACGCTCGTCAAGCTGCTGGTGTGATCAAGCGAACGACGGCAGCCAGTGGTGGTCGGGATGGACCCGCCGCAACGCCGAACCCAACCAGGCCCTGCGTTGTGGCGTCAACAGGTCGACGACGCCCGCAAAGTCCGCCTCGTCCTTGTCCCGTTGATGCTTCGCCTTGAAGAGCAACACGATCTCGGGCTGCATGTACGGGATGCCCGCGGGGGTGGTCGCGACGACGTCGGCGTACGGCATGGTGATGGCACCGTCGCGGCGGCAGACCCAGGTGTCGCCCTCGTGCGGCTCGCGGAACACGTCGAGCACGTAGGCGCCGGTGGACGGGTCGAGTGCCCAGGTCTGGTGGAGGACGTCGAACGCCGGGTGGTCGAGCGGCCAGCGCTGCCCGGCACCGACCACGTCGAACACCAACGTCGCCAGCGCTTCGCGTACCAGTGCGAACCGTCCGGCCGGTACGGCAATCTCGATGTCCTCGTGCTCACGGGTGACCTCGCCGCGGAACAGGTCTAGTGCCCAGCCCCCGACGACGCACCACGGGACCGGTACGCCGGCCAAGCAGCGCGAGACGTGTTCGGGAGTCCAGGGTGTCCAGGGTGGGTCGTCGCCGAGCGGCTCACCACCTGCGGGTACATGGTCGTCGGACTGGTCGTCGGGCAGCGGAGCGGTCACCTGCCCATGGTCGCACCAGCGGCTTCGCCGGGTGCTACATTGAGCCCGTCGTACAGGGGAAGCCGGTCCAAGTCCGGCGCTGACCCGCAGCCGTAGGCCACCTCACGCAGGTGGTGAGCCGGAATGCCTGTACGGCGCCTCATATCCGGCTTTACACGCTGTCGCGGAATGCACGGTGGAGCCCTAGGCGCCGCCATTGGCAACGCGTGGGCCCCTCCTGCTGCAGCGGGAAGGACACACCCCCTTGAAGCGTTCACCTCTGGGCCGCGGCGCCGTTGTCGCCGCCGTCGCATCCTTCGCCCTGGTCGTCGGTACGCCGGCGCCGGCCTCGGCTGCCCTCGATCCCAAACCCGCGGAGGCTGCGGCCGGCTGGCTCGCCGGCGAGCTGACCGGCGGCCGCAGCCTCAACGAAGATTCCGAGTTCTACGACTACGGCCTGACCGTGGACACGTGGTTCGCTCTCGACGCGGCAGGCACCGAGGCCAAGAAGCGCCGGGCGATCGTCCGGGCGCTGAAGGACCACGTCGAGGACTACATCACTCCGTTCGGTAGCAGGTCCGCCGGCGCAACGGCCAAGCTGCTGGTGCTCGCCAAGCAGGCCGACGCAAGGCCAAGGCACTTCGGGGGCGTCGACCTCGTCAAGCGGCTGAGGTCGCAGATCTCCTCCGGCGGCGCTGACGACGGCCGGGTTGCCGACGACGCCGAGATGGACTATGCCAACACCATCGGCCAGGCTTTCGCGGTCACCGGGCTGGCCAGGATCGGCAGCCCGTCGAAGGCGGCGACGGAGTTCCTGCTCAAGCAGCAGTGCGGCAAGGGCTTCTTCCGCCTCATCGACGGCGACGCCACGACCAACCCGAAGCTCACCTGCGCGGGCGGCAAGGAAGAGGGCAACAGCGATCCCGACGTCGACGCGACCGCGTATGCCCTCAAGGCGCTGCTGGTGGCCAAGAGGGCCGGCACGTCCGGTGTCGGCTCGGCCATCAAGGACGCCGTGCAGTGGTTGCTGTCGGTGCAGGGCGCCAGCGGTGCGTTCGGTGGCGCCGGTCCGACTTCTGGCGCCAACTCCAACAGCACCGGTCTGGCCGGCGACGCGCTCGCTGCGGCCGGGAAGGACGGCGCAGCCGCCGACGCCGCGAGGTGTCTCCGGAGGCGCCAGGTGCCCACGGGTGTCGGCGGTGAGCTGAGAGGCGAGGGAGGCGCTGTGGCCTATAACAAGAAGGCGTACCGAGTCGGCAAAGCCAACGGCATCACCAAGAAGACGAGCGACCAGTGGCGCCGCGCGACCGCGCAGGCGACGCTCGGTCTGACCCACCTGCCGCTGGCGCCGGAGCCGGAGGCTGTGACCGCGCCGGAAGACGCGCGCGTCGAGCGGCCGTGGGCCTACGCCACGACCGGCGCCGCCATCGCCGTCCTCGTCGTCGCGATCATGTTGCTCGGCCGGCGCCTGGTCCGTCGACACCGGCTCGGGTCAGCTCGATGAACGTACGGCTGCGGAGACTGTGCGGGGCACTGGCCGTGGCGGCGCTGGTGTTCCTGCCGGTGC
>JACCZT010000177.1 GCA_013695785.1 Nocardioidaceae bacterium | reverse complement strand
CTATCCCCGCCTTGACGACCTGGCTGAGATCTACTCCGCCTTGGTCGTCGGCCTGCGCGACTACGTGACCAAGAACGGCTTCACCTCGGTACTGCTCGGTGCGTCCGGCGGCATCGACTCGACCCTCGTGGCGACGATCGCCGTTGACGCACTCGGCCCGGATCAGGTCCATGGGATCTCCAACCCCAGCGACTGGTCGACCGAGCACTCCAGAACGGACGCGGCCGAGCTCGCTGAACGTACCGGCATGCACCTACAGACGGTGCCGATCGCGCCGATGTTCGAGGCGTTCACCAAGGCCGTCCACGTCGAAGGTCTGGCCGAGGAGAACCTCCAGGCACGCATCCGGGCAGTCGTCTGGATGGCGCTGTCCAACCAGGACGGACACCTCGTGCTCGCGTGCGGCAACAAGTCCGAGCTCGCCACCGGCTACTCGACCATCTACGGTGACGCGGTCGGCGGGTACGCCCCGATCAAGGACGTGCCCAAGACACTGGTGTGGCGCCTCGCGCGGTGGCGCAACGCCGAGGCCGAACGCCGCGGCGAGACACCGCCCATCCCCGAAGGCGTCATCGTCAAACCCCCGTCGGCCGAGCTGCGACCGGGGCAGCTCGACTCAGACTCGCTGCCGGAGTATGACCTGCTGGATGCCGTCCTCGACGCCTACGTCGGGCGCGACCTCGGGTCGCGGGACGTCATCGCCGAAGGCTTCGACCCCGAGCTCGTCCAGCGCGTCATCACCCTGGTCGACCGCGCGGAGTACAAGCGCCGCCAGTACCCCCCGGGACCCAAGATATCCGCCCGGAACTTCGGCCGGGACCGCCGGGTGCCCATCACCAACGGCTGGCGCGAAACCCTATGACCCGCCATCCGCAGGTTCTGGCCCCTCCATCCGCAGGTTCTGGCCCCTCCGTCCGCAGGTTCTGGCCCTCGCCAGGCATCGTGAGGTCCGCCACGACCGCAGGCACGAGGTCCCCCGCCGTGGCAGGCTGATGACCTCCGGGGACTCCGAGAGGTAGCCGCGAGATCGCAAGGGATGACGCCATGACCGAGTCGACCGAGACTTCCCGCCGCAAGCGCGTACGTACCGTCACGCTGCACGACATGAAGCAACGCGGTGAGAGGTGGGCAATGCTCACCGCGTACGACCAGTACACAGCCCAGGTCTTCGACGAGGCCGGGATCCCTGTCCTCCTCGTCGGTGACTCAGCCGCCAACAACGTCTATGGGTACGACTCCTCGCTTCCGGTCACGGTCGACGAGCTGATCCCGCTCGCCCGCGCTGTGACCAGCTCGGTGACGTACGCGCTGGTGGTGGCCGACCTGCCTTTCGGGTCGTACCAAGCCTCGCCGCAGCAGGCGTACGACACAGCGGTGCGGTTCATGAAAGAGGCGCGGGCGCATGCGGTCAAGCTCGAGGGTGGCGCCGAGATGGCGCCGACGGTGAAGCTGTTGACCAGCGGCGGCGTCCCGGTGATGGCGCACATTGGGTTCACCCCGCAGTCCGAGCACAGCCTCGGCGGCTACCGGGTCCAGGGACGCGGAGACGCGGCCGCGAAGACCATCGCCGACGCCGAGGCGTTGCAGGACGCGGGCGCGTTCGCCGTCGTGATGGAGATGGTGCCCGGCGACGTGGCCGCCGAGATCACCAAGCGGCTGCGGATCCCGACGATCGGCATCGGCGCCGGCCCGGACTGTGACGCCCAGGTGCTGGTGTGGCAGGACATGATGGGCCTGCGGAGCGGGCGGATGCCGAGATTCGTCAAGCAGTACGCCGACCTACGGGAGGTGATGCTGACGGCGGCGCAGGCGTACGCCGAGGAGGTCGCCGCCGGCGTCTTCCCCGGCCCCGAGCACACCTTCGAGTCGTAGCCGGAAGTCAACGCTCATGCGCTCCGACCCCACCAGCGCAGGCCAGTGGCGGCGAACCAGACGAGCGCGCTCCGGCGAGCGGCACGTACACCGTCCGGGCGGGGTGCGGCCGCGCCCACCCCAGCACGACGAGTGCGCACATGGCCCAGACCGCCATCATCTTCGCGACGCCCCACCACGGCGCGAACAACGCACTCGCCACGCATACCCACAACAGGCACGCCAAGGCAGCGGTGGAGATCCACGGTCCCGAACGGCGCAACCTCAGTCGCCTCATGCTTCCACCGCGGTCCACACCTGCGCGGACAGGACGTCACGCGCCTCGGCAAGCGACGGGCCGTACCACGTCAGGTATCGACCCGAGACGCACGCAGACGCGGCGGCGAACGCTTCGGGACCGTCGGCGACGCTGAAGGCGTACGGCTCGTCCGGCAGTACGACGAGGTCGTGCCGCGGGAGGGCGGTGATGTCGATCCGCGGATAACGTTCGTCATCGCCCGCGAGGACGTTGTCGACACCGATCCTGGCGAGCACGTCACCGGCAAAGGTGTCCCGGCCGAGCGCCATCCACGGCCGCCGCCAGATCGGTACGACGGCACGCTTCCGCTCGCCGGTCCACGGCCGCGCCCATTGTGTCTCGGCCGCCTCCAGCCACGGGACGCGCGCGGCGCCGAGGGCTGTCAACAGGTCACGGAGCTGGGTGATGGCCTCTGGAACCGTCTGCGGGTCCGTCACCCACAGGCGTACGCCCGCGCGGCGCAGCGCGTCGAGGTCGACAGCGCGGTTCTCCTCGGTGTTGACGACGACGAGGTCCGGGCGAGCGGCGACTATCGCCGTCACGTCGGGGTTCTTGGTGCCGCCGAAGCGGGCAACGTCGAGACCGGGCGGCTCGGTGCACCACTCGGTGGCGCCGGCGAGCCGGTCCGGAACTGTGACGGCGATCGCCTCGGTCAGCGACGGTACGAGGCAGACGACGCGCCGCGGCGCAGCCCGGTGGCTCATCGGACGTCGGTGATCCGCAGGCCGGCGTGCGACTTGTAGCGCCGGTTGATGGCGATCAGGTTGGCCGTGAGGGCCTCGACCTGGTGGGCGTTGCGCAGCCGGCCGCCGTAGATGCCGCGCATGCCGGGGAGCAGTCCGACGAGGGCGATGACCTGGTCGGTCGCGTCGCGGTCCTCACCGAGCACGAGGACATCGAGGTCGAGGTCGTCGATAGACAGATCGGAGAGCGAGACCGCGGACACGTGGTGGAAGGCAGCTGTGACCGTCGATTCCGGCAACAGCCTCGCGGCCTGCTGGGCTGCGCTGCCCTCGGGTACGTCGAGGGCGTAAGGGCCCTGCTTGTCGAAGCCGAGCGGGTTCACCGAGTCGATGACGACCTTGCCGGCGAGCTGTGGAGCGAGCTCACGCAGGGTCGGCGCGTGGGCGTCCCACGGCACGGTGACCACGACGACGTCCGAGCCGGCAGCGCAATCGGCGTTGGTGGCGCCTGTGACGCCGTTCCCGAGGTCGGCCGCGACGCCTGCCGCTC
>JACCZT010000157.1 GCA_013695785.1 Nocardioidaceae bacterium | reverse complement strand
TGTGGATGCCTGTCGCTCGAGCGATGCACGACCTTCAACCCCCGCGACGTGCTCGGCGACCAAGGCCCGGGCCCACGGACGCTACCCGTCCGCGGCGACGACTGACCCGCGCGAGCATACTGCCCTGCTGGCGGCTGGTTGACTGGGAACGTGGACGCGCAACCGAATCCCGCTCAGCTCGCCCCGGAGATGCGGCAGTGGGTCGAGGGCGCCTTGCAGACCCGCCTCCGCAGCGTCGATCCCCTGACCGGTGGCTGGACGTCGACGATGCTGCTGGACTTCATCAAAGCACCTCGTCGGCTCGCCGCGGCGCCGTTTTCGCGGCTCGAAGCTGTGCATGGCCCACAAGCACCGGCGAGTCGTAGGGCCTCAGACGGAGTGAGTTGTTTGCAACCGAACGGTTGACAAGAGAGGGACGCCGGGCTAACGTCGTTTGCAACCGATCAGTTGAGGAGGTGTCGCGATGGCCGACCAGCTCTCCCAGGTCTTCGCAGCACTGGCTGACCCGACCCGCCGGGACATCGTGGCCAGACTGGCCGTGGCGGACGCGACGGTCGGCGAGCTCGCCGCACCGTACGACGTCACCGTCCAGGCTGTCTCCAAACACCTGAAGGTCCTGGAGGGGTCGGGACTGGTGAGTCGCAGCCGCGACGCCCAACGCCGGCCCTGCCACCTAGAAGCGGAGGTGTTCGACCTGATGACCAAGTGGATCGAGCGCTACCGGCAAGAAGCCGAGGAGCGGTTCCGACGCCTGGACGCCCTCCTCGCCGGCATCGAAGCACAAGACATGACCACCGAACCCCAGAGAGGGGAAGCATCATGACCACCACCAAGCACGAGACTGAGATCATCGCGGACCCGGACCTCCCGAAGGTCACGATCATCCGCGAGTTCGACGCGACACCCGACAAGGTCTTCCCAGCCTGGGTCGACCGCGACCTGTTCGTCCAGTGGATCGGCCCTCGGACCATGGACACCCGGATCCACCGGTGGAACGCCCGTACCGGTGGCGGCTACCGCTACGCATCGATGCGCGACGGGGAGGAGATCGCCACCTTCTACGGCGCGTTCCACGAGGTGCGGCCCAACGAGCGACTCGTGCAGACCTTCACCTGGGAGGGTATGCCGGACGGCGTGAGTTTGGACGCCACGACGTTCGAGGAGCTACCCGGCGGGCGTACCCGGGTCACGTCGGTCTCCGTGGTCGACTCGATGGAGGCGCAGGCCGCGATGATGGCCAGCGGCATGGAGGCTGGCATCAACGAGGGCTTCGACAAGCTCGACGAGCTGCTGGCGCAGAAGAAATGAGCGCAGCAGAGGAGCATCGTCGTATCGCGGGCGGGTTCACCGACCGCGTCCTCGGCGTCGACGAGGCCGCATGGGACAACCCGGCGCCGCCACAGGGCTGGGTCGCCCGCGACGTGGTGCGCCACCTCGTGGAGTGGTTCCCCTCCTTCCTCGAACAGGGAGCGGGGGTCCGACTGCCCAGCGGGCCGTCCGTTGATGAGGACCCGGGCGCGGCGTGGCAGGTGCACAGTGACGCCGTGCAGGCTCTGCTGGACGATCCCGCCACCGCAGACATGATGCTCTCCAACCCCCACATCGGCGAGGTACCGCTCGACCTGGCCGTCGACCGCTTCTACACCTCTGACATCTTCATGCACACCTGGGACCTCGCCCGAGCCACCGGCCAGGACGAGAAGCTCGATTCGGCGAAGTGCGCGGAGCTGCTGGCCGGGATGGAGCCGATGGACGAGGTCCTGCGAGCCAGCGGCCAGTACGGCGCGCGCGTCGAAGTCCCTGCCGATGCGGACGTACAAACCCAGATGCTCGGCTTCATCGGCCGCGACCCTCGTGCGAAGTCTCAGCTCACCTGACGGCCGGCGTTGCCGCTCTGGTAGTCCACCGCGAGGCCGTCCACCAGCATGTTGACGAGCGCGGGAACGTCCTCGCCCGCGAGCCGGAAGCTCCCGACACACAGGTCGTCGCGCCACAGGGACAACACGGCGACCCCGACCTCGTGATGCCAGGTCACCCGCAACAGGCGATCCTCGCCTCGCGCATCGGCGAAGATGCCACCACGCGTAGGAAGTGCG
>JACCZT010000156.1 GCA_013695785.1 Nocardioidaceae bacterium | reverse complement strand
GACCTCGCCGAGATCGTCAACGAGGTCGCCGGAATCCCGACCGAGGACGTCCAGCTCGACAAGTCGTTCACCGACGACCTTGATGTCGACTCCCTCTCGATGGTCGAGGTCGTCGTCGCCGCCGAGGAGAAGTTCGACGTCAAGATCCCCGACGACGAGGTCAAGAACCTCAAGACCGTCGGCGACGCCGTCGCGTTCATCGAGCGCGCCCAGTCCTGACCAGATGAGCCATACACGCGTGTTCGTCACCGGCCTGGGGACGACGTCCCCGGTCGGTGGCGACGTCGACTCGACCTGGACCGCCCTCCTCGCCGGCCAGTCCGGAGTACGCCGGCTCGAGCAGGACTGGGCCGAGGAGCTACCGGTCAAGATCGCGGCTTCGGCCGCGGTCGAGCCGACCGCCGTCCTAGAACGGGTCAAGGCCCGACGTCTCGACCGATCGACCCAGTTCGCGATGGTCGCCGCGATGGAGGCGTGGGCCGATTCTGGCCTCGCTGACACCGAGGTCGACGGCGAGCGTCTCGGCGTCGCGATGGCTTCGGGGATCGGCGGAGTGCAGACACTGCTCGCCAACTACGACCTGCTCAAGGAGAAGGGCCCGCGCCGCGTCTCACCGTTGTCCATCCCGATGCTGATGCCCAACGCACCAGCGGCCAACATCAGCCTGTTGGTCGGCGCCAAGGCCGGTGTCAGCACCCCCATCTCGGCGTGCGCGTCGGGCAACGAAGGTATCGCGCTGGCCGTCGACCAGATCCGGCTCGGCCGCGCCGACATCGTGCTCGCCGGCGGCACGGAGGCGGCCATCCACCCCTTGCCGATGGCGGCCTTCGCCCAGATGATGGCGCTGTCCAAGCGCGAAGGCGACCCGACCGTCGTCTCGCGTCCCTGGGACGTCGGTCGGGACGGGTTCGTCCTCGGCGAAGGTGCCGGTGTCCTCGTCTTGGAGTCCGAAGAGCACGCCCGCGCGCGAGGTGCTCGCATCTACGCCGAGGTCAGAGGTGCCGGCATCACCGCCGACTCACACGACATCGCCCAACCGGACCCTCGCGGGCTCGGTGGTGCGCGCGCCATAATGCGGGCGCTTCACGAGTCGGACCTCTCGGCATCGGACATCAAGCACATCAACGCCCACGCGACCTCCACGCCGCAAGGCGACCTCGCCGAAGGCATGATGATCCACAGCACGCTCGGCGAGCACGCCGACCAGGTAGTGGTCACCAGCACCAAGTCGATGACCGGCCACCTCCTCGGCGGCGCCGGCGCCCTGGAGTCCATCGCCACCGTGCTGGCGCTGTACCACCGGGTCGTGCCCCCGACCATCAACCTGGACAACCCCGACCCCGGTGTCGACCTCGACATCGCGACAAAGCCGCGAGACCTGCCCGCCGGGGACATCGCGGCCCTCAACAACTCCTTCGGCTTCGGTGGCGCCAACGTCGCCGTGGCGTTCGCCAGCAGCTGAGGCAGGAAGCCCGTGACCGTCACCCATCCCACATCAGCAGCCCCACAGTCGGCGGGACGCCCGGCGAAGGTCCCCCGCGAGCAGGATCCCCGCCACCCCCGCAAGCGGCTCAGCGCTCTCTTCGACGACGGGTCGATGGAGCTCATCAGCGATGACGACTTGTCCGGGATGCTCGCTGCGACCGGGACCGTCCACGGAACGCACGCCGTCGCCTTCTGCTCCGACCCCACGGTCATGGGCGGCGCCATGGGGGACGAAGGGTGCCGTGTCGCGGTCCTGGCCTACGAGCGGGCGATGGCCGACCAGGCACCGATCATCGGGTTGTGGCACTCCGGTGGCGCCCGCCTCGCCGAAGGCGTGCTGTCCTTGCACGCGGTCGGACAGATCTTCCACGCCATGACCCTCGCCTCGGGCAAGGTGGCCCAGGTCTCGGTCGTCCTCGGACCCGCCGCCGGCGGCGCCGCCTATGGACCCGCGCTCACCGACGTCGTCATCCTCGGCCCGGAGGGCCGGATCTTCGTGACCGGTCCGGACGTCGTGCGTTCGGTCACCGGTGAGGACGTCGACATGCTGCGGCTCGGCGGTCCCGAACCGCACGGCCGCCGCTCCGGAGTCGTACACGTGCTGACCGACTCCGAGCCCGAGGCACTCCAACGCGCGCGCGACGTCACCGCGCTGCTCAGCGCACCCGGCGACCTCGACGTCGACGCGGTCGCCGACATCGACCTCGCCCGCTCGCTGCCGGAGTCGATGCGCCGCGCCTACGACGTCCACCCGCTCGTCGCCGACGTGCTCGACGAAGGCACCGGCATCGAGCTGCATGCCCGCTGGGCGCCCAACATCACCACGACGTTGGGGCGCCTCGGCGGTCACAGCGTGGGCGTCATCGCCAACAACCCGCTTCGCCTCGGCGGGTGCCTGGACTCGCTGTCCGCCGAGAAGGCGTCCCGGTTCGTCCGCATGTGCGACGCGTTCGGGATCCCTCTCGTCGTCGTCGTCGACGTGCCGGGCTACCTGCCCGGCGTCGGCCAGGAATGGGACGGCGTGGTCCGCCGCGGGGCCAAGCTCCTGCATGCCTTCGCCGAAGCCAAGGTCCCGCGGGTCACCCTCGTGACCCGCAAGGCCTACGGAGGCGCGTACATTGCGATGAACGCCCGATCGCTCGGTGCCACCCGGGTGTTCGCCTGGCCGGGCGCCGTCGTCGCCGTGATGGGGGCGGTCGCGGCCGTACGCATCCTGCACCGCCGCAAGATCGCCGAGGTTCCGCAAGACATCCGGGCGCAGGTGGAGGCCGAGCTCGCCACAGAGCACGAGGAGATCGCCGGCGGGGTCGACAAGGCCATCGAGATCGGCGTCGTGGACGAGGTGGTCGAGCCCAGCCACACCCGCAAGCGCCTTGCGGAGGCAATCGCCGCGGCTCTGACCTCGCCGCGCACCCGCGGCAAACACGGCAACATCCCGCTCTGAGTCGCGGGGCAGCACGTCGAAACGATCTTCGCGACTTGGCTCCGGCTGCGACAATGCAGAGAGAGCGAGGAGGCAGCCGACATGCCGGTCAGATTCGACCGCAACAGTTCTCAGGGACAGCGCAACCGTTCGCTGGTCAAGATCCTCGGTGGTCTTGCGGTGACCGGTGTGGTGCTTGGCCTGTTCGTCGGTCTGCTCGGCGCAGGATTCGTCAACGCGCTCGGTATCAGCGGATCCGACACGCCTGTGGTCGCCAGCGCGCCTGCTGAGACGAAGAAGCCTGCGAAGCCCTCAGCAACGGCCACCACGTCAAGTCCGCCGCCGAAGACCAAACCCACCACGGCAAGTCCGCCGCCGAAGACCAAACCACCCCGCCAGAAGAAGCCCGACGAGCAGGGAGCCGAGCTGGTGGTGACGCCGACCAACGCCAGCCCGGGATCACGTATCTCGATGACCGGGACCGTGCCCGGTGTGGCACCCGGCACAAGCCTTCAGGTGCAGCGGCTCGAGGGCGGTGCGTGGACCGACTTCCCCGTCAGCGTGACGGTGGCCGCCGGCGGCACCTTCTCGACGTACATCATCACCGACCGCACCGGTGCTGCCTGGTTCCGCCTGTCCAACGGGACCGACTCCACCCCGCGGGCCCGCGTACGCATCGGCTGACGGCGCTCACACCACCTGGTGCAGCCAGCGCACCGGGGCGCCCTCGCCGGCGTAGCGGAACGTCTCGAGCTCGTTGTCCCACGGCAGTCCGAGCAGCTTGTCGAGCTCGATCTCGACGGTGGTCTGACCCAGGGCAGCCTTGACGACGGCAGCCTTGAGCCGGTCCTCAGGGATCATGATGTCGCCGTGCAGGCCGGTAACGGCGTGGAAGACGCCAAGGTCGGGAGTGTAGGAGTACCGGGCGCCCTCGGACGTCATCGTCGGCTCCTCGGTCACCTCGAAGCGCAGCTGCGTCCACCCACGCAGTGCCGAGGTGAGGGCTGCGGCGGTGCCGGTCGCGCCCTGCCAGGAGAACTCGCACCGGTACGTGGCCTGCTCAGCCGGCTGCGGTGACCACTGCAACGACGCGGGTACGCCGAACGCGCCGGCGACTGCCCATTCGACGTGCGGGCACAACGCAGACGCTGCTGAGTGGACGTACAAGACGCCCCGTGTGGTGGTGGTGCTCATCGGTGCCTCCTCGACTCGAGTGTCGCCTTCCCCAGCGTTCTCGAGCGGAGCCATCGATGCGTAAGTTCTGCGTTCGACTGCCCCAAGTGTGCCCCATCAGCCACACGTGCACCAACTACCGGTCCGTGTCACGATGAATTCATGACCTACAGCGTGCGCGACAACACCGGCCAACAGCGTTTCGAGATCGTCGATGAAGCCGACGACGTCCTCGGCTTCGCCGACTACTCGCCCGACGACGGCGTCATTGCCATCACCCACACCGAGGTCATGCCCGAGCACGGCGGCAAGGGCGTCGGTACGAGTCTGATCGTGGGCACCCTCGACATCCTGCGTGCGCGAGACGAACAGGTCCTGCCGGTGTGTCCCTTCGTGCCCGCGGTGATCCGGGACCATCCCGAGCTGCTCGACCTGGTGCCGGTGGACCAACGCGTCCGTTTCGGCCTGCCCGATGCTCCCGAGCCCGGCTAGAGCTGCCCGATGATTCGGTCCAGCGTCATCGGGGTCTCGCGCAGGCGTACGCCAGTGGCGTTGTAGACAGCGTTGCCGATCGCGGCGGCCGTGCCGACGATCCCGATCTCACCGATCCCCTTCGTCCCGGCCGCCCCGATCTCTGGGTCGTCCTCCTGCAGCCACTCGACCTCGATGTCGCACACGTCGGCGTTCGCGCTCATGTGGTACGTCGCGAGGTCACGGTTGGCGAAGTCGCCGAACTTCAGGTCCTGGATGCTTTGCTCGTGCAAGGCCATCGACAACCCCCACGTCATGCCACCGAGGAGCTGCGAACGCGCCGTCACTGCGTTGGCGATGCGCCCAGCGGCGAAGACGCCGACCATGCGCGGCACCCGTACCTCGCCGGTGTCGACGTCGACCCAGGCCTCGGCGAACTGCGCACCGAAGGCGTGCCGGCTGAGGTCACGTTGGGCCTTGATGTCGGCGTGGGTGCTCGCGGTGACCTCCAGCCCGTCCGCAGGCACCTGCCCACCGTGCTCGGACTCCAAGGTGGCGAGCAGCTCACGTGCGGCCTTGACCACCGCCCACCCCCACGACG
>JACCZT010000127.1 GCA_013695785.1 Nocardioidaceae bacterium | reverse complement strand
GCGTACGGTCGTCCGCTCCGGCCTGCCTCGCCGCGTACGGCCGGGCTTCTGGGACAACAGCGGCCGATGTTGTGGCACCGCCGGAGTGCTCGCGCTGGCGTGCGACCGCCACGCCGAGAACCGCGACCGTCTGGACTTCGCGTCCGTACTCGTCGACGACCTCGCCGCACGCGCAACCGTCGACGCTGAAGGAGCCTGCTGGTCCAACTACGAGCACCGGGTCACCCCTAGCGACCTCGAACCTCGAACCGGGTGGGCCATGGGCAGTGCGGGCATCATCCGCGAGCTTCTGCGGTACGCCAGGATCGGCACGGGCGCCGATCCGGCCTATGCCGTGACATGGCCGGACCATCCAGCAGTGGCCACTGGCCGATGTCGCGCACATCCCGGCCACTATGTCTGACCCACTAGGCTGCCCAGGATGAGTGCCTTGGAGACGTACGTCATCGGCTGGCGTGAGTCGGTACACGCCATCGCCGACCTGTGTGGAGAGCTTTCTGCTGAGGAGTGGGCGTCGCCGACCGACTGTCCGCGTTGGTCGGTGCGAGATGTCGTGGCGCACGTCGCCGGCGTGGAAGCCATGCTCGCCGGCACCTGGACGGCGCCGGTCACCGTTGCCGCCACGGGGGGCAAGGTGGTGAGCCCTGACTACACCGAAGCCGGGGTCGCTGCGTTGCGTGATCGCTCGTTCGAGGCGCTCGAGGTGCTGCTGCGCGAGGCGGTCGCGCGTCGTGCGACACAGCTCGACCCGCTACCGGACGACCCGACCTCGCTGGCGCCCAGCACGCCTGCCGGCGTGTCTTGGAGCTGGGCGATGTTACTGCAGAACCGCGCGATCGACGTGTGGGTGCACGAGCAGGACATCCGCCGGGCGACGAACCGCCCCGGTGGGTTGGACAGCACCGGCGCCCGCGTCACGGCCGTCACCTTCGCGGCCGCCATGGCGTACGTCCTGGGCAAGCGCGTCGCACCAGCGGCCGGCATGCAGGTGGTCTGGGAGATCACCGGTCCGTCGGGCTTCACGGTCTCGCTGCGTGTCGGCGAGGACGGCCGCGCGGCAGAGCAGCAGGACACCGCTGACGCCGACACCCGCCTCGCGATGGATCTGGAGACGTTCACCGTGCTGGCGGCCGGTCGGCGTACCGCCGACCAGGTCGACGTCGACGTCAGCGGAGACCGCTTCCTCGCCGGCCGCGTGCTGGCCGCCATGGCCGTCACCCCCTGATCACCAACTGCATCTAGAGTCGTGGCGTGCGTACACGCCTTGCCCGTGCCGCCGACCTACCTGCCGTGCTGGCCATGAACCAAGGTGAGCTCGACGCCGTCGGGCCACTGGACGACGACCGGCTGCAGCGTCTCGTCGATCTGGCCGAGCAGGTGCTGGTTGCCGACGACGCCGGTGCCGTGGCCGGCTTCGTCGTCACGCTCGCACCGGGTACGGCCTACGCGAGCCCCAACTACCGCTGGTTCGGTGAGCGGTACGACGACTTCTGCTACCTCGACCGGGTGGTTGTTGCGCGCACTCATCTTCGCCGCGGTCTCGGCACGACGTTGTACGACGCCGCCGAGGCCGCAGGATCGCCGCACGGGCAGATGGCACTCGAGGTGTACGCCGAGCCGCCCAACGAGGTGTCCCTCGCCTTCCACGCCGCCCGCGGTTACACCGAGGTCGGGAGGTCGACCCAGGACAACGGCAAGGTCAGCGCCATGTTCGTCAAGCCGCTCGACCGGTAGCCTGGGTTTGTACTGCACCAGTAGCGGCCTCCCCCGACGGCTCGCTACCCGCACCAGGGGTTTACGGCGTGCCCGAGCAGTCACCCACACCGCGACCTGTACCTTGGCGCCGCGCTTCTCGAGTGCCAACCTTCGCTGGGACTTACGCACATGCGTTCACAAGGCGGCGTGTCGCGGCTCAGACGTAAGGCTCATCGCGAGCGAGGTAAGGCCCACGGGGCATGGGAGGGGAGCCCAGCCTCAGACGTTGCTGTCGATCTCATGGGGCCTCCCGTTGGGTCGCTGCTGCCCACGTCTTACCCGCGGCTGCCGCGTCCCAAACCACGATCGCTTCTCGTCGCGGCCGGTGGCATGCTTCGGCGGTGACCCGGCCGACGCCCAGGCCTCATGGCAGCACGAATGCGACCTGGCGCGGCAGATCGTCGCCAAGGCGTCATCTCTGGACCAGACAGGCACGCGGCTGAGCGATGCGAACCGTTCTCCCTGCGCTGGCTCCTGATCTACATGATCGCCGAGTACGCCCGGCACAACGGCCACGCCGACCTGCTGCGCGAACGGATCGACGGTAGAACCGGCCGCTGAGCGGCTTTGGCAGATTTCGCCGTGCTGCGGCGGTCACCTCCCTGCGAAGATGTCGCTGTGACCAATCTGCTGTCCGACATCGTGGTGATCGACCTGACCCGCGCACTCGCCGGCCCCCATGCCGCGATGATGCTCGGCGACC
>JACCZT010000118.1 GCA_013695785.1 Nocardioidaceae bacterium | reverse complement strand
AAGCGGTGGCGCGGCTGCTGCACGGCCCCGTCCTGGCGCGTGACCTCGGCGTCGACCTGGCGCGCCGGCTGATGCGCGCCAGCATCGTCGTCCAGGCGGACTGAGCGGCAACCTTCCCATGACCGATCGCTTCCAGTGTGCTGACCACGCGCGCGTACGCCAGGACCCACTCGCAGGCACCGCGGCGACGGCCGGACGATGGCTGCTCATCGAGCACAACGGTCCTTGGGCGCCCGACGCACTCGCCGGGTCGGGCATCGAGGACCGAGTGCAGGCTGTCCTCGCCGGCGCAGCGCGCGCCGCGAGCACCCGCATCGTGCTGATCAGGCGACCTGGCAGACCCGAGCAGGGTGGCCCGTGGCGGTGGGCGATCATGTCGCAGTCGGCCGGTGACACACCGACGTGGGGCACGTGGCTCACCGACGGCGATCTCCTGGCACCGGCGCTCGTCCTCACCGGCGCGCCGCCACCGGCCGATGCGGCTGCTGCCGATGCGCCGCCGCAGCCGCTGCTGCTGGTGTGTACGCACGGGCGGCACGACACCTGTTGCGCGGTTCGCGGGCGCCCCGTCGCGGCCGCACTGGCCGAGCGGTGGCCCGAGACGACCTGGGAGTGCTCGCACATCGGTGGCGACCGGTTCGCCGGCAACGTCGTCGTTCTTCCCGACGGCACGTACTACGGCAACCTCGACGCCGAGTCCGCCGTCGGTGTGGTCGACTCGCACCTGGGGGGGCGCGTCGACGCCGCCTACCTACGTGGCACGAGCTCGCACCCTCCGACCGTGCAGGCGGCAGTCGTGGCGGCACACGAGCGGCTCGGCCCGGCCGGTCCGCGTGATGTCGTGGCCTTCACCACCGAACGCCTCGACGAGGGTTCTTGGCGGGTGTGCCTGACCTGCCGCGGGTCACTGCCGACCGAGGTGGTCGCGGTCGTCACCCGGAGCATCCGCCCCGCTGCGCAGCTGACCTGCCGGGCGCCCGCCCTCAGCCGCGCGTACGCCTACACGGTCGCGCCCTTTGAGTAGGCGCCCGCCGATGTCGCCCGCAATTGCGTTGCCGCGCGCCGATAGGCTTGGACGGTGATCGATGTACGCGTGCTCCGAGACGACCCCGACGTGATTCGCGCTGCCCAGAAGCGCCGCGGCGAGTCCGACGCGATCGTGGACTCCCTCATCGGCGCAGAAGAGCGGCGACGCTCGTCCATCGGGACGTACGAGGCGCTCCGCGCGGAGCAGAAACAGCTCGGCAAGCTCATCCCCCGCGCCGAGGGTGAGCAGAAGCAACAGCTGCTGGCACAGACCAAGGAGCTCAGTGACCGGGTCAAGGCCGCAGAGGCGACTCAGGCTGCGGCGGCCGCTGAGCTCGACGACCTCCTCAGGGCGTTGCCCAACCTGGCCTCGCCTGAGGCTCCCGCAGGAGGAGAGGACGACTTCGTCACCCTCGAGGAGGTCGGTACGCCGCGAGACTTCGCCGCGGAGGGGTTCCAGCCCAGAGATCACCTCGAGCTCGGACAGATGCTCGGCGCCTTCGACGTAGAGCGCGGCGCCAAGGTCAGCGGTGCACGCTTCTACTACCTCACCGGCGTCGGAGCGCAGCTGGAGATGGCGCTCACGAACATGGCGATGACGCGTGCCAGCGAGTGGGGCTTCACCCCGATGATCCCGCCGGCGCTGGTCAAGCCTCGGGCGATGGAGGGCACCGGATTCCTCGGCCAGGCCGCCGACGACGTCTACTACCTGCCCAAGGACGACCTGTACCTCGTCGGCACGTCGGAGGTGCCGCTTGCCGCGTACCACAGCGACGAGATCCTGGACGCCGAGCAGATGCCACTGCGGTACGCCGCCTTCAGCCCGTGCTTTCGTCGGGAGGCGGGGTCGTACGGCAAGGACACCCGCGGAATCTTCCGGGTGCACTGGTTCGACAAGGTGGAGATGTTCATCTACACCACGCTCGAGGCGTCCTACGCCCAGCACGAGCAGCTTCTCGCGTGGGAGAAGCAGTGGCTGGACGCGCTGGAGCTGCCCTACCGGGTGATCGACGTAGCCGCGGGTGACCTCGGCGCGTCCGCGATCCGCAAGTTCGACTGCGAGGCGTGGATCCCGGCCCAGGGCAAGTACCGCGAGGTGTCGTCGGCGTCGAACTGCACACAGTTCCAGGCCCGCCGGCTCGACATCAGGGTCCGCGGCGAGCACGGCACCGTACCCGCGGCCACGCTCAACGGCACGCTCGTCGCCATGCCCCGGACGATCATCGCGATCCTGGAGAACCACCAGCTCGCCAACGGGTCCGTGCGGGTCCCTGCGGCCCTGCGCCCGTACCTCCAAGACCGCGACGTCATCGAGCCGCTGTCGTGACGTTCGTCCCCAAGCTGCTCGCGCTGGACGTCGACGGCACCCTGGTCGACTGGGACAACGTGATGAGTCCTGCGGTACGCGCGACCGTGCGCGCCGCGGCCGGGACCGGCCTTCCCGTCGTGATCGCCACCGGGCGGTCCGCGCCAGGGGTGCTCAACGTGACCGACATGCTCGGGTTCGAGGACGGCATCGCGGTCGCCAGCAACGGCTCGGTCGTCTTCACCTACTCGCCGCAGGCGCGGTTCGAGGTGCTGCACGAGGTGACCTTCGATGCCAGCGAGGCGGTGAAGCTCGTCCTCGAGCACGTGCCCGATGCGGCGGTCGCGGTCGAGGAGCTCGGTGTCGGCTACCGGATCAACAAGGCGTTCCCCGACGGCGAGATCAATGGTGAGATGATCCTGCAGGACGTCGACCAGCTCGTCGCCGAGCCTGTCACCCGGGTGATCATCCGGAGCCCGGACTCCTCGGCCGAGGAGTTCGCCGAGCTGGCCCGGACGATCGGACTTTCCGGCACCAACTACTTCGTCGGCTACACCGCCTGGCTGGACCTCGCACCCGAGGGCGTCTCTAAGGCTTCCGGCCTCGACGTGGTGTGCGAACGCCTCGCGGTCGACCCCGCCGACGTGCTCGCGATCGGCGACGGCCACAACGATGTCGAGATGTTGCGCTGGGCCGGGCGTGGAGTTGCCATGGGCCAGGCGCCGCTGAATGTGCAAGCAGCCGCCGACGACACCACCGAGACGCTCGCCCAGGACGGCGTCGTGAGGGAGCTGAGCCGCTACCTCTGAGTCAGCGGTCGTCCTCGACTATGGAGTCGAAGGCGTCGAGCACGGCATCCACGGTCGGGACCTCGGCGCCGGCACGTACTGGCTTGGCGCGCGTGATGCCGTCCGATGTCTCCTTGCGGGCCCTGCGCAGGTGACGCTTGACCGTCGACAGCGAGCACTCGAGTCGTAGGGCCAGCTGCTCGAAGGTGTCATCGGGGTAGGCGCCGCGGGTCGCCAGCACGGTGGCGTGGTCGAGGGGACGGCCCTCGATCCGTACGCCGGCGGCATCGTCGAGATCCTCGGTGGCGACCGATACACCGAGCGCGCGGCGGATCAGCCGGCGCTCCCGCGGAGTGGTGCAGCCGACGTAACCGGCGACGTCGACCTGCACCACCGAGCGGTACAGACAGTCGACGAGGAGCGGGCACGCGGCGCATGCGGCCCGTACGGTGTCAAGCTGCTCGCGGTACTCCGCCCACACAGCCTTGGTCACCTTGGACTGCACCGGCGGGCTCTCCAGCAGCTCCTGGGCGTAGACGGTGGGGTGCTGCGCGCACGCGGGGAGAGCATCGCTCGGGGCAGGCGGAGTCGAGGCAGCGCCCGGCAGGGCTACGCGCATCCATCCCCCGTTCCCGTGCTACAGGTACATCCCGCCGCCGGTCGGGGACGTCGGCTCTCCGTCGTCGCCGACTTGTCCCTGCCCGCCCGGCTGCCCCGACGGGCCGCCAGGCAGAGCACGCATCTGCTGCAGCTGCGACTGTGCGGCAACCTGTTGAGCATAGATCGCGGTCTGGATGCCGTGGAAGAGTCCTTCGAGCCAACCCACGAGCTGGGCCTGGGCGATGCGCAGCTCGGCGTCGGACGGGGTCTCGGTCTCGAACGGCAGGCTGAGGCGCTCCAGCTCCTCGATGAGCTCCGGAGCGAGCCCCTGCTCGAGCTCCTTGATCGAGGTCGTGTGGATGTCGCGCAACCGGGAGCGGCTCGCGTCGTCCAACGGTGCGGACTTCACCTCGTCGAGGAGCTGGCGGATCATGTTGCCGATCCGCATGACCTTGGCGGGATGCTCGACCAGCTCGGTGACCGAGCGTGGGGGTCGTTCGCCGTCGGCCGGCGCCTCGACAGGTTGACCATCGGGACCGATGACCGCGGGTGGGACCTGCTCTGCTTGCTCGGACATGGGGCCCACTCTAGCCACGGCCGACCAGCAGGTGCCGATCAGTCCGCGTCGACCGCGACGCGCGTCCTGTCGCTCGTCCGGAGCAGCTCGGCGGCCAGCTTCCGCAGCGGGAGCCCGTTGTCCTGGGACAGCTGGCTGAGCAGCACGAACGCCCGGTCGGCGTCGACTCCGTAACGCTCCATCATCGTGCCTTGCGCCTCGGCGATCAGCGCCCGGGCTTCCAGTGCGTCGATCAACGCCGAGTCCCTGTGGATCGCCACCAGGACGATGGCGACGCGCGCCGCGATGACGTACGCGGTGGTCAGGTCGTGCTCGTCGAACGAGCGCGGACCCAAGCTGTAGAGGTTCAGCGAACCGCTGACGTCTGCGCAGGTGAACAATCGGACGCTCACGATGCTGCCCACGCCGAGCTGTGCTGCCTGCGGGCCCCACCGCGGCCACCTTCGGTCGGTCGCAACGTCGGGCACGACGTAGTACGTGTCGTCGCTGATCGCATCGAGGCATGGTCCTTCGCCGAGCTCGTACTGCAGCTCGTCTGCCACTGTCACGTCGTCATCGGTGCTCGCCACGGTGAACGGCCGGTCCCCCGCGCACAAGGTGAGACTGCCGGCATCGGCGATGCCCTGACCTGACACCGTGCCGAGGATCTCGTACAGCGCGTCCATCTGCTCGGGGGCGGCCATCAACGTGCGTGTCAGCTCGGCGCTCTCCTGGACAGCCCGTCGCGCAGCGTCGTCCACGCTGGCCCCTCTCCGCCTGCCGAGACTCCGTGGGTGCACCATAGTCCCCTGCGCGGAGGGTGTCTCGATCGGGCAAATACTGCAGCCGCCCCCTCAGTGCACAGCAATCCCCCAGGTGGCGGTGTGGCTCTCGCCGGGCGCTAGGAGCACGAGGTCGACGCAGGTGTTGAAGGCATCGCTCGCGCAGGAGTACGGCTCGACGGCGAGCGCCGAGCGGTCCGACGGTGTGTACAGCTGCATCCACGGCAGCGCGTCGTCCCACCACAACCGCACGTCGCCGAACGCCAACCGGGTACGCCCGTCGTCAGCGAGCAAGACCGCGCGAAAGGCGTCGTCGAAGGTGGTTCCGCCGAGCGCTCGACCGCTGCCGGCGAACGACCGATCGTCGAACGGCCGCAGTGTGCGCGGCAGCAGCCGGTCGGGGTCGAGCTCGAGCTGCTCGCCGGCGTCGAAGCGAAGAACGGTTCCATCGATCGCGCCGGCCTTCGAGGCGTCCCCGAGGACATAGGGGTGGAAGCCGCAGCCGTACGGCGCGGTGCCGGTGCCCACGTTGCGGGCCGAGAGCGTGACGCTGAGCCCGGTCGCGGAGACGGTGTAGCGGACGCGGAGCGCGAGGGTGAACGGGTAGCCCGGTGCGGCCTTCAGGCGTGACACCAGTGTCACCGTGTCCGGCGCGTGCGAGGTGACGTCCCACCGTGTGTCGACGACGAGCCCGTGCAGGGCGACGTCGCGCTCCGGCTCGTTGACCTCGAGCTGGTGCCGCACACCGTCGCGCTCGTACCTGCCCGCGTCGATGCGGCCAGGCCACGGCGCGAGCACGGCACCGTGAAACGACGGCGCGCCGACCCGGCCGTCCTGGCGCTCGACGACGTCGCGCCCGTCGTACGACAGCTGGGACAGGCCGGCACCGAGCGCGTTGACCTCGCAGCGCCAGGCACCCGCGGTCAGCCCGAGGAGCGTCACAGCGTCAGGACGACCTTGCCGATATGTGAGGAGTCCTCGACGACCTGGTGTGCGGCTCGGACGTCGTCCAGTGCGAACGTGCTGTGGATGATCGGGCGCACCGTGCCCTCGGACAGCAGCGGCCAGACGTTCTCGACCATGCTGGCGACGATGGCCGACTTCTCCTCGACCGGTCGGGCGCGAAGCGCGGTCGCCATGACCGCCGCTCGCTTGCCGAGCAGTACGCCGAGGTCGAGCTCGCCCTTCGTCCCGCCTTGCAGCCCGATGACGACGAGCCGGCCGTTGGGAGCGAGCGCGGCGACGTTGCGGGTCAGGTACTGCGCTCCCATGTTGTCG
>JACCZT010000112.1 GCA_013695785.1 Nocardioidaceae bacterium | reverse complement strand
GCCAGGATCGTGGCGAGGACGAACTCCGCGATCGGCCGGTCGAACACGCCGCGGGCGTTGGTCACCACCACGTCGGACTCGGCCAGGTCGTCGAAGAGCAGCTTGTCGACCCCGGCTGCGGCCACATGGATCCACCGCAATCGGTCGGCGCGGGCCCATACGTCCTGGACGGCGCTGGAGAAGAAGTCCCACAGCAACAGGGCATCGGCGCCGTCGACGGCCTCCGCAAGCCCGCGAGCATCGGTGTAGGTGACGTCGGCGCGGGCTTCCACCGCGTCGAGATGAGGGGGTCGGTCGTCAGCGCCGGCACACAGGACGGCGATCGCGGGCCGTCGGTCCGGTGACATCACCGGGCCGAGCCTAGGAACCACCGAGTAAGATTGTCAACAATCTCCGGAGTGGGGCAGGATGGGTCCATGGATTTTCCGCCCGTTGGGCAGGCCGGTATGGGCATCGTCGTCCCCCACGACATGGCGCTCGACCGCGAGCTGTGGAGGTGGGTCCCCGGCGATGTCTCACTCCATCTCACCCGGACACCGCAAAGCTCCTTGGCGGTCACCGTCGAGATGGTGTCCGACATCAGCGAGCCGGACATCGTGGCGCGCAGCGTCAGGGACCTCACCACGACCGCGTCGCAGGTGTACGCCTACGCGTGCACCTCTGGCAGCTTCATCCGCGGGACATCGGGCGAACGTGAGCTCGCCCGGGCGATGACGGCAGCGGGAGCCCCAGCGGCGGTGACGACGAGCGGGGCCCTGCTGAAGGCGCTGACGGCCCTTGGGGTTTCACGGGTCGCGATCGCGACGCCGTACGACGACGCCATCACCGCGCGCCTCGAGGAGTTCTTGCTGGACGCGGACGTCGACGTCGTCTCCAGCGCCAACCTCGGATTGGTGAGCGGCATCCAGAACGTCCCCTACGAGACCACCGCGGGCCTGATCCGACGTGCCGACGACCCCTCGGCGCAAGCCATCTTCGTCTCGTGTACGAACCTGCCGACGTACGACCTGATCGCCTCGCTCGAGGCTGAGCTCGACAAGCCGGTCATCACCGCCAACCAGGTCACGATGTGGCACAGCCTGCAGGTCATCGGCCGGAAGGCGGTGGGTCGAGGTCAGCGACTCTTGACCCACTGAGTTGGTACGCCCGCGTGCCGTTGGAGGTCTAGTCAGGCACGCCGGCTTCCCAGCGGGCTCCCACCGCTACGAGGGCAGAACCGATGGTTGTGACCGCTGGTGATTGCCAGCGGCGGTCGTTGGTGGCGAGGGTCAGGTCGATGCTCGGCCTAGCCGGCTCCGGGAGTCGAACCATCGCCGGCAGTCGGTGGCGGTCTTGGTGGCGACGCGTGGAAGGATAGACGGGCCCAGCCCCGCCTCCACCCAAGCCCGGGTGGCTTCGATGCTGCCGAAGCGCGTGATCGTCGGTGTCGTCCCGGTCATGGCGTGATGTCATCGATGAAACTCCACCAGGCCGCGCCAGTCAACACGCCTGGACGCAGCGGGGTGACCGCGGGCGGCCACCAGGTCGATCCGCTCGCTGCCGATCCGTCGTGCAGTCAAATTGGCCAAAGGCTTGCGGTCGTCGAGGATGAGTCCGATGTCGAGCCGCCGGTTCAGCAGACCCCGGAATGTTTCGTCGGTCCCGGGGGGCACCAGATGGACGTTGATCTCGGGGGACGTCTTCCGCACCGAGGCGATGAACCCAGGGAGTCGGTACGCACAGACCGACTCCGGGGCACCGAGCACCACGTCTCCTGCCGCGCCATGCAGCGGGGCCGCGGACTGAAGAAGCCGCTGCTCGGCATCGAGGATGTCCTGGGCGTGCACCACGGCTTCTGCGCCTGCCGCGGTGAGCTTGGCGCCGTCGGGTAGGCGGTCGAAGAGGCGTACCCCCAGCGCTGCTGGCCACGTTGCTCTTCTAGAGTCAAGCAGTCATTGCAGGCACGGGCGTCTCGAGGATCAACCGGGTGGCGAAACCCTTTGAGCCTACAAACCGCCCGTGCCCCGAACTACACAGCCCCAGAGTTCACGCGCCTACAGCGCGCGTGCGGGGAACCGGCTGGGGAGTGTCATTTCGATCGTCTAGAACTCAACTGGAAGGTACGGCTGCGTGCACCCGCCGTTCCCGAACGACCCGTCGGTGCCGGCAAGGCTGCCGCAGACCTTGTA
>JACCZT010000086.1 GCA_013695785.1 Nocardioidaceae bacterium | reverse complement strand
CTTGCCGAGCAGTACGCCGAGGTCGAGCTCGCCCTTCGTCCCGCCTTGCAGCCCGATGACGACGAGCCGGCCGTTGGGAGCGAGCGCGGCGACGTTGCGGGTCAGGTACTGCGCTCCCATGTTGTCGAGGATGACGTCGGCGCCGTGCCCGTCGGTTGCGGACCTGAGCTCACGGACGAAGTCCTGGTCGTGGTAGTTGATGGCGATGTCCGCACCGAGCTCGCGGCAGGCGTCGAGCTTGCGCGTCGAGCCGGCGGTGATCGCGACCCGGGCGCCGAGGGCGTGTGCGAGCTGCACCGCCATCGTGCCGACCCCACCCGCGCCGCCGTGGACGAGCAGTGTCTCAGCGGGCTGCAGGCCGGCCACCATGAACACGTTCGACCACACAGTCGCGGCTACCTCGACCACACCGCCCGCCTCGACAAGGTCGACACCGGCCGGCACCGCCGCGACCTGACCCTCGGGGACGGCGACCTTCTCGGCGTACCCGCCGCCGCTCAGCAGCGCGCACACCTGCGTGCCGACGGTCCACCGCTCGACGCCATCGCCGACGGCCGCGACCGTTCCCGAGCACTCCAGGCCGAGGATTCGCGAGGCACCCGGTGGTGGGTCGTACCTGCCTTGGCGCTGCAGGAGGTCAGCTCGGTTGACGCCGACAGCGGCGACGTCGATGACAACCTCTCCCGGCCCGGCGACCGGATCGTCGACCTCGACGACGTCGAGCGACTCCACTCCGCCGGGTTCGTCCACGATCACCGCGCGCATGCGCTCACGGTACGCGTTCGCCCGTACCCGGCCACCCCGCCACCAGCTCCAGTACGCGTGCCGTGACCTCGGCGATATCTGTCTCACTGCCGCCCCGCTGCGCCGCGGCGTAGCCGATCAGGAAGGCCGTCACCGGGGCCGCTGGGCGCTCGACGGCGTGCGCGATGTCTCGGGTGGCATCGAGCAGCCCCTTCAGGTCCACCTCGACGGTGACGCCGAGGTCGTTTCGCACATGGTCGGTCCACTCCGGAAGTCTCATGTGGTGACCGTAGTTCCTGGGTGCAGATCACCGGGTTCGTCCACGTCGAACGCCTCTCGGCCGTGGGCGTCGACCGGAACCAATGTGAGCGGGCTGAGCAGCTGACGCATCGAGGCGTCCGCCCATCCGCGGCCGGCCGCCGCGGCGCGAAGTGCGTCGGTCCGCGCGGCGACGCACAGGTACTGCAGCCGCCCTGTCGGGTCGCGTAGCACCGCGCCTTCGACCAGCCCGGCAGCGTCAGCGGCGGCCAACAGTCGGCCGACCGTGCCAGTGGTGACGTACGGCAGGTCGGCAGCGAGCAGTACCACCAACGGCGCCCGGATGTGGTCGAGGGCGGCAACGACGGCGTTGGCCGGGCCCGAGCCCGCAGGATCTTCGCGCACCCACAGCACCTCGGACGGGACGGGTCGCGGGTCGGCGACGACGATCGTGCTGTCGGCGTCGGTGACCGCAGCGAGCACACGGTCCAGGAGCGGGACGCCTTCGAGGGCGGCGCGGGTCTTGTCCGCCCCGAACCGGGTGGCGGCGCCTCCGGCGACCACGACGGCGTCGAAGACCTGTCCCGGGTCATCGGATCTGCGCGCCATAACCCTCAGGATGAACGACGTTGACCCGGTTTGCGAGGATGGAGACATGCATGTCGCCCTGGTCCAGATGAGCGCCGCCACCGACTCCGCGACCAACCGTGAGTCAGTTGGGCACACTCTCAGCGAGCTCGCGGCGGCCGGCCAGCTGGACCTGGTGGTCTTCCCTGAGGGGGCGATGCACGACTTCGGCGCGGCCGACCACGCACTGGGCGCCGTGGCCGAGCCCCTCGACGGCCCGTTCGTCTCCTTGCTCGCAGATCACGCCCGCCGCCTGCGCACCACGGTGGTGGCGGGAATCTTCGAGAAGACCGAGGACGCTGGCGAGCGAAGCGTGGGTGCGCTGCCGTACAACACGCTCGTCGCCATCGGACCGGACGGTGCGCTGGTGGCGACGTACCGCAAGGTGCACCTCTATGACTCCTTCGGGTACCGCGAGTCCGAGCGGCTCGCGGCCGGGCCGCTGGAGCCGGCGGTGATCGACGTCGCCGACCGGCGGGTCGGGCTGATGACGTGTTACGACCTGCGGTTCCCCGAGCATGCCCGGCTGCTGGTCGACGCGGGCGCAGACGTCTTGTGCGTCCCGGCCGCATGGGTACGAGGGCCGTTGAAGGAGCGCCACTGGATGACGCTGCTCGTGGCTCGCGCCATCGAGAACACCGTCGACGTCCTGGCGACTGGCCAGTGCGGTCCGGCGTACATCGGGCACACCTGTGTGATCGACCCCATGGGTGTGGTCGTCGCCGCTGCGGGCGAGCAGCCGGCCACCGTGCGCGCCGGGCTCGACCGCGAACGGCTGCAGGACGCGCGACGTACCAACCCCTCGCTCGCGAACCGCCGGATCGGGGGCGGCGGGTGAGTCAACGCAACGCCCCGCTGCAGCCCGGCACGCGCCGACGCGCGTCCGAGACACTCGGCTACACCCCGCCTGTTCGTGCGCGGCGGCTCTCGCCAGCCGTGAACCGCCGACTCGTCGGCGCGCTCTGCTTCATCGGTTGGGTGGCCGGTCTGCTCGCTGCCTCGACGGCGTTCGTCGACCTCGGCCTCGGCGAACCACCGTGGACCGCTCGGGCCGGCGCGGCTGGGTTGGCCGTCGTGTACTCCCTCGCGCTGACCTACCGATGCGGCGGCCGGGTACGGGTGTGGCCGGTACTGGTCCTCCTCGGTGGCGCCGCGACCCTGGCGACCGAGCTCAGTTGGCTTCTCTCGACGGTATCGGTGGTGACGGCCGTGCTGGCGTCGGTGCTCGCGGTGATGCTCACGCGGCCGGCGGCGACGATCCCGCGAGTGATCGGCGAGCTGGCGGTCACCGTCGTGGTCGCCCTGAGCGGCACCGTCGCGGTCGCGGCGTGGGACGCGCCGGTGCTGTACGTCCGTTTCAACCTCGCCGTGCTAGCCCTCGCGATGGCCGTCACCTTCGGCGTCGTGTGGGGGCTCGGCGCCGGGCTGCACGGCATGGGACGTCGTGGCCTGCTCCTGGTCGCGGGCAGCGCGATCGCCATGGCGGTGATCCTCGCCTACGGCACGGCTGTCCGTGAGTACGGTTCGCCGATGGTCGTGGACAACATCGACGCGGCGGTGCAGTGGTTGGATGAGAATGTCGGCGGCGTACCCCGTCCCGCTGTGTTTCTCGTCGGCCTCCCGGCACTCGTGTGGGGCATCAGCACGCGCGTTGAGCGCCGGCAGGGTTGGTGGATGTGTGCGTTCGCTGTCGTCGGCCCGGCTGTCATGACGACGTCGCTCGCCTCACCGATGGTGTCGCTGTCGTACGTCGGCCTCTCCACGCTGTACTCGGTGCTTCTCGGGCTGGCGCTCGGGTTGTTGCTGCGGCGCTTCGACCCCGGTACGCCGAGTCGGGCCGGTCGCCGCGCGCGGCGCGACGTGTCAGCGGTGGCCGTTCGACCCGAGCCGTCGCGCTTCTCCCGGCTGACCTGAGGTGCGGCAACTCATGAGCTGCGTCCATGCTTGACTCAGGGTGTCCGCCGTTCCCGACCGAGAGGATTGCCGACGATGGCAGCGCAGGTACAGATCTTGGCCGAGATGGTCGCCAACGTCTGGAAGGTCGTTGCCGAGGTGGGGACTGATCTCGCCGCCGGCGACACCGTCGTGATCTTGGAGTCGATGAAGATGGAGATCCCCGTGCTGGCCGAGCATGCCGGCACGCTGGCCGAGATCCGGGTTCGCGAGGGCGACGTCGTCCAGGAAGGTGACATCCTCGCGGTCCTGCGCTGACCCGGGGTGGGACAATCGCAGCGTTGCTCGAGGAGGGGTGCCGGAGTGGCCGATCGGAACCGCCTTGAAAGCGGTCGCTGGCAGAAGTGTCAGCCGCGGGTTCGAATCCCGCCCCCTCTGCCATTGACCGTGGCGGCGCCATGAGCCGACCCGCCACCGCGTACCGCCTCGACCAGAGGCACGCGATCCGGCTGCTCGGGCTGCGGATGGTGATCGCCGCCGCCCTGGTCTTCGGCGCCGCCTTGGCCCTGGGTGTCGACGCCGCCGCGGCCCGTGTTGTCGGTGTGTGTCTCGGGGCCGGGGCCGTGGTCGCCGTCGGCGCCGGAGCCCTCGCCCTGCTGCGTCCGCCTGTGGTGGTGCGTCTCGACGACGGCGGCTACCGGGTACGACGGGTCCCCGAGTGCGGGGTGCGCGCGGCTGGGTGGCTGCAGGTCGACCGGGTCGATCTCGAGCTCGGCCCGATGGGGCAGACGCTGGTGATCCGGCTGCAAAGCGGGGAGTCGACGTCGGTCCCCCTGGTGCTGATGCCGCGGGCAGCTGCAGCCCTGCAGCGTGAGGTGCACGACCGCCTCGACGCCGCCAACGGCTACCGACCGCTCGCCTAGCGCCCGATTCGCCCCGGCCGACGGAGACCTAGTAGCCTGTGGCGGCTGCCCCTTGCGCCCAGGTGCGAGGCAACGGCACGGAGGTGTCGCATAGTGGCCTAGTGCGCCCGCCTGCTAAGCGGGTTGAGGATGAAACCTCTCGCGGGTTCAAATCCCGCCACCTCCGCCACATCGCGGCCCCTCTCGGGGCCCCTCTCGCGGGACGTCATACGTCCTGAGGCCTATAGCCTCGAATTGGATGACGCAACGGGGGACGGATGACGCCCACCACGTTGCCGAAGTCCGGGGTAGTGCACTTCACCCTCGACAAGTTCCTGCGTCACAGCAAGAGGTGGCACACGGTCTTCATCCCGGACAACGTCCGGGCCATGGCCGGAGACATCTCCAACGACCAGAAGCTCGAGGTGATCCGCTGAGCGGGCGCTGGCGGGCTCAGTGGCCGGTGAGCAGGTCGCCGAGGCGGGCCAACCGGCTGGGGCGCCGCAGACCTGACGCCTCGCGGCGGTCCGCCTCCCGGTAAAGGCCGTACATCGCCTTCACCCCGAGCCACCGCAGCGGCTCGGGCTCCCACCGGCGTACCCGCCTGTCCGTCCACGGCAGGCGGGTCAGCTCGGTGTCGCGGCCCAGCACGAGGTCGCGGAGCGTCCGGCCGGCGAGGTTGGTGGTCGTCAGACCGCTGCCGACGTACCCGCCCGCCCATCCCAACCCGGTGGCGCGGTCCAGCGACACGCTCGCGCACCAGTCCCGCGGAACACCGAGGACACCGCACCACGCGTGCGCCAGCGATACGTCCCGCGTCGCCGGGAAGATGGAGTGCAGGACCTTCGTCAGCGACTCGATTGTCCACTGCTGTGTCTGGCCGTCGACATCGGTGCGGGAGCCGAACCGGTACGGCACCCCGCG
>JACCZT010000073.1 GCA_013695785.1 Nocardioidaceae bacterium | reverse complement strand
GAAGTCGGTGTGGATGACGCCGGCGGCCTCGGGGGCGGTGTCGCCCTTGTGGATGGTCCAGGCGCGCGCCTCCTTCGGGCCCGCGGTGAGGTACGTCTGCAGGCCGAGCGTCTCGAAACCGACGCGGGCGAGCACGTCCAGCCCCGGCTCGTCGATACCCATGTCGGCGAGCATCTCGCGCGCCTCGGCGTCGTCGTCGAGCTCGACCAGCTCGGCCTCGAACTTGGCGTCGAGGAAGATCGCCTCGGCTGGCGCGACGACCTCGCGCATTTGCGCCTTGAGGTTCTCGTCGCCCAGCTCGTCGGCGTCGCAGTTGAACACGAAGATCACCGGCTTCGCGCTCAGCAGGTGCAGGTCGCGCAGCGACTCGGCGTCCAGGGAGGCGGCGAAGGCACCCGTACCGCCCTCGAGGACCTCCTTCGCGTGCTGTACCGCGGCCACGGTCGCCGCAAGGGACTTGTCCTTGCGCGCGTCCTTTTCCAGCCGCGGCAACGCGTTGTCGATGGTCTGCAGGTCCGCCAGGATCATCTCGGTGGCGATCGTCTCGATGTCGTCGCGGGGGGAGATCTTGCCCTCGACGTGGGTGACGTCCTCGTCGCGGAACACCCGCGTCACCTGGCAGATCGCGTCGGACTCGCGGATGTGCGACAAGAACTTGTTGCCGAGGCCCTCGCCCTCGGAGGCCCCGCGCACGATCCCCGCGATGTCGACGAACTGCACGGTCGCGGGCAGCTGCCGTGTCGAATTGAACAGGTCGGCGAGCGTACTCAGCCGCGGGTCGGGCACCCCCACGACACCGATGTTCGGCTCGATGGTCGCGAACGGGTAGTTCGCCGCGAGGACGTCGTTCTTGGTGAGGGCGTTGAAGAGCGTGGACTTGCCCGCGTTGGGGAGCCCGACGATGCCGATGGTGAGTGCCACGACGATCTAGCCTACGGGCCGCGAGGCCCCCCACTCGCCACGGGTGATCCGAAAGCACTGCGACTCGCCCTCGTACCACTTCTCGACGACGCCGAGGTCGCTCATGCCGAGCCGCCGGCACACCGCCTGCGACGGGCCGTTGGTCGTGTGGGTGACCGCGAAGATCTCCGCCAGCCCGTCGGCGAACCCCCGGGCGAGCACGCCGCGCGCCGCCTCGCTCGCAAAGCCGAACCCGTGCGAGTCCGGATGCAGGTGCCACCCGATCTCGATCTCACCCGCGTCGCTGTTGGGCAGCGGTACGAGGAGCACCGTCCCCGCAGTTACGCCCGTCTGCTTGACCTCGATCGCCCAGATGCCGGTGTGTGGGTCCTCGGTGCGGCGGTTCTCGTACCTCTCGATCCGCGCGACCGCCTCGGCACGATCCTTCATCAGCTCCGGCTCACCGTCGCAGAGCCACTTGGCGACGTCGTACCGGCTGAGGATGTCCAGGAGCCGGTCCGCCTCGTCGGTACGCCACGGCCGTACCCGGATCCGGTCGGTCTCGAAGACCACGTGCCCGCCGCCCGTCGCCACGTCCTGAACGCTCTCGGTCATCGCGTCCGCCACTCCTCGTACGTCGTGCGAAAGCATCGTGACTCCCCCTCGTACCACTTCTCGACAATGCCGAGGTCACGCATCCCGAGCCGCTCGCATACCTCGGCGGACGGCGCGTTGTCGATGAACATCAGGGCATAGACCTCGGGCATAGGGTGCTCGAAGGCGCGAGCTAGGAGCACCGGCGCCGCCTCGGTCACGTAGCCACGCCCGGTGGAGTCCGGGTGCAGGTGCCAGCCGATCTGCACCAGCCCGTCGCTGTTGGGGACGCTCGCGAGCAGGACGGTCCCTGCGACCACCCCGGTGTCCTTTGCCACGATCGCCCAGGCGCCCAACCGCGGATCTGCGGCGTGCAAGGCATCCCACACGTGGACCCACTCACGAGCCTCGGCCAGGTCGCGCATCGGCGTCACCGGAGGGTCGTCGATCCATCGGCGCACGTCGTAGCGGCTGTGGATGTCCAAGACACGCGGCGCGTCGGACTCGCGGTACGCCCGCAGGCGGAGCCGTGTCGTCTCGTACGACTCCTGGTCAGCCACGGGCCAGTCGTACCAGATTGTCGGTGGCCGCTGCCACAGTGTTTCCATGACCGCATCGACAGTCCTCATCCTTCTCGTGGCCGTCGCCCTCGCCCTGGTCGCCGGGCTGGCGGTCGGGCTGCTGCTCGGGTCGCGCACCCTGCGTCGACACGACCTGAGCGCCGTGGACCAGCTCGGCCTGTCCACCGCCGCCACGTCGCAGGCCGTCGCCCCGGTCAAGGAGAGCCTCGACCGCTTCGACGCGCGCCTGCGTGACCTGGAGACCACCCGCACCCGGTGGCACAGCCAGCTCCGCGAACAGGTCGAGGCCGTACGCCAGTCCGGTGACAGCCTGCGCCGCGAGACCGCCTCCCTCGCGACCGCACTGCGGCGTCCGCAAGTTCGCGGGCGGTGGGGCGAGATGCACCTGCGGCGTGCTGTAGAGCTGGCCGGGCTGGTGGAGCGTTGTGACTTCGACCTGCAGACGACGGTTCGCGACGGCGATGCCACCTGGCGTCCTGACATGGTCGTACGCCTCGCCGGCGGCAAGCAGGTCGTCGTCGACTCCAAGGTGCCACTCGATGCGTTCCTGGACGCCACCGAGTGCGAGGACGATGACGAGCGCGCCGCGCACCTGCAGCGCCATGCGCGGCAGCTGCGCTCGCACGTCGACGCGCTGGCCGCCAAGGCGTACTGGAAGCAGTTCGACCAGGCGCCGGAGTTCGTCGTGCTGTTCGTCCCGGCCGAGTCCTTCTTGTCCCAGGCCCTGGAGACCGACCCTTCGCTGCTAGAACATGCCGCCGTCAGGCGCGTCGTGCTCGCCACCCCCACCACCTTGATCGCGCTGCTGCGCACGGTCGCCTACGCGTGGACACAGGAGAGCCTCACCGCCAACGCGCGAGAGATCCACCGGCTCGCGCGTGAACTGTACGACCGCCTCGGCAAGGTGGGCGACCACGTCGACAAGCTCGGTCGTTCCCTGTCCGGCGCGGTCGGCAGCTACAACGACGCGGTGGCCTCATTGGAGAGCCGGGTGCTGGTCTCGGCCCGCCGGCTCGCCGACCTCGACGTCACCGACGCGCCCCTCGACTCCCCTCAGCTCATCGACCGCGCCGTCCGGCCACTCACCGCACCGGAGCTGCAAGGCGTACGGTCAACCGATCGCGGCCGCGCAGGCGAGGTCGACGCCTCAGCGCGCCGGGCCGGCTGAGCCGTCATGTCGCGATACCTTGCTGCCGTGGAGCACTGGGAATCACTTTCCCACCGGGCTCCGACCGCTCGGTTGGCCGCCCATGACCTCACCGCCGGCCACGTCGTGGCCGGGGGCTGCGCAGCCATGGCGGTCGTCACCGCCGTCAGCATCTACCGCACCGGCGGGCTCGGCACGTTCTTCGGCGTCGGCTTCGTGCTCATCTGCCTCACCTGCGCCCTCGCCGCCGACGTCCGGGCACTGTTCGCCCCAGGCGTGCTGCCGCCACTGCTGATGATCGCCACCCTCGCGACCGTCGCCGTCTTCGACCCACCGGCGATCGACGTCGACGGGCTGGCCGTCACCGCAGGAGCCACCCAGCGCACGATTGCCGGAGTGATCGACCATGCCACAGCGCTCGTCGTCGGACACGCCCTCGCACTCGCCAGCATCGGCTTGCGCATCCTGACCGCAAGCAGCGCCGCCCGTTCGCCTTCGGCCGACGTCTGAGCCGTCAGCCGACGCCCGACCCCTCCAGCTTGGCTGCGCGCATGTCCCGTCGCAGCTCCGGCGGAAGTGCGAAGATCAGGCTCTCCTGCGCCGTGTGCACCGCCGTGGCGACCGGGTAGCCCCGCTCGACCAGGAAATCCAGCACCCCCTCGACGAGGTCTTCTGGCACCGACGCACCCGACGTCACCCCGACCGACTCGACGCCCTCGAACCACGAGTCCTCCAGCTCGGTGACGTCGTCGACCCGGTACGCCGCCTTGGCGCCCGCCTCGAGAGCCACCTCCACCAGGCGTACGGAGTTGGAGGAGTTCGACGAACCCACCACGACCACCAGGTCCGATGAGCGGGCGATTTCCTTGACCGCGAGCTGCCGGTTCTGCGTCGCGTAACAGATGTCGTCGCTCGGCGGGTCCAGCAGCTGGGGGAACTTCTCGCGCAGGCGGTCAACGGTCTCCATCGTCTCATCGACGCTCAACGTCGTCTGCGACAGCCAGGACAGCTTGGTGCCCTCGGCGAACTCCAGGCCGTCGACGTCGGACGGTGTCTGCACGAGCGTGATGTGGTCAGGGGCTTCGCCTGCGGTCCCCTCGACCTCCTCGTGACCAGCGTGACCGATCAACAGGATGTGGTAGTCCTCCTTGGCGAACCGCTTGGCCTCGTGGTGCACCTTCGTCACCAGCGGGCACGTCGCGTCCACTGTCTTGAGGTTTCGTTCGGCGGCCGCAAGGTGCACCGCCGGGGACACCCCGTGTGCCGAGAACACCACGGTCGAGCCCTCGGGCACCTGGTCCAGCTCCTCGACGAAGATCGCCCCACGCCGCTCCAAGCCCTGGACGACGTGCTTGTTGTGCACGATCTGCTTGCGGACGTACACCGGTGCGCCGTAGAGGTCGAGCGCCTTCTCGACGGTGATCACGGCTCGGTCGACCCCGGCACAATATCCCCGCGGCGCGGCGAGCAGCACGTCACGCTGGCCATCGGTGACTGTTGCCGGCATGCCGAGCGAGACGAAGTCGGGCGAGGTCATGTCTCCATGGTAGGTGAGGCCCCGTACGGCAGATCCCACCGATGTCGGCACCCACCCCTAGGGTGTGCTGCATGACCCTGACCACCTCACCTGAGTCGCCGGCGCCGCTGCGGCAGATCTCGCACCTGCTGTCGGGCTACATCGGCCGGCTGGGCGCGGTCTGGGTGGAGGGTCAGATCGCTCAGCTCAACCGCCGGGGCGGCATCTGCTTCTTGACGCTTCGCGACGTCGACGCCGACATCTCCGTCTCGCTCACCTGCCATCGCCGGGTCCTCGACATGGCCAACCCGCCGGTGACCGAGGGTGCGCGTGTCGTCGTGCACGCCAAAGCGGAGTTCTACGAGCCCAGCGGCAGCTTGACGCTCAAGGCCGCCGAGATCCGCCCGGTCGGCATCGGCGAGCTTCTTGCGCGCCTGGAGCAGCGCCGACAGCTGCTGGCAGCCGAAGGACTCTTCGACCTCGCCCGCAAGCGCCTGCTGCCCTTTCTGCCGCGCGGCGTCGGGCTCGTGACCGGTCAGGCGTCCGCCGCCGAGCGCGACGTGCTCGACAACGCCCGACTGCGCTGGCCCGGTGTGGAGTTCACCGTGCGCCACGCCCTGATGCAGGGTCAGTCCTGCGCCGCCCAGGTGATCGCCGCCGTCGCGTCGTTGGACGCCGACGACAGCGTCGACGTCATCGTGATCGCCCGCGGCGGGGGTTCGGTCGAAGACCTGCTGCCGTTCTCCGACGAAGGGCTCGTACGCGCGGTCGCCGCGACGACCACCTGCGTCGTCAGCGCCATCGGGCACGAGCCGGACACGCCGCTGCTCGACCTCGTCGCCGACCTCCGGGCCTCGACGCCGACCGACGCCGCGAAACGGGTCGTGCCTGCGGTCGTCGACGAGCTGGCCGGCATCGCCGCCATGCGCCAACGCGCCCGACTGGCAGTGCACGGCCTGGTCCAGCGCGAGGCGCACGGGTTGGCCGGCATCCGGAGCCGGCCGGTGCTCGCTGATCCGTTGTCGATGGTCGCCGAGCGCGACGACACCGTGGCCGATGCCCGGGACCGGGCGCGGCGTTGCCTCGGCCACCGTCTGGACCGCGCGCACGACGAGCTCGGCCACCACCTCGCCCGGGTACGCGGTCTTTCGCCGCGATCCACCATGGCCCGCGGCTACGCCGTTGCCCAGCGCGCTGACGGCACCGTCATCTCCAGAGTCGGGCAGGTCGACCCCGACGACGAGGTCTCGGTCCGCGTCGTCGACGGTCACCTGCGGCTGCGACTGACCAGCGTCATCCCCACCGACGAAGGAGAGCCAGCGTGAGCGACCAGGACTCCTCGACGCCCGACGCGCGTCCGGCCGACATGTCCTACGAGCAGGCCCGCGACGAGCTCATCGACGTCGTCCGCAAGCTCGAGGCCGGCGGCACCACCTTGGAGGAGTCACTTGCGCTCTGGGAGCGCGGCGAGCACCTCGCCGCCGTGTGCCAGCGCTGGCTCGACGGTGCGCGCGCGCGGCTACAAGCGGCCACGTCCGGCGACGGTCCCCCAGGCGTCGAGACCTCAGGCAGCGGTGAGTGACGCGGCGTAGACCTCGAGGTCCGTCTGCGAGGTGGTCCCGATGACCAAGGTCGTCACTCCCCCGCTGTTGCGGACCAACGCGGTCCGCCCGGCTTCGGCGTCGCGTCGCACGTTCCACGTCTGGCCGTCGACCATCGTCGCCCCAGCCGCCGACGTACCCCCGGCGAACGCGTCGATGGTGGCTTCCTCTCCGAGCGTTGTCTGCTCCAGTCCGACGTACTCCTCCTCGTTCGCCAACACTCCCAGGTGCCATCGAGGCGGGTCGCCCTTGTCGAAGGTTGCACTCGTGGCGCGCCAGCCCTCCGGCAGGGCCGAGGGCGCAAGGAGCTCGAACGGTGCGAGACTGGCCGCCGTTGCAGCCACGGCTTCGTAGTCGACCGTCGGAGCGACCGACGAGCTGGAGGTGTCCGTACGGGTGAACAGTGCGCCGATACCGACGATCAGCACCAGCAGCACCACGATCGAGCGGACCATGTCCCCCACCGACGAGCTGCCCCGAGCTCGCTGCGGCGCTTGCTGCTGGCCGTCGTCAGTCTGCGTCACGCCCCTATTGTGGCCGGTGGACGATACGCGCAGGTCTCCGGCCGACTGCCGCAAGAGCTTCAACACCCCCGGACGCTAGGATCGGCACTGTCGAGAGGACCCGCGCATGAGCAACGGCGACCTGCCCGCGAACGACCCTGACCAGCACCTCATCCCCGAGCCGCTCACGCCGGCCGCGCTGGCTCCCGACCGCAACATCGCACTCGACCTGGTCCGCGTCACCGAGGCCGCGGCCATGGCTGCGGGGCGTTGGGTGGGCAGAGGGGACAAGAACGGTGCCGACGGCGTCGCCGTCAACGCGATGCGGTCCCTGATCAACACCGTCGGGATGAAGGGCGTCGTCGTCATCGGCGAGGGCGAGAAGGACAACGCGCCCATGCTCTTCAACGGAGAAGAGGTCGGCGACGGCACCGGGCCGGAGTGCGACGTCGCGGTCGACCCCATCGACGGCACCACCCTCACGGCCAAGAGCATGGCCAACGCCGTCTCGGTGATGGCCGTCGCGCCACGGGGTTCGATGTACGACCCATCAGCGGTCTTCTACATGGAGAAGCTCGTCACCGGGCCGGAGGCGGCAGACCTCGTCGACATCCGCCTGCCCATCGAGGAGAACATCGCGATCGTCGCGAGGGCGAAGTCGATGTCCGCCTCGGACATCACCGTCTGTGTGCTGGACCGGCCCAGACACGAGGGGCTGGTCGCCGACATCCGCGCCACCGGCGCCCGGATCAAGTTCATCACCGACGGTGACGTCGCCGGCGCGATCATGGCCGCGCGTCCCGGCACTGGCGTCGACCTGCTGGCAGGCATCGGGGGAACACCTGAGGGAATCATCACCGCGTGTGCGATGAGGTGCGTCGGGGGCGTGATCCAAGGGCGGCTCTGGCCGGTCGACGACGACGAGTCGCAACGCGCCGTCGACGCCGGCCACGTCCTCGACCAGGTGCTGATGACCGCCGACCTCGTCACCAGCGACGACTGCTTCTTCGTCGCCACCGGGATCACCGACGGAGAGCTGATGAAGGGAGTGCGCTACCAGGCCAACAGCGCCACCACCGACTCACTCGTGATGCGCTCACGCAGCGGCACGGTCCGCCGGATCATCAGCGAGCACAAGTTCGAGAAGCTCCGCGCGTACGCCGCGGTCAACTACGAGCACTGATGTCAGGTGCCGGTGCCGCCCCCGTCTTGATCGTCGGCGAGGCGCTCATCGATCTCACCCGGCGCGCCGGAGATGACGAGGTGGCGCGGCCCGGCGGGTCGCCGCTGAACGTCGCGGTCGGGCTGTCCCGTTTGGACGTGCCGGTGACGTTCGCCTCCCAGCTCGGCGACGACGAGCGCGGCGAGCTGCTCCGTGACCACCTCGATGCCTCGGACGTGGACGTACGCTCGCTGCCGCCGCACCACGGCGACACCTCCACGGCCATCGCCGACATCGGGGCCGACGGCCATGCGACGTACGCGTTCGATGTGACGTGGAACCCCAGTGAGCTGCCGGACGCGGCCGCGTTCGACCTGGTACACGTCGGGTCGATCGGCGCCGCGCTGGCGCCAGGCGCCGACGCGGTGCTGACCCTGGCCGCCGCAGCTGCGTCACACCAGGTCGCGGTGAGCTTCGACCCCAACGTCCGACTCGGCATCACCGCAGATGCCGATGACGTCGTCCGGCGGTTCGACGCGATCGCCGGGCACGCCACCTTCTGCAGGCTCAGCGACGAGGACGCGACCGTGCTGCGACCGGGGGTAGCACCCGAGGTGCTGCTGTCCGAGCTGTGCACGTCCGGTGTTGCGCTCGCGATGATGACGTTCGGCAGCCAGGGCGCTCTGCTGGTCTCCGGTGATGCCCAGGTGCAGCTGGCCTCGAAGCCCACAGAGCTCGTCGACACGATCGGAGCGGGTGACTCCTTCACAGCCGCCGTACTCGCCGGATTGTGCGTGCGTGGCTGGCTCGGCCGGCACCGGTTCGACGTCGCCGACCTGCGCTGGCTGGGCGAGCTCGGGACCACCGCGGCGGCAATCGTGTGCTCCCGGCCGGGCGCTGACCCGCCGTGGCTCACAGAGCTGCCGTTGCTGCAGGAGTGATGTCGCTCGCATGCATCGCCGCTCGCGCCGCACCGCCCTAGAATCGGTCGCGTGGCTGAGCAGCTGGCACGACTCCCCGACGGCACCGAGATCTGTCACGAGACGTTCGGTGACCCCGGCGACCCGGCGATGCTGCTTGTCATGGGGCTCGGTTGCCCCATGGGCTGGTGGAGCGTGGAGTTCTGCGAGCTGCTGGTGCAACGCGGGTTCTTCGTCATCCGCTTCGACAACCGTGACACCGGGCGCTCGACGAGGTTCCGCGGTGAGCGCGTGTCACGCCGGCAGTTGGTACGGGCATTTCTCAGGCGTCCGGTCGCGGTCCCGTATTCCATGTCCGCGCTGGCCGACGACGCCTTCGGTCTGCTCGACGATCTGGATCTCGAGCGCGCGCACGTGGCCGGTATCTCGATGGGCGGGATGATCGCACAGACGATGGCGATCGCGCGTCCCGCACGAATCGCGTCGATGACCTCGATCATGTCGACCACCGGGGCCCGCAGAGTCGGCTGGCAGCATCCCAAGCTCTTCCCGAGCCTGCTTGCCCCGGCCGGCAACGCGCGGGAGAGCTACGTGCGGCGATCGTTGCGCAGCGCCACCCTGATGAGGTCACCGGGCTACGACCTCGACACCGACTACGTCATCGCCAGGGCCGAAGAGACCTTCGACCGCGGCTGGTCGTCCAGCGGCGTGGTGCGCCAGATGCTCGCGGTCCTGACCCAGCCCGACAGGACGCGCGACCTGCAGCACTTGACGATGCCGGTCTGTGTCATCCACGGTCTGAACGACCCCATGGTGCACAGGTCAGGTGGCCAGGCGACGGCGGCCGGCATACCGGGTGCCCAGCTGGTGACCATCCCGGGGATGGGACACGACATGCCGCGGGCGCTCTACGTCACGATCATCGACGCGATCACGCGTACCGCCCGGCGGGCCAACGTCTCGCACTGACCCGCCGGGCGGGCGCCTGTCACGGCACCGCTCTGGCCAGCACGACGATGTTGTCGGTGTAGTGGAAGCCGCCGCCGCTCGTCCGCACCCGGTCGGTGCAGCTGATCAAGGCGATCTTGTGACGTCCCGTCGTGGCGAAGGCCCGGTGGGGCAGCGCCCGGCTCCGGGGGTAGCGGTCCTTGGCGAAGACCCGGTACGTGAACGTCTCGCCGCCGCGGTGCACCCGCACCCGGTTGCCGCGGTGGACGTCGGTGAGGTTCCACATCGCTCCGGGGTCGTCGCTACGGTCCGACACGTGTCCGGCGATGACCGTTGAGCCGATCAGGTCACCGGGCCGCGCACTCCTGTCGAGCCACCCCAGGCGGTCGACATCTCCGGGCAGGTCCATCGTGCCGTGTGACGCACCGACGAGGGCGGCTCCGGCCACGATGCGCGCAGCGGGGACCTCGACCCAGGCGGCCCGACGATGTGCCCGCGCCGGCACCGCATCAGCGCGGCCAGAGACGGTGTAACCGGCGTCGATCGTTGGCGGCGCGTACCACCGCTTGCGGACCAAGGTCGTCTCCGAGCGCGTCGCGCAACGGTGCGTCGCGCCCACGTTGCGCGCGTCACCTGGCAGCCGCACGAGCCACGTGTAGCGCCCCGGGCGGTGGACCTTCACCGGCGGTGTGCGGTAGGTCCCGTTGCCGTCGACGGTGAACCGCACACGGCGCACCACCGTCTGCTTGTCGCACCGTAGCTGGGCACGTTGCCTCGCGGGGCCGTACAGCTCGGCGACGGCCGTGCGGTGGTAGCCCGGTTCCAGACCGGTGACCCTGACGATGTCCCGGAAAACCGTGCCCGGTGTCACGTCGAAGTCCGACGTCATCGTGCTCAACTGCGGGTGTGCCTTGATCGTCACGGTGTCGGCAGCGCGTACCTGCTCGGTACGCCCGGCGACGAGCATCCGTTGAGCGCGCCGGTCGTGGGGCTCGGCCACCCACACTCTGCTCGACGCGAGGTCGCGGGCGGCGGCCCGGACCTGATAGGTGCCGGGGTTTCGAACGGTGAAGGAGACGTGGGCGGTGCCGTCGTTGCCGGTCACCTTCGTCAACTCGCTGCCGGGCCGCCCAGGCAGCCTCACGCGCACCTTGGCGCCAGCGATCGGTCGGCCCGTGCGCCTGGACGTCAGCCGCACCATGGCCGAGACCCCGCCGTCGTCGGTGACGGTCGTCGCACCGACGTACAGCCGCGCCGGACCCGAAAGCCGCTTGGATGCACCCAGCATCTGCCGCGCTAGTCCCTTGATCTCACGACCGTGGCCGGTGGCGCGCAACCGCTGGTCCGAGCGCGAGCGGCCGAAGCCGTACGCCCCACGGGTCATCAGCGCGTGCACAGCGGTGTCGACAGCGGCAGCACGCTTCTTGCTTTCGGTCTCGCCGTGGGCGGACAGGATCCATCCGGCGCGCCTGAGCGCTGCCGGACCGACCGGCTTGCCGCTGACCCGTTTCCAGTGTGAGACCAGTCGCGGCGAGGAGTAGCCGCCGGCGAAGCTCGGGCCGCGCTTCAGCGGGTCGGCGCAGTAGACCTTGGGGCCGCCGTTGCTTGTCTGGTAGGAGCCGATCCAGCCGCCGTGTTGCCCTGAGGCGGTGGGGATCTTATAGCCGACCGCCTGGTGGCCGGCTCTCTGGGCTGTGGCGGGCGCTTGGGCCGAGGCACACACCAAACTGGGGGCGGCCACGGCGAGCACGAGGGTACGAAGAAGTCGTCGAGGAGTCATGCGACCGACGATGCTGGCTGACGGTGTGCTCCCACAGCCGTCCAACGCGCAGCTGTGGACAGCCGCTCGGGGCGCGATACCTGTGGACAACTCCCGGTCGGTTTCCTTCCTCCTGCGGGACGTCATCCAGTTTTCGGTCGCTATGGCGACCCAGTTTGGATCACGTCCCGCGGGGCGGAGCCTTTCGGGCGACGATAATGTCGCCCCCATGAGCGATGAGACCGACTACCGGATCGAGCACGACACCATGGGCGAGGTCAAGGTGCCGGTCGAGGCGTTGTGGAGCGCTCAGACGCAACGCGCGGTCGAGAACTTCCCCATCTCCGGCACACCGATCGAGCCGCAGCACATCAAGGCACTCGCGCAGATCAAGGCAGCCTGTGCCACGGCCAATGCCGAGCTCGGCGTCATCGAGCGGGACCTCGCGGACGCGATCGTCGCTGCCGCCGACGAGGTCGCGGCCGGGCAGCACGACGCAGAGTTCCCGATCGACGTGTTCCAGACCGGCTCGGGCACCAGCAGCAACATGAACACCAACGAGGTGATTGCGACGCTGGCCACCCGGCGTCTCGGCCGGGACGTCCACCCCAACGACCATGTCAACGCGAGCCAGTCCAGCAACGACGTCTTCCCCACCTCCATCCACGTGGCCGCGACCGCCGCCGTCACCGAGCTGCTCATCCCGGCGCTCGACCACCTGGCCGTCTCGTTGGAGGCCAAGGCCGCCGAGTTCGCCGAGGTCGTCAAGTCCGGCCGTACCCACCTGATGGACGCCACCCCGGTCACGCTGGGCCAGGAGTTCGCCGGGTACGCCGCCCAGGTCCGCCGCGGTGTCGAGCGGGTCGAGTCCGCGCTCCCCCGGGTCGCCGAGGTGCCGTTGGGCGGGACGGCCGTCGGCACCGGCATCAACACCCCACGCGGATTCCCGCAGCGGGTGATCGAGATCCTTGCCCGCTCCACCGGCCTGCCGCTGACCGAGGCCGCCGACCACTTCGAGGCCCAAGGTGCCCGCGACGGGCTCGTCGAGCTGTCCGGCCAGCTACGTACGATCGCGGTCAGCCTCACCAAGATCTGCAACGACCTGCGCTGGATGGGATCTGGCCCGCGTACCGGCCTGGCGGAGATCGCACTGCCTGACCTGCAACCCGGTTCGAGCATCATGCCCGGCAAGGTCAACCCGGTGCTGCCTGAGGCGACGCTCATGGTCGCCGCCCAGGTGATCGGCAACGACGTGACGGTCACGACCGCGGGGGCCGCCGGCAACTTCGAGCTCAACGTCATGCTTCCTGTCATCGCCCGCAACGTGCTCGAGTCGATCAGGCTGCTGTCCAACGTCAGCGTGTTGCTCGCCGACCGTTGCGTTGACGGGATCGTGGCCGACGTCGAGCGCGCCCGCGAGTACGCCGAGTCCTCCCCCTCGGTGGTGACGCCGCTCAACCGCTACATCGGGTACGAGGCGGCGGCGACAGTCGCCAAACAGGCGGTCAAGGAGCGCAAGACGATCCGCGAGGTGGTGCTCGAGCTCGGTTTCATCGAACGCGGCGACCTCACCGAGGCTCAGCTCGACGACGCCCTCGACGTGCTCTCCATGACGCACCCCTGACGTTGTCCGGCTGTCCGCCGTTGTAGCGCTGCGCCGGTACCGTGCGGCCGCGACGTACCGTGCGGCCGCGCCCGCCGTGCGTACTGTGCACGGGGACCTACCACTGTGCACGGAATACGTCGCGTGCACAGTGACGGTTTCCCACGTGTACGTGGGAAACCGCCGCCGGGTCACGAGGTGCGGCGAGCGAGCAGGTAGCCGTCGCGGGAGAAGACCTCCTCGTACGACGTGCCGGGGTGCTGCTGCTCGGCGTACTGCACGACGTCCGGCGCGGTGCCCCCCCAACCGGCTTGCTGGTCAATCAGCATGTAGTCCGGTACGGCCGCTCCGATGGTGCCTACCCAGTAGACCGGTCGGTCACCGGCCAGGTGGGTGATGAGGCCGATGTCGGTCTCGACGCTGGCGCCGGCCGGGAGCGCGGCGATGACGTCCTCGGCCGACCGCCCCCGAGGGCTCTCGGCGTAGGTCTGTGGTTGTACCAAGCCCGCCAGCGGGTATTGCGGCAGCAGAGCAAGTGCTACGGCAACGGCTACGGCCGGAGCGTGCACGGCGTAGCGGCCGACCCAGCCGCGTTCCTCGCGCACGCGGGCCATCGCGTCGACCATCGCGACGAAGACGACCGGCATCAGCACGAGCGAGTAGTGGAAGTCGGTGTCCCAGTAGTACGCGTTGTCGCCGACGAAGCGCCACGCCAAGGTGGGGCCGGCGACCAGCACCCACGGCGAACGCAGGGCGAGGAACCCCGTCACCCCGAGCGTGACGAGCACGGTCATCACCTTGGTGTCCCACTGCGTGACCAGTGTCGCGACCGGTCCGGCGCCGCCGCTCCCACCGCCGAGCACATCGACGTAGTCGTAGACGCCGTCCGGGTTGGCCGCGGGGATCAGCACCAGCAGCACGAGCGCGAAACCCAGCAGGCCACCCACCGCGAGCAGCAACCCGATCTTGCGGGCACCGCTCACCGCCACGGCGGCACCGACCGCGACGACGGTCAGGCCCAGGTCCTCCTTCACCAGCAGCAACAGCCCTGCCCACAGAGCGACGCGACCCCAGCGGCGGTCGACATACGCCTCGCCAGCGAGCGCCAGCAACACGGCCGCGAACGCCACCTCGTGGAAGTCCACGTAGATTGCTGCGGCGATGCCGAACGACAGCCCGTACGCGACCGCGACCGCGAGACCGGAGCCGAGACCCAACCGCCTGATCGCCAGCCGGGCGATCGGGACGACCGAGAATCCCACCGCGACCGCCTGGGCGACCAGCAGGGTGCGGGGGTCGGGGAAGATCCGGTAGAACGGCGCGACGAGCGCGATGATCGGCGAGAAGTGGTCACCCAGGATGTTGAAGCCCGGACCCTTGATGTCGACGACGGGGGCGCCGAGGTTGGCGTAGCCCGCGATCGCCTGGGTGAAGATGGCGTTGTCCCAGGACGGGGTCTCGAACCGGCCGAAGCGTTGCAGGGACACCGTCGCGTACGCCACCGTGAAAACCAGCCACAACGCGTACGGCGCCAAGCGTGTGGCGACCGGCGGGCGGTCGCGCTGGCCGCTGGCGTCGGTACCGGCGTCGGCGCGCTGATCCAGTCGGCTCACCCGAACAGTCTGGCAGGTGACCGCTTGACACCCCGATGTTTCCACTGGCAACATCGGGGGGTGCGCGAGACCTACCACCACGGGGACCTTCGGCGGCGTCTGCTTGACCTGACCGCCGAGACCGTGGCCGGCCGCGGGGTCTCGGAGGTCTCGCTGCGCAGTCTCGCCCGAGCGGCCGGCGTATCGCACACGGCGCCGCGCAACCACTTCGGCTCCCGCGCCGGGCTCCTCACCGCCTTCGCCACCGAAGGGCACCTGATTCTCGCCGAACGGCTGCGCGAGGGCGCCGCGACGAGCTTCCTGGAGACCGGTGTGGCGTACGTCGAGTTCGCGTCGGCGCACCCCGCACACTTCGCCGTGATGTTCAGCCAGGAGGACCTGGTCGTCGACGACCCGGCCTTCGTCGCGGCCCGGCAACAGACGTTCGGTGTCCTGTGCGCCGGCGTCGAGGGCCTGCAGGACGCCGGCAAGGTATCGGACGCCGCCGCCGCAGCGATAGCCGGCTGGTCGCTCGTGCACGGCCTCGCCACCCTCGCCCTCACCGGGAACCTCGACGCCTCGTCGGTTCGTGCCTACGTCGCCGAGCCGGACCTGTCGGCGCTTGCCCGCCGTGCCGCGAGCATGCTCTACGGCTCGGGCACAACCGCCGCCCCGGCCGCCGCTGAACGAAAGGAAGTCTGATGCTCCAGCCCTCATCGGCCACCCTGGCGGGCGCCGTGCTGCTCTCCGTCGTCGGTATCGCCTACGGCGGGACCTTCATGCTGCGCGTCGTCACGCGGCAGGTCCAGGCGAACGACCTGCAGAGGAGCTTCTTCCGCGCGGGTCACGCCCACGCCGGTGTCCTGGTGATCCTCGGCCTCGTCGTCGTCCAGCTGATCGACTCGGCGGGCGTCGGCGGAGTACCGAGAGGCCTGTCGACCGGAGTGTTGTGGGCGGCGATCCTGATGCCGGCCGGGTTCTTCCTTTCCGTGCTCGGGCGTGATCCGCGAAAGCCGAACCGGCTAATCTGGATGGTGTGGGCCGGTGCCGCCGTGCTGACCGTCGGGTTGGTGGCCGCCGGATGGGGGCTGCTCAGCACCGGTCTACGCGGCTGACGTACTGGATCGGCGCCACGGACCTGTTGCCACAACTGCGACAACGCGCAAGAGTGGTTCGAGGAGCCGTTACGCGTCGCTGAGAGAAGGAGGACCGCAGTGCGCTTCGACCTGACCAGCCCCGAGGTCCGCTCGGCCCATCGCATCGGCCGGCCGGTCACCCGGCGGGCGAAGAGAAGCGAACGACGGCGGCTCACCCAACAGGACCGCCGCGCCGCACACTTGGCCGAGCTGCACTGCATCAGGGGCGTTCTCGCAGATGCGATCGCCGTGGTCAGCGCCGGATGGCTCCAGCACGACTGGTTCGCCGTCACTGATGAGCACGGCCACCGGCGCAGGGTCGCCGCGCACAACGTCCACGTCGTGGCCGGCGCAGACGTGTCCGGCGCTTGCCTCGTCGGGGCTATCGTCCACGCCGCTGGCGGACCGTCCGAAACACACACCCAGCTTGTGCAGCGCACGCTTGACCTCACCTGGCACGCGCTCTACGAGGGCGTACGCCGCCCGGTGCGCTGGTGTCCGGCCCCGGCGATCCGTACAGCGCACGTCCGCGACCTCACGCGCTGGAACGACCAGCACGAACGCACGGCCGATGCAGTGGTAGAGCTGCTCCACTCAGCCGTGCGAACCGCGACCGTGGAGACCGAGCGGCTCCGCGGTCGCTAGAGCACCGCATCTGCGCAAGCCGATCCCGAGACTGTCCGATTGACCGAGCGATCCACTACAGAGCGCGACAGGTGGTGGCGGGCAACTTGCGAGTTCACACATGTGCGATATCAGGAGCCGGTCGACGTGGAGAATCTGCAGATTCGTCAGGCCTACATCCACGCATATGTGTTGGGCAACGTGACCAGCTTCAGGAGGCGTTGTTGGAGCGCCCCGGCTTGCCGCGGACCTGGGCGAGCGTCACCGAGGACAGCGACTGGACGATCCGGCTCACACCGCAACAGGTGCGCGAGCTCATGGAACGGCTCACCGTGCTAATTAAAGAGGCGGCTGAAGCAGCTCCGCGCGACCGCGACCATGCGTCAAAAGGCAGCGAGCAATACACCATCCAGCTTCACGGTTTCCCTCGTCCCGGCCGACTTCGATTCGGCGGCGGCTCGTGAACAGCTGAATGTGACGGACGTGGCCGATGCCATCGCAGCAGCCGCCGAATGTTCCGAAGGCAGCGGCGGAAGGAGCCGACACCGCTCCCGCGCCGTCGCTCTGGCGCAACCACGACTACATGTACTGGTGGGCCGGCACAGCGTTCTCGCTCTTGGGGAGCTACGTATCGGTCATGGCATTCCCGCTTCTGGTGCTGTTCACAACCGGCTCGGTGTTCGACGCGGGCGTGATCGCGACCGCGGGCCGGATCGGAATACTCGGCACCACGTTGTGGGGCGGGGCGCTGGCCGACCGGGTTACACGCAAGCTGATTCTGGTCGCCGTACCGCTGGTGCAGGCCACCCTCATGGGTGTGGTGGCCGCGTCGGTGTACGCCGGACACGTGCTGATCCCGCTTCTGACCACCGCCTCTCCCTGATCGACGGCGCGCTGGGCGGCATCACGCAGGGCGCGACACTGCCTGTGCTGCGCCGCATCGTGCCGCGCGAAAAGTTCGCCGCCCGCTCGGCGCAGGAACAAGGTCTGCACCAGGCGGCGCAGCTTGTTGGCTCACCGCTGGCCGCATTCCTTTTCACCGTGTCGCGGTGGCTGCCCTTTGCGGCCGACGCACTTTCGTTCGTGTTCGCCTCGGCGGGGGCTGCCCTGATCCGTCGGCCGCTCGGCCCCCGCCGTGCCGAGCGGACCATGAGTGGTGGGAGCCCCGAGAATTGCGACCCCGCCGGGGGCGGCAACGTCGTTGACGACATCCGCGAGGGCTTCAGGTTTGTGCGCCGCCGCGAGTCCTTCGCTACATGACAGCCTGGATCGCGGTGGCCAACATGGTCGGCAACAGCTTCCTGCTGATGATGGTCGCGCTGCTCCAGCACCAGGGCGCGGGGCCGCAGAGCATCGGGGTGGCCAACTCCGCCGTGGTGGCCGGCGGAAATGCTGGCTTCGGTTCTCGCCGGACTGATCATCAAGAAACTGGGATCGCGCCGGGTCTTCGTGCTGGGCGGGTGGATTTACGTTGTCAGTCTAGGCCTCGCGGCAGTAGCCACGCGGCCATGGCAGATCGCCGTTGCCGCATGCCTCTTCGTCTTCGCCTCCGTGCCCGTCGTTTCGGTCTGGGAGGCGTACACCGCGGTCTTTGTCCCTGACCGGCTCATCGGCCGGGTCGGGGCCGTCTCCAACTTTGCCGCCCAGTCGTTGGTATGGATCGGCATTTTGCTCGTCGGCTTCCTCGCGGATCAATTCGGCGCGCCCGCAGCAGTGCTCTGCTTCACGGCCCTGCTCATTCCGCCCGCCGTCGCCGGTCACTTCGCTAGATCACTCACACTGCTCGAAACGCCGCTGGAGCAGGTCGAAGAATACCGCTGAGGCACGTCGAGAGCACGTCGCATGGCCACCGGGACAGGCCACCGTTGGAGACGACCGCTACTGCGCGACTGACGCGTCAGTACCAGCCGTTGCTCTGCTTGAAGGACTCCGCGCCGCACGGTGAGCCGTAGCTGTCCTGGATGTAACCAAGGCCCCACTCGATCTGGGTGGCCGGGTTGGTCTGCCAGTCCGCTCCCGCGGAGGCCATCTTCTCGCCCGGCAGTGCCTGCGGGATGCCGTACGCACTGGACGTCGGGTTGTCGGCATCGACCTGCCAGTTGCTCTCGCCGATCCACAGCGCGTCGAGGCAGGAGAACTCGCTCTCGCTCCAGCCGTAGTCCGCCAGCATCGCCCGCGCGATTCCCTGCGGATCGGACGTGTCCACCTCAGCGGTCTTGGTGATCACGCCGGACTTCGCGGACTTCGCGACCTCGGCGACCTTGGCGATCCTGCGCTGCTTGGCGTCGGTCAACGACGTACGGCTGGCATCGCGCGACGTCTTCTGGGCGGTACGGTCACCGGTGTCACCAGCGGTGTCGCCAGCAGCGGTCCCCCCGACTGTCTCCGCGCCGGCTCGGGCAACCTGCGCGGTGTTGCTGCCGGCCGCCTGGGTCCCGACGACCGCAGCAGCGCTCAACAGTCCGCCCACGGCCGTGACCGCGACCACACGGCCCGCCCCGGCGGGGATGGAAGGGGTCGGCACGGCGAGGATCGCGTCGCACACGCGGTCGCGGGTCTGCTCGAGGACACTGGGTCCGCGATGGCGGGCCAAGCGGTGCTTGCCCCGGGCGGGATCAACCTCCGACACTCAACATCCTCTGCGCTTCGCATCAACTGGCACGATGCCCCACAATGCAGCAAACACGCCGAGTTATCAAACCGTGACGTGCGCGGCCTCGGGCTCCGCAGCCGGGATCACCGTGAGATTCTCGCCCGTCTCGGGGACGAACAGGTGCATCTTGGAGGCGTCCATGACCAGGTCGGCCCTGCCGCCCATCTGGACCTGGCTCGATGAGTCGAGTGAGACGACGATCTGGGTACGGGTCGATTCGCCGTCGAGGTCGGACTCCAGCTCGGCGAGCTTCTGTGCCACCGCCGGGGGGGCCTCGAACGGGATGTAGGCGTACTGCTCGTTGCCCAGCCACTCGATCACGTCGACGTCAGCGCTGAACCTGGCCCGGCCGTGGATCTTGTCGGGATCGGCGAGGTCGGCGTCCTCGAAGTGCTCCGGACGCACACCGGCGATAAGGAGCTCGTGTCCGGCTGCGCGTTCGGCCATCTGCTTGGTCAGCGTCATCGTGACGAACGGGAGCTCGATCTTGTCACCGCTGATCCGGGCCGGCATGAAGTTCATCGGCGGCGAGCCGATGAAACCTGCGACGAACAGGTTGATGGGGTGGTCGTAGAGCTCACGTGGCGTCGCCACCTGCTGCAGGATCCCCTTCTTGAGCACGGCCACCCGGTCGCCCAAGGTCAGCGCCTCGGTCTGGTCGTGGGTCACGTAGACGGTTGTGACGCCGAGCTTGCGCTGCAGCCGGGAGATCTCGGTACGCATCTGGCCGCGCAGCTTGGCATCGAGGTTGGACAGCGGTTCGTCGAACAAGAAGGCCTTGGCGTCGCGGACGATGGCGCGGCCCATCGCGACCCGTTGACGCTGGCCACCGGACAGGTTGCCCGGCTTGCGGTCCAGGTGCTCGTCGAGCTCGAGCGTCTTGGAGGCCTCGCGGACCTTGGCGTCGATCTCGTCGCTGCTGAGGTCCTTGGCGAGCCGCAACGGGAACGCGATGTTCTCGTACACGGTCAGGTGCGGGTAGAGCGCGTAGTTCTGGAACACCATCGCGAGGTCGCGGTCACGCGGCGCCAGGTCGTTGACGCGCTCACCGCCGATCAGGAGGTCTCCGTCGGAGATGTCCTCCAGACCCACGATCATCCGCAGCAGCGTGGACTTGCCGCATCCCGATGGCCCGACCAGGATCATGAACTCACCTTCGGCGATGTCCAGGCTCACGTCGTTGACGGCGGCGAAGCCGTCCCCGTACTGCTTGACGAGGTTCTTCATCTCGATGTTGGCCATCTGGCATCAACCCTTCACGGCACCGGAGGTCAGTCCGGCCACGATCTTGCGCTGGAAAAGCAGGACGAGGATGAAAATCGGGACGGTCACGACCACCGATGCGGCCGCGATCGCCGCAGTGGGCGTGTCGAACTGCGACGCGCCGGTGAAGAACGCCAACGACGCCGGGACCGGCAGCGATCTGGTCGTCGAGCTCAACGAGATGCCGAACACGAAGTCGTTCCAGGCGAAGAAGAAGGTGATGATCGCCGCCGTGAAGACGCCCGGCGCCGCCAACGGCACGATCACCATGCGGAACGCCTGCCACGTGGTGGCACCGTCCACCTGCGCGGCCTGCTCCATCTCCCACGGGATCTCACGGAAGAAGGCCGAGAGCACCCAGATCGACATCGGCAGCGTGAACGACAGGTACGGGATGATCAGGCCGATCCAGGTGTCGTAGATCCCGAACGTGCGCCACATGTCGAAGAGCGGGCCGACCAGCGCCACGACCGGGAACATCGCGATCGCGAGCGCCAGTGACAGCACGAAGCGCTTGCCCCTGAAGTCAAGGCGCGCGATGGCGTAGGCGGTGAAGGTCGCCAGGACCACCGAGATCGTCGTCGCGATCGCGGCGATACCGAAGGAGTTGATGAGCGCGCGCTGGAACAGGTCGAAGGAGAAGACCGTGCGGTAGTTGACGAAGCTCGGGTCAGCGGGCAGGAAGCCGCCCTGGTTGATGTCGGCGTTGCCGTTCTTGAACGACAGGGAGACCAGCCAGGCCAGTGGCGTCAAGGTATAGAGCAAGATCAGCTCCGCACCGACCAGCGAACCCATCGAGAAGGCCGGGTTGCTACGGCCCATCAGGAAGCCGACGGCACCGGTCAGGACGAACGCCGTCGCGGCGACGAGCCACAGGTACATGTCGGGTCGGTCGATCAGCAGCAGGCCGGCCACCGCGAGCACCAGGCCGATCACGACCGCTGCCATGGACGCCCACATGCGGGACTTGTACGGGGTCATGGTCACTCACCCCTTGCTTGGCTGAGGTCGACGCGGAACGCCTTCATCAGCGCGAACGCGATGATGAGGACCGACAAGAACAACAACACCGACATCGCCGACCCGAGGCCGAGCTCGACCCGTTGGATCATGGCGCTGTAGACCAGGCCCGACGGTGGAGCGGTCCCGTTGGCGAAGCCGGTCATGATGAACGGCGAGTCGAAGATGCGGTACGCGTCGAGGGCACGGAACAGCACCGCCACCATGATGGCCGCGCGCATGGTGGGCAAGGTGATCTTGTAGAGGCGCTGCCAGGCCGTGGCGCCGTCGACCTTGGCCGCTTCGAGCATGTCTTCGGGCACCTGTGCGAGGCCGGCGAGAAGCAGCAGGGACACGAACGGCGTGGTCTTCCAGATCTCCGCGAGACAGATCACCAGGATCGACCCCCAGAACCCGCCGAAGGTGTTCTGGTCTGCGCCGAGGTGGAACCACTGGTTGACGAACCCGCTGCCGGTCTGGAACGCGTACAGCCAGGCGTACGCCGAGACGACGGTAATGATGCCGTACGGCACCAGGATCGAGGTGCGCACGACTCCGCGAGCGAAGATGATCCGGTGCATCACCACGGCGAAGGCGAAGCCGATCACGAGCTCGATGGCGACGGTGACGACCATGATGAGCACCGCAACTCCGACCGCCTTCCACCAGAGCGGGTCGCTCAGCACCACACCGAAGTTCTGGAACCACACGAACTCGCGGGCGTCGGGGTCGGTGAGGCGGTAGTTGAAGAGCGAGAGGTACAGCGCACGCAGCATCGGCCACGCCGTGACCAGCAGCATGACGAAGACCGCCGGCCCGGCGAGCCGCCAGCCGACGCGGTTCTCCGACCGAGCCCGGTCGCTCGGCCGCGCCTTCGCGGGCTTGGCAGGCTTGTTGGTCTCGGCGGTGTCGGGAAGCGTGGCCGTCGCCATCACGCACCCACGTTCTGAGCGAGCGTGCTCATAGCAGCGCCTTCCCTTCCAAGACGTCGCTGATGTACTGCTGCGACGCAGCCGGCGTGGACTCCGGATCGACCGCGGACTGCGGGTGCCAAGACGCGACCAGCGCTGCGCTGATGTCGGTCCAGTACGGCGTCAGCGGGCGCGGCGCGGCGTTGTCGATGCTCTTCTTCCACAGCCCGGCCATCGGGTACTTCGCCTTGATCTCGGAGTCCTCGTAGACGCTGGCGCGGCTGGCCTGGTTGCCGGAGTTGATCGCGTAGAGCTTCTCGTTCTCCGCCGAGGTGATGCACGCCGCCGCGTCGTACCCCAGCTCGGGGTAGTCCGAGAATGCTGAGACGCCGATGTTGATCCCGCCGAACGGTGGGGTGCTTCTCATCGCGGGGTCCACCCGCGGGTACGCCGCCCAGCCGATGTCGTCCTTGACCTCCGCAGAGGCAGGGTCGGCGTAGATGTACTCCCAGTTGACCATGAACCCGCCGTCGGCAGCGGTGAAGCCCGCCTGCGCCAGCCCTTCGTCGGTGTTGGACAGTGCGGCGTTGGCGGCACCGGAATCGGCGAGCTGCTGCACGACCTCCGCGGCCTGCCTGCCGGCATCGGAGTCGACGTCGATGGTCGCGTCCCGTCCGGCTCCGGTGTCGGTCACGATGCTGCCGCCGGCAGATGTGATCAGCGCGTTGAGCCAGACGGCGTAGCCCTCGTACCGCTTGCCCTGGACCTGGACGGTGGTGCCCGTCTGCTGCGCGGCCTCGATGATCTGCGACCAGGTGACCGGTTTGGACATGTCCAGGCCGGCCTTGTCGACGACCGACTTGCGGTACCACAACACCTGGGTGTTGGACCAGAACGGCGCGGCAATCAGCTTGCCGTCGAACTCCGCGGCCTTGATCGCGCCGTCGAGCACGCCGTCGGTGAGGGTCGACTCGACGTCGCTGGGGACAGGTGCGAGGAAGTCCGCGTTGGCGAACTCGGCGGTGAATGCGGGGTCGAGGCTCATCAGGTCGATCGCGCTGTCGCCGGCGGCAAGGCGGCGCACCAGCTGTTCGCGCTGCTGCGAGGCGTCGTTGGGAAGCAGCTCGACATCGATCGCGTAGTCGCCGCCGGCGTCCTCGGTGCAGTTCTGCGCGATCGTGGCCTGGCCGCCCAGCGAGGCGTCGAGATTGCCGACGTCGGGGTTGATGTACCAGGTCAGCGTGGGCGTGCCCGAGCTCGAGGAGCCCGACCCACACGCGGCGAGCGTCATCGAGCCCGCCAGAACGGCGGCGAGCCCGAGCGCGAGGCGCCGATAGGGTGTCCGGGGTGTCATGCGCGTCACACTGCCACACGGCTGTTCTGTCTGCTCGACAAGGGTCGCGACCCCCTCCAACGGGACGAAACGCCCGACGGGATCTGGCCGAGCGCGCGGTTCAGAGGGTGATGTCCTCCAGCATCTCGGTGACGAGCGCGGCGATCGGGCTGCGCTCGGAACGGGTCAGGGTGACGTGGGCGAAAAGCGGATGGCCCTTGAGCTTCTCGACCACCGCCACCACACCGTCGTAGCGTCCGACCCGCAGGTTGTCGCGCTGGGCCACGTCGTGGGTCAGCACCACCTTGGAGTTGGCGCCGATGCGCGAGAGAACGGTCAGCAACACGTTGCGTTCGAGCGACTGCGCCTCGTCGACGATGACGAAGGCGTCGTGCAGCGACCGGCCACGGATGTGGGTCAGTGGCAGCACCTCGAGCATTCCCCGGTCGATGACCTCGTCGATGATGTCGCCCGAGGCGACCGCGCCGAGCGTGTCGAAGACGGCCTGCGCCCAGGGCCCCATCTTCTCGGACTCACTTCCCGGCAGGTAGCCGAGCTCCTGGCCGCCGACGGCGTACAGCGGACGGAACACGATGACCTTGTTGTGCTGGCGGCGTTCCATCACCGCTTCCAGTCCGGCGCACAGGGCGAGGGCTGACTTGCCGGTGCCGGCCCGGCCGCCCATGGAGACGATCCCGACGTCCGGGTCCAGGAGCAGGTCGAGTGCGATGCGCTGCTCGGCCGAGCGGCCGCGGAGGCCGAACGCCTCCCGGTCGCCGCGCACCAGGCGCACCTGCTTGTCCGGGTCGACCCGACCGAGGGCGCTGCCGCGCTCGGACAGCAGCACCAGGCCGGTGTGGCAGGGCAGCTCGCGCGCCTCGGCCAGGTCGAGCACCCCCGCCTCGTACAGCACCGAGACGTCCTCGCTGGTCACGTCGAGCTCGGTCATGCCGGTCCAGCCGGACTCCGGCGCGAGCTCGGCGCGGTACTCCTCGGACGTCAGCCCCACCGAGGACGCCTTGACGCGCATCGGCAGGTCCTTGGAGACCAAGGTGACGTCGTACCCCTCGTTGGCGAGGTTCTTGGCCACCGACAAGATCCTGGTGTCGTTGTCGCCGAGCCGGAAACCCGATGGGAGTGCCGAGGAGTCCGTGTGGTTGAGCTCGACCCGGATCGTCCCGCCTTCCTCGTTGATCGGCAACGGAGTGTCCAGCGTGCCGTGGCGGACCCGGAGCTCGTCGAGCAGACGCAACGCGGACCGCGCGAAGTAGCCCAGCTCAGGATGGTTGCGCTTGCCTTCGAGCTCGGTGATCACGACGACCGGGAGGACGACCTCGTGCTCGGCGAACCGGTTGATCGCCCCGGGATCGGCGAGCAGCACGCTCGTGTCCAGGACGTACGTGTGGGGCTTGGCGCGTGCGCTCTTGCGGTGTTCGGAGCCGGGTTGGGTCACGCGGGGCGATGCAGCCACGGTGGTCTCCTCAAGGCCCGTGCGCGCACCCGCGCCCGGTCCGTCAGTTGTGTGCTCGGACCGGGAACGCGACCGAGGGGCCGGGGGCAGCCCCTCCGTGACCGGGCGCGCGCCAGCACGGTCCTGCTCGACCGCAGCTCGTGTGCACCAGGGGCCTCCCGCGGTGGCCGGCTTCCCCGCCTGCCACTGAGCAAAACGTACGTCCGGGTGGTTGGCTCCGGGCGTACGACACGCCCTAGGAGAGATGAACCGGGTCGTACGGTCCGCGGCTGTGACTACTGGCCGTAGCGGCGGTCGCGGGCGGCGTAGGAGCGCAGGGCGCGCAGGAAGTCGATCCGGCGGAACGCCGGCCAGAGGGCGTCGCTGAAGTAGAACTCGCTGTGCACGCTCTGCCAGAGCAGGAAGCCCGAGAGTCGTTGCTCACCGGAGGTACGGATGACGAGGTCGGGGTCGGGTTGGCCCTTGGTGTAGAGGTGCTCCGCGATGTGCTCCACGTCGAGCCGCTCCGCCACCTCCCGCAGGCTCGCACCTCCTGCAGCCTCGGCCAGCAGCAACGAGCGCATGGCGTCGGTGAGCTCCTGGCGACCGCCGTAGCTGATGCAGATGTTGACGGTCATCGCTTGGACGTCGGCGGTGGACTGGGCTGCTACCCGTAGGCGGCCGGCACTCGGCTCGGGGAGTAGGTCGAGGTTGCCGATGAGCCGCAACGGCCAGCGGCGTTGCTCGGTGAGCGCGACGACGAGGTCTTCGATCGCCGCGAGCAGAGCTGCGACCTCCTCGGCCGGCCGCTGCAGGTTGTCCGTCGACAGCAACCACAAGGTGACGACCTCGACGTCGATGTCGTCGCACCACCCCAGGAACTCCACGATCTTGTCGGCGCCGGCCCGGTAGCCGTCGGTGACCTCGGCGCGGGCACCCTTGGCCCACCTGCGGTTGCCGTCCACGATGGCGCCGACGTGCTTGGGGATCTGGCGGGCGTTGAGGTTGCGCTCGAGATGACGCTCGTAGATGCCGTAGACAAGATCACTGACCGCCATCGTCGCCTTCTCCGTCCTCTCACGTCGCCAAACCTGAGTCTTGTCTTCGGTGCATCGACGCCCTGGCTAACCTGGCCGCATGAGCGAGCCCGAGCGCGACCCGTCACTCACCTCAGAGGTGAGTGAGCTCGTCCGGGACGCCGCTGAGGAGATCAAGCCCAAGCTGCGCGGGTGGTTGCACGCCGCCACCTGGCCGCTTGCTCTCGCAGCGTTCATCGTACTCATCGCGCTGTCGCCGGGGTGGGAGCTCAAGGTGGCGGCCGCCGTGTTCATGGCGAGCGCGCTGTTGTTGTTCGGGGTCAGCGCGGTCTATCACGCGGGGCGATGGTCCCCGAACGTTCATCAGCGCCTCAAACGCTTCGACCACGCCAACATCTTCTTGCTCATCGCCGGCTCGTACACACCTTTCACGGTGCTGCTGCTCGATCGCAGTGATGCCCAGATCCTGCTGCTGCTGGTGTGGTGCGGCGCCATCCTCGGAGTGGCGTTCCGCGTCTTCTGGTTGGATGCTCCGCGCTGGTTGTACGTGCCGATCTATCTCGCGATGGGGTGGGCGGCCGTCTTCTGGACGGCGGACTTCGCCGCCGCCGCGTCGCCTGCCGTGCTGGTCTGCATCGTCGCCGGAGGTCTGCTCTACACGATCGGAGGCGTCGTCTACGCCTTCGAGAAGCCGGACCCGTTCCCTCGCTGGTTCGGCTTCCACGAGATCTTCCACAGCTTCACCATCGTCGCCTTCGCCACCCACTACGTCGGCGTATCGATTGCCGCCTACTCCCTCCGCTGACCCGTCATCCGCAGGTTCTGGCCCCTCCATCCGCAGGTTCTGGCCCCTGCTGCCCCAGCTGTACCAGGTTCTCCTGGTACAGCGTCACTTCACCGGGGTCGCAACCCTGGAGAAGTGACGCCAAGCCCGGAGAAGTGCGCGTGATCGTCGGTGGCGGCGGCGCACGGCGGCGTCACTCGGCCGCCGCGCGGCTGGCGACCGGCCGTGTCAGAGCCGCAGCTGGTCGGGGTGGGTGACGGGACGCTCACAGACGAAGCCGCGGCACACGTAGGCGGCAGCGTGTCCATCGATGACGTCGCGACCGGTGAACAGCGGGACGGGGGCGCCGGACTCGTGCGCCATGACGTGGCACCAGTGGCATGCGACGTACCCGATGCTCAGCAGGATCGGGACGTCGCGTTCCTTGGCCGCAGCGAAGGCGTCGTCACCCCACTCGTACCAGTCGACAGGATTGTCCCTGTGCTGCAGCAGGTACGGGCTGGTGGCGCCGGCAAGTCGGTTCGCCATGGGGACACCTATTCGGGGATCGGTTCGTCGGCGAGGTCACCCTCCACGGTGAGGCGAACGGCGTCGGGCTGCGCACCGCCGTGATCCAACGCGAGACAGGCCAGAGCGGTGGCTCCCGCGGCAGTGAAGTCGACCGTCACGAGGTCGTCCTTGATGATCTCGTCGAAGAGCGGTCCCAGCTGTGTCTGCGGCAGCAGGTGGCCGAGGTAGCCGCCGAGGTAGAACGACTCGGGAAGGCCCGTGTCGTTGGCCCAGAACGCATCGTTGACGATCTGCACCTCGACGTCGCCGTCCGAGAGCAGCACTTCGAGGGGCTTCTGCGGCGGGCTCGCTCGCAGGCGGCCGGCCATCTGGCCGGCAAACTCGCGCCACGCGGCGGGGACCATGTCCGCGAGTGCGGTTGAGCGTTGCAGGTAGTCCATCTGGCCATCCTGCCAGGCGCGGCGACCTGATCCGCAACCTCGAGTGCTCGCGCAAGCGGCGGCAGCAGGACGCCTATTTCGCTGGCGATGCGGCTGATCTGACGCCGTGCACGCAATGGCAGGAGATCCAGGAGGCGTTACGCCTCCAGAACGACAAGGCGCTCCGCGGGACACTCTCGATCACGGCTTGAGAGTCTCCCGCTGAAGCGTCGTCCGACTAGGTCGCCGGCCGATCTTCGGGACTGACACCTGCCCTAGATTGGGCTCCATGGACGCCAAGCACTGGGACCTGAAGTACGCCGCGATGCCGGCGATGTGGGGCGAGGCGGCCAACGCCACCGTCGTCACCGAACTGACGGACCGTACTCCGGGGGTGGCTGTCGACATCGCCTGCGGTGACGGGCGCAATGCCGTGTGGCTCGCCGAGCGCGGCTGGGACGTCGCCGCCGTCGACTTCTCACCGGTGGCGATCGGGCAGGCTCGCGCTCGGTCCGGCGCTGACGCGGTCGCCTGGGAGGTCGGTGACGCACTCGTCTGGTCGCCGGGACGACCGGTCGATCTCGTGCTGATCACGTACCTGCACGTGCCCGGCCTCGCCGCTGTCCTGTCGCGGGCGATGGGTTGGCTCGCCCCGGGCGGGGAGGTGCTCTACCTAGGCCATGCCTTGGAGAACCTCGAGCACGGTACGGGCGGACCGAGCGACCCCGACGTACTCCCCGATGTCGGGCAGCTTGCGACGGCGTTGTCGGGCGCGCGCATCCGCAGGTTCGAGCATGTGGACCGTACGACCGACAGCGGCACCGCGGTCGACCTGCTGGTCGCGGTGAGCGGCTGGGTCTGAGACCGACGACATCGTCGATCAGCGGTCGTCGGACCGCTCCTCCGGTTCGGCCGCGCTCGGGTCGGCGTCCTCGTCGAAGTCGACCCGCTTGAGCTGCTTGGCGAAGCTGCGCATCAGCACCGCGAGAGCGACGATGAGCGCCATCACGACGCTGAAACCGAGCCAGCCAGGCTTGACGTCCTCGGGGTTGTACGCCGTCAGCAGGCTCGACACCGAGGCGGCGGCGGACGGGACACTCATGGCTCCACCCTAGCCCCGCACCCAGCGTTCAGCGGAGCCCCGCAAACAGGTCGTCCTCGGGCACCTGCGTCGGCACATGGCTGTGTACGAGCTCGAAGTCCTCGGTCGGCCAGACCGCCGCTTGCACGTCCTCAGGCACCGCGAACCACCACCCGTCAGGGTCGATCTGGGTCGCGTGGGCAAGCAGCGCACGGTCGCGTACCCCGAAATAGTCAGAGCACGGCACCCGGGTGGTGACGCGGGCGTCGTGCTCGGGGTCTGCCTTCCAGTCCTTCAACCGATCTGTGTACGGCGACTCCAGGCCTCGACGCAGCATCTCCTCGTGCACCGCCAGTGTCCGCGCCCGGTTGAAGCCGTGCTGGTAGTACAGCTTCTTGGGCTGCCAGTGCTCCCCGCAGTCGGGGTAGGCCTCCGGGTCGCCCGCTGCCTCGAACGCGGCCACGCCGATCTTGTGACACATGATGTGATCGGGGTGGGGATATCCACCGTTCTCGTCGTAGGTGGTGACGACGTGTGGCCGGAACGAGCGCATCAGCGCGACCAGCGGCTTGGCCGCCTCCTCGACAGACAGCAGCGCGAAGCATCCCTCGGGCAGCGGTGGCTTGGGATCGCCCTCGGGCCAGCCGGAGTCGGCAAAGCCGAGCCAGTCCTGGGTCACGCCGAGGATCTCGCGGGCGCGGACCATCTCCTCGCGCCGGATCTCGCCGATCAGCTCGGGGTTGTCCTCGATGCCCGGGTGCTTGAAGCTCGGGTTGAGGATGGAGCCGCGTTCGCCACCGGTACACGTGGCGACGTGCACGTCGACGCCCTCGGCGACGTACCTCGCCGTCGAGGCAGCCCCCTTGCTGGACTCGTCGTCAGGATGCGCATGCACGTGCATCAGACGCAATCGTTCGGCCACAGCTCTCCTCGGTGGTACGACTCCCCGCCCAGCCCAACTGCCGGTGCGCGACAATGATTCCATGCCCGCCCCACCCGGATCGTCGCCGGATCTGTCCGTCGCCCGCTACGGGCGCGGTCACCACGACCGGCACGGCGGCACGACCCGGCCCCGCTGGGTGTGGCCGGCGTTCGTCGTGGTCGCGCTGCTCCTCGGCGTCGGGTGGGCGTGGTGGTCATCTCAGGCGCAGGCCAACCGGCCCGTCGATGCCCAGGTGTTCGGGTACGAGGTGGTCTCGGACGACACCACCCGCGTCGAGCTCCGGCTCGATCGCGCCGACGGTGCTGCGGCCACCTGCGAGGTGTACGCCATGGCAGCCGACCACGCTGTCGTCGGCGAGCGCACGGTCCAGGTCCCCGCCGGTGCAGCCGGCGCCACCGGTGTCACCGCCGAGATCACCACCGAGCGCCGCGCCGTGACCGGGCTGCTCCGCGGCTGCGACGCCAGCAGCTGAGCGTCTCGCATGGTCGACTTTGGTAGGCTGATGCATCCACCCCGGGTTGAACCTCGGGGTGCGTTCATATCCAAGGAGCAGCGACACCATGACCACGAACATGCGCAGCGAAGAGAACACCCTCTGGGTCACCCAGGAGGCGTACGACCGATTGCAGGAAGAGCTCGATCATCTTCGTGGTCCCGCGCGCCAAGAACTCTCCGCCCGCATCGGGGAGGCCCGCGACGAGGGCGACCTGAAGGAGAACGGCGGCTACCACGCCGCCAAGGACGAGCAGGGCAAGCAGGAGGCCCGCATCCGCCAGCTCGAGGACATGATGAACCGTGCCGAGGTCGGCGAGCAGCGCGAGGACGACGGTCTGGTCGAGCCCGGCATGATCGTCACGATCCACTTCGAGGGCGAACACGGCGACGAGACCTTCCTGCTGGGCTCACGTGAGCTCCTGGCGCTCGACGACTCGGTGGACATGGACGTCTACTCACCGCAGTCACCTCTCGGTGCCGCCATCAGCGGCAAGCGCAAGGGCGACTCGGCAACCTACGCCGCGCCCAACGGCACCAACGTCACCGTCAAGGTGCTCAACGCCAAGCCGTTCGCCGCCTGAGCGACCCCGCCCGCCCGGCCGCTACCGCTCAGAGCATGCGGTAGGCGTACTTCTTGTCCTGCAGGTGTGCGGTGACGCGCGCCGCGTGCGAGGCACCGCGGGTCTCCAGCTGCAACGAGACCTCGACCTCGTCGACGTGCAGCGACGCCGAGGTGCGTTCGTGCACCACGTCCAGCACGTTGACCTGCAGCTGAGCCAGCTCGGTGAGCAGGTGTACCAACCCACCGGGGCGGTCGGGAATCTTGACCCGCAGGGACAGGTAACGCCCGGCCGAGGCCATCCCGTGCCGGATCACCTGCATCAGCAGGAGCGGATCGATGTTGCCGCCGGTGAGCACCGCGACGACAGTCCCCCGCCCGTCGACTATCGACTCGCGGTGTTCGAGCAGGCCGGCGACGGCAGCCGCCCCCGCGGGCTCCACGAGCAGCTTGGCGCGCTCGAGCATCGACAGCAGGGCCCGGCTCAGGGAGTCCTCACTGACGGTCACCACGCCGTCCAGGTGGCGCGTGATCGCCGCGAAGGGCACCGCACCGGGCCGGGCGATGGCTATGCCGTCGGCAATCGTCGGCTGGCACGGCACGGTCACGGGGCTCCCTTCGCGGAGGGAGACCGGGTACGCCGCCGCGCGCTCGGCCTGGACACCGATGACGCGCACGTCAGGCCGTATCGCATGGATGGCAGTCGCGGTACCGGCCGCGAGACCACCGCCGCCGACCGAGACCACGACCGTGGCGAGGTCTGGGACCTGCTCGAGGAGCTCGAGGCCGAGGGTCGCCTGACCTGCCACGATGTCGGGGTGGTCGAAGGGATGGATCAGCACCGCGCCGGTGCGGTCGGCGAACTCCTGGGCGGCGACCAGGGCCGTCTCGACGTTCGGGCCGGCGAACTGCACGTCGGCGCCGTACGCCCGGGTCGCACTCTCCTTGGGGATCGGAGCGCCCTCGGGCATGAACACCGTCGAGTGCGTGCCCAGCAACGACGCGGCCAGTGCAACGCCTTGAGCGTGGTTGCCGGCGCTCGCCGCGACCACCCCACGTGCGCGCTCGGCGTCAGTGAGCCGGGCGATGCGGACGTACGCCCCACGGATCTTGAACGATCCGGCTCGCTGCAGGTTCTCGCACTTGAGGACCACCGGCGCACCGACTGCCTTGGTGAGCCAGCGCGACTCCTCCACCGGTGTCGTGAGCGCGACCCCCTCGAGCAACCGCCGGGCGGCCTCGATGTCGGACAGGCTGACGTCCGGGACGGTCTCGGCGGAGCTCACCGTCCCACCATAGTCACCGAGATCACACCTGCTCGAGATGGTGAGCCGCGAGGAAATTGCTAAGGTTGACTGATGCAACCAACTGAGGCGCCGGTTGACGGCGGGTACTTGCCGCACCGGCAGATCCTCATCGTCCTCGGCGGGCTGATGGCCGGCATGTTCCTCGCCGCCCTCGACCAGAGCATCGTCGGGACGGCGCTGCCGAGGATCACCTCGGACCTGCAGGGTCTGGACAAGCTCAGCTGGGTCGTCACCGCGTACCTCCTCACCTCGACCGCCGCGACTCCGCTGTGGGGCAAGATCTCCGACCTGTACGGCCGCCGGTTGATCTTCCAGATCGCGATCATCGTCTTCGTGGCCGGGTCCCTGCTCTCGGGTTTCAGCAGCAGCATCGAACAGCTGATCGCCTTTCGCGCCGTGCAGGGCATCGGCGGTGGCGGGCTGATCGCCCTCGCCCTCGCCACAATCGGAGACATCGTCCCGCCCCGTGAGCGTGGCCGCTACGGCGGCTACATGGGCGCGGTGTTCGCCACCTCGAGCGTGCTCGGGCCCGTCCTCGGCGGTTGGTTCGCCGACGGTCCGGGCTGGCAGTGGATCTTCTGGATCAACGTCCCGATCGGCATCGTGGCGCTCGTCGTGACGTCGGCGGCGCTCAAGCTGCACCACGTACGCCGTGAGCACACCATCGACTACTTCGGCGCCGCGCTGGTGGTCGGCTCGGTGACCTCGCTGCTGCTCTACACCGCATGGGCCGGTCCGTCGGACGACTACGGGTGGCTGTCGCCGTACGCGCTCGGCCTCATCTCTCTCGCGCTCGTGCTCGCTGTCGCCTTCGTACTGGTCGAGCGGCGCGTGGCCGAGCCGATCATCCCGATGGAGCTGTTCGCGAACTCGGTCTTCTCCACGGCCAACCTGTACGCGTTCATCATCGGCATCGCGATGTTCGGCGCACTGATCTTCCTGCCGCTCTACCTGCAGGTCGTCGCGGGGATGAGTCCCACCAGATCGGGGCTGGCGATGCTGCCGATCGTGGCCGGCCTCATGACCACCTCGATCACCTCAGGACAGGTCATGAGCCGTACCGGCCGTTACAAGGTGTTCCCGATCATAGGTTCGTTCCTCGTCGCGCTCGGCCTGCTCGTCCTGTCGGGGCTCGGCGTCGACAGCCCGTACTGGCATGTCGCGGGGGGCATGGTGCTGGTCGGTCTCGGATTGGGCTGCGGCATGCAGATCGTTGTCACGGCCGTACAGAACTCCGTCGACCGTCGTCACATGGGAGCCGCGACCAGCTCGGTGACGTTCTTCCGCGCTCTCGGCGGGACCTTCGGCACTGCGTTGTTCGGCGCGATCCTCAACAGCCGCCTCGACCACCATCTCACCGTCGCGTTCGGTAGCGCTGTCGCAGACGCCGGCATCGACACCAGTGACACCAGCAAGATCGCCTCGCTGCCGCCGCCTGTCCGCGACAAGGTGATCGAGGCGTTCTCCTCCTCCTTGAGCGAGGTGTTCCTTGCGGCGCTGCCGATCGTGGCGATCGCGTTCGTGGTGTCGTTCTTCATCAAGGAGAACCGGCTCAAGGACCGCCCCGTCCCAGTGGACGAGCAGCCCGTGGAGACAGCCGCTCCTTAGCGGGCCGCGCTCGGCACGCCCGA
>JACCZT010000050.1 GCA_013695785.1 Nocardioidaceae bacterium | reverse complement strand
CGTCGCGATCATGTTGCTCGGCCGGCGCCTGGTCCGTCGACACCGGCTCGGGTCAGCTCGATGAACGTACGGCTGCGGAGACTGTGCGGGGCACTGGCCGTGGCGGCGCTGGTGTTCCTGCCGGTGCTGGCTGCCGCCTCCGTATCTTCAATCGACGACGACCAGGGGACGCCCGGCTACTGCACGGACGGCAGCGGTGTGACTGTGGTCGTCGACGCCAGTGCCTTGGACGGTCCGGTGATCGTGCGCTGTGCGCCGGACGGCGACGCCGGATCCGGCCTGGAGGCGCTGAAGGATGCCGGCTTCCAGATCGAGGGCACGCAACGCTTCGGTGAGGGCTTCATCTGCCGGATCGAGAACCAACCCAGCGCCACCCAGCGGCTCGAGCTCGACGGGGATGACGGCTACCGCGAGTCGTGCTTGGACACCCCGCCGACGGCGGCCTCCTGGTCGTACTGGCATGCCGACAACGGTGGCTCCTGGGAGTACAGCCAGTACGGCGCCAGCACGGCGACCGTGACACCCGGTGGCTTCGAGGGTTGGGCGTTCTCGCTCAACCAGCCCACCGGTTCGCCCGCATCCCCTGGTGTGGCGCCGGTACGGCCCGACGTCGGTCCGCCCGAGGACCGCGGCAGCGACACCGGTCCGGCCGGTGGCGGCGCGGGTTCGGGTGGTGGCACCGGCGGCGGCGCGAGCAGCGGTGGACGCGCCGGAAACGACGACGCTAGAGACCTTCCCCCACCCAGGCCCCGCGCCAGCGCCGGTCCGACGTCCGCGCCGACATCCGCGCCGACCTCGGCACCGACGGCGGACGTCACAGTCACCGGCGGCGAGGACCAGCCCGACCTCGACGCCGCGAGCGTCTCGGACAGCAACCCCGCCGCCCCCATCGCCGCCGGGGCCGCCGTGATCGTGCTGGGGGTGCTGGGCGCGGTGGCTGCCCGTCGCCGGCGCGTGCAACGGAGCGCCTGAGCGATGGCCGGGCAGGCGTACCCACTGCCGCGTGACCTGCATCCAGCGGCCTGGTGGGCGTGGGCACTGGGACTCGCGGTCGCGGCGAGCCGGACGACCAACCCGTGGCTCCTGCTCACGATCGTCGCCGTGGCCGGGTACGTCGTCGTCGCGCGCCGGTCGGATGCACCTTGGGCGCTGTCGTTCCGGCTCTACCTGTGGTTGGGCGCCCTGATCGTCATCACCCGCGTGGTGTTCCGCATCGTCTTCGGCGGCGCCGAGGGCAGCACGGTCCTGTTCACTCTTCCCGAGATCCCGTTGCCCGAGGTGGCGGCCGGGATCCGGTTGCTCGGCGCCGTCTCAGCCGAATCCGTCCTCGCCGGGCTCTACGACGGCCTCCGGTTGGCGACCATGGTGGTCTGTCTCGGTGCCGCCAACGCCCTGGCCAACCCCAAGCGGCTCCTGCGCTCGATGCCCTCGGCGCTGTACGAGGTGGGTGCTGCCGTCGTCGTCGCGCTCTCGTTCTTCCCCCAGCTGTCCGAGAGCCTGGTCCGCGTTCGCCGTGCCCGGCGCCTGCGCGGTGACGTCGGCAAGGGGGTGCGCGCCCTGCGCTCGCTGGTCATCCCGGTGCTCGAGGACGCCCTCGACCGATCGCTGCAGCTCGCCGCGTCGATGGACTCGCGAGGGTACGGACGGGCCGGTGGGCTCGATCGCCGTACGCGTGCCACCACCGGAACCCTCCTTGTCGCCGGCCTCGTCGGCATGTGCGTCGGCGTCTACGCGACGCTGGACACCCTGACGCCGCGATACCTCGCCGCGCCGATGCTTGTCGTCGGGCTGGTGCTGGCGGGCACCGGGTTCGTCATCGCCGGCCGACGCGTGCAACGGACCCGTTACCGCCCCGACCACTGGCACGCCGCCGAGGTCGCCGTAGCGGCATGCGGACTAGCGGTCGCGTCTGTCCTGGTCGCCGTCGGCGAGGGCGCATCGGCCGCGACCCTGGTGCCGGCAGTCGTCTCCGCGACCTGGCCGCCGCTGACCTGGGCGCCGCTGCTCGGCGTGCTCATCGGGACGCTCCCGGCCTGGGTCAGTCCGCCGCCGCGACCCACCCACGTGAGCGCGGACGCGGACCGCATGCCGGCCGGGGCGATCGCGTGATCGAACTCTCGCGGGTGTCCTTCTGGTACGACGGTGCGTCCGACGCGACGCTGTGCGACGTCGACCTGTCCATCGGCGAAGGCGAGCTCGTGGTGGTCACCGGGCGTACCGGAGCGGGCAAGTCGACGCTGCTCGGCACCCTCAACGGACTGGTGCCGCACTTCACCGGCGGACACCTCGAGGGGACGGTGCACATCGACGGTGCCGTCACCAGCGCCAACCCGCCACGCGAGCTCGCCCACCTGGTCGGCGTGGTCGGCCAGGACCCGCTCGCGGGGTTCGTCACCGACGTCGTCGAGGACGAGCTCGCGTACGGCATGGAACAGCTCGGCCTGGAGCCGCAGGCCATGCGCCGACGGGTCGAGGAGACCCTCGACCTGCTCGGCATCGCCGACCTGCGGCGGCGGTCGCTGCGAACGCTGTCCGGCGGCCAGCAACAGCGGGTCGCCATCGGCTCTGTCCTGACGATGCACCCCCCGGTCCTCGTCCTGGACGAACCCACGAGCGCTCTCGACCCGACGGCGGCCGAGGACGTGCTCGCCACCTTGTCGCGGCTTGTCACCGACCTGGGGACGACGGTCGTCCTGGCCGAGCACAGGCTCGAGCGGGTCGTCCCGTTCGCCGACCGGATGTTCTTCGTCGACGGCCGTGGCAGCGTGAACGACGGTGCGCCCGCCGACGTCCTGGCGAACTCGCCGGTGGCACCGCCGTTGATCGAGCTCGGCCGCTACGCCGGTTGGGACCCGCTTCCGCTGTCGGTACGCGATGCACGCCGCCACGCTGTGGGGTTGCGCGGACGTCTCTCGACCGCGCCCCGGCCCGTGGGGCGCGCGCGCGCCACCGGCGAACCACTGCTGCGGGCCAGCGACGTCGTGGTGCGGTACGGGACAGCGGTCGCCGTGCGCAAGGTCGACCTCGAGGTACACCCCGGATCGGTCGTCGCGCTGATGGGACGCAACGGATCGGGCAAGTCGTCGCTGCTCTGGGCGTTGCAGGGTTCAGGACCGCGACACGGTGGAGAGGTCAGCGTCGAAAAGAAGGACCCAAAGAGCTTGTCCCGCCGGGCCGCGCGCACACTCATCGGTCTGGTCCCGCAGACCGCGAGCGACCTGCTGTACCTGGAGTCTGTCGCCGCGGAGTGCGCCGCCGCAGACGCCGAGGCATGGGCCCCGGTGGGCACCTGTCGTGCGCTGCTGGAGGAGCTGGCGCCAGATGTGGCTGACGGCCGGCACCCGCGGGACCTGTCCGAAGGCCAGAAGCTGTCGCTCGTCCTGGCGATCCAGCTGACGGCCGGCCCACGCGTGTTGTTGCTCGACGAACCCACGCGTGGGCTGGACTACGCCGCCAAGACGGCGCTGGCCGGGATCATCGGGGCGCTCAGGCAACAGCGCCGCGCCGTCGTCGTGGCCACCCACGACGTCGAGCTCGTCGCGGCCGTAGCCGACGACGCCGTCGTGATGGCCGACGGCGAGGTGGTCGCCAACGGTGCCGCACGCGACGTCCTCGGCGGGTCGCCGGCGTTCGCGCCGCAGACCGCCAAGGTCCTCGGACCGGACTGGCTCACCGTCGACCAGGTGCGTCAGGCCCTGTCGTGATCGGGCCTGCGATCGGGCTCGGCCGGCGCTCGGCCGCGGTCCTGACTCTCGCCTCGTTGGCCGGACTCATGATGTTCTGCTGGCCGCTGGTATTCGAGCCGGGCGCGGGCAGTAGCGAGACTGAAGCGCCGTTCATGTTCATGGCGCTCCTGCCGGTGGTGATCGCCGTCATCCTGGCCGAGGTGTCAGAGGGCGGGATGGACTCCAAGGCGCTGGCCATGCTCGGGGTGCTGTCCGCGGTGCAGGCCGCTGTGCGGGCAGTGGGCGCCGGTACGGCTGGGATCGAGACCGTCTTCTTCCTGCTGATCCTGGCGGGGCGGGTCTTCGGTCCTGGGTTCGGGTTCGTGCTCGGGTGTACGTCCCTGCTCGCGTCCGCGCTGCTGACCGCCGGCGTCGGTCCGTGGCTGCC
>JACCZT010000039.1 GCA_013695785.1 Nocardioidaceae bacterium | reverse complement strand
ATCGACGACGCCATGGGCCTGGCCGGCCGGCTGGACTGGGACATCGCCGTCAGCGACGCCGTCGCCGCACTCAAGCACCTGCGGGGGCGCGAAGAGGTGCGGGGCGGCACCGGCCTGGTCGGCTTCTGCCTCGGCGGCGGCCTGGCCTTCAATGTGGCGGCGGTGGACTCACCCGACGCGCTGGTCAGCTACTACGGATCGTCGATCCCCGACCTGCTGGACCTTTCGCCAGACGTGAACGCGCCGAGCCTGCACCACTTCGGCCTCGCCGACGCGTACATCGACAACGCAACGGTCGAGCGTGTCCGCGGCGCAGTGACTGCCCACGGCCGCCCGGTCGAGTTCGAGGTGTACGAGGGCGCCAACCACGCCTTCGACAACGACGACTTCATGTTCCACCACCCCGAGGCTTCTGCGCTCGCCTGGCAGCGGACGCTCGACTTCCTCGGTCGGACGTTGCCGACCTAGAGCGAACGACCGGGCGTCACCAGCCGCGGAGGTCGACCGGCCAGCTCTCCAGCACGTTGCCCTCAGACTCCACCACGTGCATCCGCTCGTGCAGCGCGCAGGTCGGATCGACGTGCGCGGGCACCATCTGCACCCGGTCACCGACCGACGGCGGCGCGAGGCCGTCGTTCATCGCGAAGACCGTGTGCTCGTCGGAGCAGTACCACACGTCTGCGCCAGGGACGGTCGGGTTGCCGTGGTCCATGCCGAACGCCTTCAGCCCGGCGTCCGCGACAGCCCAGCCGGCGGCGCTCACCGAGACGATGGTGGTCAGCACGGTCAACGCCTGCTCGAACGGGACGTCGGTGATCGCACCGTAGGCCGAGTCCATCAACGCGTACGACCCCGCCTGCAGCTCGGTGACCCAGGTGTTGCTCGTCCACGTGCCGGTGCCGCCTCCGGAGATGACGTCGCCGCCGACGTCGGCGTGCGCGCGCAGCAACAGCTCCATGCACTGCTCGGTCTGCCGCAGGCGATCCGCGGGGTCGGCGAGGAGCATCAGGTGCCCCTCGTACCCCATGACCCCCCGCACCTCGAGCCCGATCGAGCGGCACAGGTCGGCCAACGCGCCGGCGCCGTCCGGGGCGACACCGCACCTCGGGAGTCCGACGTTGACGTCGACCAGGACTTCGAGGACCCCTCCGGAGACGGCCGCACGCGCGATTGGCTCTGAGTCGACGGCCACCGTCACGCGCGCACCGCCCTGCACCACGGCGCCGAGCCGTCGCATGTCGAGCACCTCGTTGGCGAGCAGCAGGTCCTCGCCAAGCCCCGCTTCGGCCATCCCGACGACCTCCCGGACCGTGGCCAGGGTAAAGCCGTGATGTCCGTGCGCGCGCTGGCGCCGGGCCAGCTCCGTCGTCTTGTGCGCCTTGACATGAGGTCGTAGCCGCGCGCCGGGTCGATGGCTGCTCATCGTCGACAGGTTGCGCTCGAGGGCGGCCTCGTCGAGGACGAGTGCCGGCGTCGTCAGGTCAGCGAGCCTCACCGACCGAGCACCCGGTCCAGATAGTCGTTGCGGAACACCCGTGCGGGATCGGCCTGGTCCCGGGCCGCGAGGAACGCGCCGAACTGGGGGTACGCCGGCCGGAGGTCGGCCACGTTCCGGTAGTGCAGCTTGCCCCAGTGCGGGCGGCCCTCCAAGGCGGTCAGCTCGCGCTCGACGGCACGGAAGAAGCGCTCGTAGTCCTTCTCGCCCCGGTACATGTGAACCGCAAGGTACGCCGTGTCGCGTCCCGACGCCGTCGACAGCGCGATGTCATCGCCCTGCGCCACACGGACCTCGACCGGGAACGACACCGACAGACGCTCCCGCTCGATCACGGTCCGGATGGCGCCGAACGCCTCGTGCACGGCGGCGCGGGGGACGGCGTACTCCATCTCCACGAACCGCACCCGGCGGGGGGAGGAGAAGACCTCGTGTGACGGCGCGGTGTAGGTGCGGGCGCCCAACAGCCGTACGCTGCGGCGGTTGATCCTCGGGATCAGCGCGGGTCGGCGTAGGCCGAGCTGGCAGACGGCGCCGAACACCGTGTTGGCGAGCAGCTCTTCCTCCACCCACGACCGCACCGGACCGAGCGGCTGTGGTGTCTCGCCGGGCGCCAGTCGGTTGTTCTGCTTGACCATCGCCGAGTCGGTGTGGGGGAACCAGAAGAACTCGAAGTGCTCGTTGCGCTCGGCCATCTCGTCGAAGTTGCCCAGCACCGCATCGATGGCCATCGCTTCCTCCCGGGCGTGCAGGACGAACGACGGCTCACACTGCAGAGTCACTGCCGTCAGGACCCCGAGCGCACCGAGCCCGACCCGGGCGGCGCTGAACAGATCCGGTCTTTCAGCGGCTGAGCACTGCACGACCGAACCGTCCCCGAGGACGATCTGGAGCCCTCGCACCTGCGTCGCCAGACCGCCCAGCCGCGCACCGGTTCCGTGTGTCCCGGTCGAGATCGCGCCAGCGACGGTCTGGCGGTCGATATCGCCGAGATTGGACATCGCCAGACCAGCCGGAGCAAGCGTCCGGTTCAGGACGTGCAGGGGCATCCCGGCCTGCACCGTGACCACGCCGGTCTCAGCATCTGCCTCGAGCAGACGATCGAGGCGGTCCAGGTGCAGCAACGTGCCGTCGGTGACGGCCGCGGATGTGAAGGAGTGACCCGACCCGGCGACTTTCACCGTTCGCCCTGCCGCGGCAGCCTGCTCCACCGTGCGCGCGATGTCCGCGACGTCGGCCGGGTGCTCCACCCCTGCGGGGAAGGCTGTCTGGTTACGTGCCCAGTTGCGCCAGGCCTGGGGTGCTCCGGGGGACGGTCGTGCGGTTGCGGTCACCGCGGACTGTCGCGACCTGGGGCGTCGCGCACCATCGTCGCCCCGGCCGTGCCGTTGGCGATCCGCGGGCGAAGCGCGAACAACCACCAGAGCGCCGCGAGCACGAGACCTCCGACGACGTAGTAGACGGCCTGGTGGAACTCCGACGGCAGGGACAGCGCCAGCACCGCGGCGACCAGCCACAGCAACGCCGCCGCGAACACCGGCACCGCGAACCGGCCGAGGTTGAAGGCGCCCGGCAGTGTCTCGAGCCGCCGACGCTTCGCGCCGTAGGCAATGACCGTGAGCAGGTAGACGAGGTACGGAGCCAGGGCGGTGGCGCCCACGAGCGTCCCGAAGGCGTTCCCGCTGTTGTAGCCGTACAGCATGACGGAGACGCAGAGCAGGTAGGACACGAGCAGCGCCGGGAGCGGCGTCAAGGTCCGTGGATTCACCTTCGCGAGCGCTTTGGAACCGGGAAGCATGTTGTCACGCGCCATGGCGTACAGCAGTCGGGCACTAGCCGCACCGCCGACCACCGTGAGGGCGAACATCGAGAAGACCACGATCCCGACGAAGGTCCTGGCCAGCTCGGCGCCGATCCAGTACTGGAACACGCCGGGCAGGCCAAATTCGGCGATCACGGCGTCGTTGGGGACGGCGATGGTGAAGCCGATGAGCACGATCATCCCGAGCACACCTGAGATGACGACGGCACCGATCATCGCCCGCGGCACCGAACGTTGCGCGTCGACCGCTTCTTCTGACATGTCGGCAGCGGTCTCGAACGCGACGATCGTGTAGATGCCGAGCAGCGAGGCGAGCACGACCGAGTACCACAACGACTGTCCCGGCGGGTGCGCCGACTGGCCGAGGAAGCCAATGCCGTGATCGGTCTCCTTGTAGTCAGCCACCCACAGGACGAAGAGCGCCACGGCGAGGACGACCGTGCCGAGGATCTCGGTGAAGACGGCGACGTTGTTGACCCGAGCCGCGACCTGCACGCTGATGGCGTTGACCAGGTAGGCGATGGTGAGGATGAGGAGCGCCAGGAACAGTGTGAGCCGCGGGGTGGGGGCATCGTTGCCGAGCGTGAACGCCAGCAGCGGGGAAGCGGCGAGGAGCATGATGCCCGGCAACCCCACGGCGAGGTTGAGCACGCCGAGAGCACCCACGAACCACCCATAGGTCGGGCCGACCAGACGCGCGAGGCCCACTGGTAGTTCGCGCCGGCGAGCGGGATACGGGTCGCAAGCTCGGCCAGGACGAGTACCACCAGCGTTTGTCCGACTGCGGCGACCGGCCAGGTCCAGATGCTTACCGGTCCGAGCTGCATGTAGGCGAAGGAGTAGTTGAGGAAGATGCCGGTCGTGATCGAGATGATCGAGAACGCGACGGCGAACACCGAGAAGAGGCGAAGGGTGCGGCGCAGCTCTTGGCGGTAGCCGAACTCGTTGACCACGTGCTCTTCGGAAGACTGGGGTTGGCTGGCGCTCGCCATGGTTCCCCTTTGTCAATGGCCCCCCGGATCGAGACGATTTTGGTCAAGGTACATCGGTCGTTCGAATCGCGAAAGGCTTTGCGTGGACTCCAGCGCGGCCTACCGTGGGATGCATGTGCAGAAACATTCGTACCCTCCACAACTTCGAGCCTGCCGCTACCCACGACGAGGTGCAGGCGGCTGCACTGCAGTACGTGCGCAAGGTCAGCGGTACGACGAAGCCGTCGCAAGCCAACGCCGAGGCCTTCGACCGAGCGGTCCAGGAGATCGCGCACATCACGTCCCACCTGCTCGACGACCTCGTCACCTCCGCACCGCCGAAGGACCGCGAGGTCGAGGCGGCGAAGGCGAAGGAACGCGCGCAGAAGCGGTACGCGAGCGTCTAGCGAGCCCGGTCAGACGTGAGGTGTCGTGTCCTTCCGAGCGAAGCGGGGAACCACCCGCGCGCCCTGGTGACGACCTGCCAGAGGATGACACCGCCGGCGAGGGACGCCGCCACGGCGAGCACCGGGTAGCGGTCCTCCAGGTGCGGGTAGATCTGCCAGTGCGAGAGATAGATGTACAGCGAGGCCGAGGCGAGGACGCCAGCGGGGCCGGCGACGTACGACGGCACTCGGATGCTGCGTACCCACACCAGCAGCAGCAGCGCGACGATGACGAAGAGCTCGCGGGGCGAATCGTCGAAGAAGCCGGGCACCGTGGCGATCGTGAGCACAGACAGCGCGACGCGTTGCCAGGTGGACGTGGCCTTGGCGGCCGCCCAGCCGAGCGCGAACAACCAGAAGATGATGTGCGCCCGGTGGATGACGTCACCACCGCGCAGGCTGATCAGCTCGTACCGGGTGAGAAGGCCGAGCCCGACCATGGCGAGCGGCAGCCAGAAGGACCACCGGCGCTCGAGCCGGTCGACCCAGGGAACAGCGATCAGCGCGGTCATCGCGAGCATGGTGTAGACGATCGCCTCGATGAACCAGTAGTGCCACGCCGGCTCGGTCCAACCGGGCGGCCCGATGACGCCGTTGAGCAGGAGCGCATTGGTCAACGTGTACGTCGAGCCGAGCAGGGCGACGAGGCCGATCCACGCCATGCTCGGGACGGCGATGCGCAGGACCGACGTCGCGGCGTGGCGTACTCGCTCTCGACGTGGCGCCGAGCTGAGGTGGAAGCGGCCGAAGTTGAAGCCGGCGACGGCGAGCAGCAGGTGTGCTCCACCAGTGATCGTGAACAGGTTGCCGTGCGTCGCCACGATGACGATGATCGCCACCGCCCGGAGCAGCACGTTGGTCTCTAGTGAGCGAAAACCCCGCGGGCGGCGGCGGGTCGACGACGCGAGCGACCCGATGGGTGTCACGTGCCAGTCGGCCGGCAGGTGTCCGAGCACCTCCTCAAGACGGATCGACATCTCGACGTACGACAGTGAGTCACCGTCGAGCGTGACGAACGAGTCCGCACAGGTGGCGTCCGGGCGGTCGAGCAGCTCGGCGTACAGCTGCCGCAGCGAGACCCGATCCGTGTCGCCGACGCCGGTCAAGCTGCTCGCAGGGGTCGGCCCGGCCGGCGGCCGCATCGCGTCGGCAAGCGCAGTGATCGAACGGTAGTCGGGTTTTCCTGTCGCGAGTCGAGGCACCTCCGCCAGGAAGCAGACCCGCACCGCGCCTGCGGGCAGGCCGAGCTGCCGCTTGGCAACCGTCTCGATGTCAGATGCGTGGTGGTCGGACTCGACGGCGACGATGAGCTCGCTGTCACCGCCTGTGCAGTACGCCGTGACGCCTGCCACGCCGAAGACGCGTTCGACCTGGTCGAGATCGATGCGCATGCCGAAGATCTTCGCGAACCGGTTGCGGCGACCGATGATCTCGTAGAGCCCGTCGGGCCGCCGCCTGGCCACGTCGCCGGTACGCAACGAGGTCACCACGCGTCCCAGTGCCAGGTCCGTCGGCGAATCGGCGTACCCGAGCATCACGTTGTCGCCGGTGTAGACGAGCTCGCCGACATCGGCGGGAGCCTCGGGTCGGGAGCGCTCCAACGGCATCTCCGGCAACGGCGCGAGCGAGAACGACCCGCCGGGGATCGGCAGACCGATGGCGGTGGGGCAGGACGAGGCCAGGTCCGGCGGCAGGTAGCCCATCCGTGCGGTGGCCTCGGTCTGGCCGTACATCACGAAGAGCTCGAAGTCCTTGCGCCGCCCCAGCGCGGCGTAGCGCTCGATCTGTGCGGGCGCCATCTGCCCTCCGGCCTGCGTGAGATAGCGCAGCGACGGCAGGTCCATGTCCGCGAAGCCGACCCGGTCGAGCAGGTCGAAGGTGTACGGCACCCCGGCGAGCGTCGTGCCACCGGCCGCGCGGAACTGCTCCCAGAAACACGGGTCGACGACCGACAGCGATGTCAGCATCAGCGAGGCACCGGCGAGCAGGTGGCTGTTGATCACCGACAGCCCGTAGCAGTAGTGCATCGGCAGCGTGGTCGCGGCGACGTCCGACGGCCGGATCGACAGGTACGAGGCGATCGACTCGGCGTTGGACTGGACGTTCTGTGCCGACAGCCGGACCAGCTTCGGTGATCCCGTGGAGCCGGATGTGGAGAGCAACAGGGCAAGACCGGGGTGCAGGTGATGCGCGGTGAGCTCGCGTCGCTCGTCCATCTGCCCGTCGCGGACGACGACATCGGGGTCGTACGCCTCCTCGACCGCCGCGAGGTTGGTCTCGCTGTCCCCCGGCACCAAGATCACCGGATGGCCGGACGACAGCGCCGCGAGGTACGCGACGATCGGCTCGACCTCGTTGGCGCCGGCGACCAGCACCAGCCGGCGGGCGTCACCCAACCTGGCGGCGAAGGCCTCGACCCGCGCCGCCAACGAGGTGTACGACACCACGGCGTCGGGGGTGACCAGGGCGGGCCGGTCGCCGAAGGCGGCGAGCCGGGCGACGAAAGCTACCGAGGCGGTCTCGGCGGGGGACGGGTGCACCGCTGCAACATATTAGGTAACCCTTGCCTATGCAAGTGACCAGAGCGAGGTTAGACTCCCCTAACTTGCCTCAGCCGTCCCAAGGAGAAGCACCGTGCGTCGAACCTGCCTCGTCGCGGCAACCGCCGTCCTCGCCACTGCCGTCTCAGCCTGCGGTGTCCTCGGCGGGGGCGGAGATGAGGCGGACCTGCAGATCTACTCCGCACGTCACTACGACCTCGAGGAGGCGTTCGCTGCGTTCGAGGCCGAGACGGGCGTCAGCGTCGAGTTCATCTACGGCGACGACGCCGAGCTGCTCGAGCGGCTCGACGCCGAGGGTGACGAGACACCGGCCGACGTCTTCATGACGGTGGACGCCGGCGGCCTGTGGAACGCCGCCGAGCGCGGCGAGCTCGCCGCGGTGCGCTCGCCCACCCTCGACAAGGCGGTCCCCAAGGACCTGCGCGACCCTGACGGTCGCTGGTTCGGGCTGGCGATGCGTGCTCGGACAGTGACGTACAACCCCGACACCGTCGATCCGTCCGAGCTCGACACCACCGATACCTACGCCGCCCTGGCCGACCCGAAGTGGCAGGGCCGGCTGTGCATGCGTGACTCGACCGCCTCGTACACCCAGTCCCTCGTCGCCAGCCTGATTGACCTGTACGGGCGTGACAGGACGCTCGAGATCGTGCAGGGGTGGGTGGACAACGACGTCGAGATCATGAGCAACGACATCTTGCTGCTCGAAGCCATCGACGCCGGCGTGTGCGACGTGGGGATCAACAACCACTACTACCTGGCGCGCGAGCTCGAGGCCGACCCTGACCTCAACGTCGAGCTGTTCTGGGCCAGCCAGGACGGCGCCGGCACCCACGTCAACATCTCCGGCGCCGGTGTCGTGGCGTCGTCCGACGCCCCCGCAGAAGCCCAGCAGCTCATCGAGTGGTTGGCGACGACCGGGCAGAGCGACTTCGTCGACGCCAACCACGAGTACCCGGTCAACCGCGACACCGAGCCAGAGCCAGTGATCGCCGGATTCGGAAAGTTCGAGCGGATGCCGCTGAACGCCGAGGCGTACGGTGACCTGAATGCGGACGCGGTCGACCTGTTGGCCGAGGCCGGCTACCAGTGAGCCGACCCGCCGTCCTGGTCCGCGAGAGAGCGTCCGCGGTACGACCCTCGCCGGCGGCGTACTCAGGGCGACCCTGGTGGTCGCTGTTCACGGTGGGCATCGCGGTACTGGTCGCCACACCGGTGGTTGCTGTCGTGATCGACGCGGTGAGACAGGCGGCGTCGCCGGACCTGCCGCGCGGCCTGGGGGCGATGGTGCTCACCACGCTGTTGCTGATGGTCGGCGTCGGTGTCGGCACGCTGGTGATCGGCGGTGGACTCGCGTGGCTGGTCACCGCCTACCGGTTCCCGCTGCGCGACGCCCTCGCCTGGCTGCTGGTGCTCCCGCTGGCGATGCCAGCGTACATCCTGGGGTTCGTGTTCCTGTCGGCCTTCGACGTCTCCGGGCCGGTCCAGCAGATGCTGCGCTCGGTGTTCGGCACCGACGTTTGGATCCCGGACGTGGCCTCGCTGCCCGGCGCGATCCTCGTCATGTCACTGACGCTGTACCCGTACGTGTACCTGCTGACCCGGGCCGCGCTCGTCGAGCAGGCACCGGGGACGTACGATGCCGCACGAACCCTCGGCGCGAGCAGGTCGCGCGTCCTGTGGCGCGTGCTGCTGCCGCTCGCCCGCCCGTCGTTGGCGGCGGCCCTCGCCCTGGTGATGATGGAGACGCTGACCGACTTCGCGACCGTGCAGTACTTCAACGTGCGGACGGTGTCCGTCGGGGTGTACCTCGTCTGGAAGGGCAGCTTCGACTTCGGCTCGGCCACCCAGCTGTCAGCTCTCGTGCTGTTGTTCGCCGTTGCCGTCCTCGCCGGTGAGCGGTTGCTGCGTGGCCGGGCGCGCTACCACCAGCGCCCCGGCCGTGGCCATGGCCTGCAGCCCGAGCGGCTGAGCGGTTGGCGTGCCGCAGGCGCGACCGCTGTGTGCATGGCCGTGCTCGGCGCCGGGTTCGCCGTGCCCGTCCTGCAGCTCCTGTTCTGGGCCGTCGGCGACGCGATCGCAGATCCGGCGAGTCTGTGGGACCCGCGATTCGCCGACTACCTCACCAACAGTGTCGTGGTGGCACTGGTCACCGCCGCCGTCTGCGTGCTGCTGTCGCTGATGATGGGCCACGGTCTTCGGCTCGGTGGGGGCTGGTTCGTCCGCGCGGCGGCCCAGCTCACCACGTTCGGGTACGCCGTCCCGGGCGCCGTCGTCGGCATCGGCGTGTTGCTCGCCTTCGTCGCGCTCGACCGGACCTTGGAGGCACTCGGCGTCGCCGGCGGCACTGGCCTGCTCGTCACCGGTTCGGTCGTCGGCATCCTCTACGCCTACGTCGTGCGGTTCTTGGCGCCGGCCTACCAGGCCGTCGACGCCAGCTTCGCCAAGGTCTCCCCGACGATGACGATGTCGGCGATGAGCCTCGGAGCCAAGCCGCGCCGGATCCTCCGCCAGGTGCATGTGCCGCTCGTGCGGCCAGGCGTGGCGGTAGCCCTGGTGCTGGTGATGATCGACGCGATCAAGGAGCTTCCGATAGTCCTGCTACTTCGACCCTTCGGTTTCACTACGGTGTCGGTGTGGGTCTACGAGCTGGCGTCGGAGAACTTCTGGGAGAAGGCGGCTCTGCCGGCGCTGGTGATCGTCGCGGTGGCGACTGTTCCGGTGTTCTTCCTCTTCCGCCACGTCCGGCTGATCGACACCGCGCACGAAGTCGGCTGACGTGGCAGCGGCTGACCTGATGACGCAGGTCCCCCCTTCACCGCCGGGATCGACCAGACCGGCGCTGGTCCTGAAGGACGTCACCAAGAGGTACGGCGGTGTGGTGGCTGCGTGCGCCCTGCGGCTCGAAGCAGAACCTGGCGAGCTGCTCACCCTGATCGGCCCGTCGGGATGTGGCAAGTCCACCACCCTGCGGCTTGTCGCCGGCTTGGAGCGTCCCGACGAGGGGACCATCTGCATCGCCGACGAGGTCGTCGCAGACCGCCGTCACTGGCAGCCACCGGAGCGTCGCCGCGTCGGTCTGGTGTTCCAGGACCATGCGCTGTTCCCGCACCTCACGGTCGCCAAGAACATCGCCTTCGGCCTCGACAAGCTGCCACGCGCGGAGCGCAGCCGCCGCGTCGGTGAGGTTCTGGACATGGTGCGGCTGGGACACCTCGCCTCGCGCTACCCGCACGAGCTGTCTGGCGGCGAGCAGCAACGCGTCGCCCTCGCCCGCGCCCTCGCGCCCAAGCCGGCCGCCGTACTCCTGGACGAACCGTTCTCCAACCTCGACGACAACCTGCGCACGAAGGTCCGCGCGGACACCGTTGCAGTGCTCCGCGAGGCCGGCACGACAGCGATGCTCGTCACCCACGACCAGACCGAGGCGCTCACCGTGGGGGACCGAGTCGTCGTGATGCGCGACGGCGAGATCGAGCAGGCGGACACCCCCGAACGCGTCTTCGAGTCTCCGGCCACCCGCTTCGTCGCCTCCTTCATGGGTGAGGCGGACTTCCTGCCTGCCCGCGTACGCAACGCGTTGCTCACCTGCGAGATCGGCGTTGTCTCGACAGTGCCCGGCTGGACCACCGGCTGGGACGTCGACGTCGTCCTGCGTCCGCACGAGGTGGCGCTCGCGGTCGACCCCGACTCAGCGGCGCGGGTGGTCGCGGTCGAGTATCACGGGGCGTTCGTCCTGCACACGGTGGTGCTCGGGTCGGGCAGCACGCTGCGGTCCTGGCAGCCGCACGCCGTACGCCACCCGATCGGCACGCCGGTCACGGTCTCGGTCGTCCCGGGGATCACGCCTACCCTGCTGATCGGCGACACCGCCGTCACCGCTCCGCCGCTCTGAACGGCTCAGACGGCTTGGGTGTGCGTGTCGGGCGCCGACTGCGCATTGTCGGGGGTCGCGCTCGTGCTCGAGCCTTCCAGCAATGAGCGCACCTCGGACTCGCGGAATCGACGATGGCCACCGAGGGTCCTGATCGAGCTGAGCTTGCCTGCCTGCGCCCAGCGGGTCACGGTCTTGGGGTCCACGCGGAACAGCACGGCGACCTCTGCAGGTGTCAGGAGCCGTTCGGCGGCGTTGTCATGCGAGCGAGCACTCATGTTCGGATTGTGGCACCCGATCCAAGCCGCCGCAGCCTATTCACAACATTGGTGGACAGCCATGGGGCGGGGGCTAGGCTGGCAATACGGTTCCGCACCACCCCCGCGGTGCCGCCCACGAGGAAGGCACTACTGTGACCGACCCTGACGTCACCACCCTCGCGCCCGGGAGCTCCCCGTTCGGCCACGGGCACGAACAGGTCGTCTTCTGCCACGATCCAGACTCCGGCCTCAAGGCCATCGTGGCCATCTACTCCACCGCACTCGGTCCCGCTCTCGGCGGCACCCGCTTCTACCCGTACGCGACCGAGCAGGCCGCGATCGAGGACGTGCTCAACCTGTCGACCACCATGGCGTACAAGGCCGCGATCGCCGGTCTGGACCTCGGCGGCGGCAAGGCTGTCATCATCGGCGACCCCCGCCGCGACAAGACCGAGCCCCTCCTGCGCGCCTACGGCCGGTTCGTGCAGTCCCTCGGCGGGCGTTACCTCACCGCCTGCGACGTCGGGACCTACTCCGCCGACATGGACGTCATCGCCCGTGAGTGCGACTACGTCACCGGACGTACCACCGCGCACGGTGGTGCCGGTGACTCCTCGGTGCTGACCGCGTACGGCGTCTACCAAGGCATGCGCGCGTCGGCGCAGCACGTATGGGGCGGGCCGTCGCTGACCGGACGGACTGTTGGCGTCGCCGGTGTCGGCAAGGTGGGGCGGCACCTCGTCGGACACCTCGTCGACGAGGGCGCGCAGGTCGTCGTCACCGACGTCGATCCCGACGCGATCGAGATCGTGCGCGGCCTCTACCCCGGTGTGGACATCGCGACCTCCACTGACGCCCTGGTGGGCTACGCACTCGACGTGTACGCACCGTGTGCGCTCGGCGGGGCGCTCAGCGATGAGGTGGCGGAGACGCTGTCCGCCGCGTTCGTGTGTGGCGCAGCCAACAACCAGCTTGCGCACGCCGGCATCGAGAAGTCGTTGACCGAGCGTGGCATCGTGTACGCGCCCGACTACTGCGTCAACGCCGGCGGGCTGATCCAGGTCGCCGACGAGCTCGAAGGGTTCTCCTTCGACCGCGCCAAGGCGCGCGCCACGATGATCTACGACACCACTCTGGACGTGCTGGACCGGGCCGCGGCCGAGTCGGTGGCACCGTCGGTGGCAGCCAACAGGCTGGCCGAGCAACGCATGCGTGAGGTCACGCGACTGCGGTCGATGTGGCTGCCGCGCTCAGCGGGCCGATGAACCTTCGCCGTAGTCGGCGTAGTCAGAGCTCGGATCGCTGGAGTCCTCATCAGAGGCAGCTGGGGAGACGTCGGACGGCTCGCCGTGAAGTTCGCGCTGCAACTGGCTGAAATCGGTCTCCAGCGTGCGGTACTTCAGGTCACGAGCGACCTTGGTCTGCTTGGCTTTTGCACGGCCGCGCCCCATAGGCTCAGCCCCCTCGCACAGTCTCGTAATGTCAGTAGGTCGTGAGGCAAGGCTACCTGGGACGGCCAAGGAAACGCACATTGACTCGCGCGCCGAGACGACGGTTGCCACGGTCCGAACCGATCAGGCGTGATCGCCGCACATGAGGACGTCTCCGGGAGCATCTGCTGTCGCGGCGACCACCTCGCCACACACCCACGCGGACACGCTGTGGTCGCCCAACAGGCTGATCGCGTGGCTCGCGTCGGCCGGCGCCACCACCGCGAGCATGCCGACTCCCATGTTGAGCGTCTGCTCCATCACGTCCCGTGAGACACCACCGACAGCAGCCACCAACGCGAAGATCGGCGCGGGTGACCAGGTTGCGCGGTCGACCCGCACGGTGACCGTGGGTGGGAGGACGCGGGCGAGGTTGGCCGCCAGGCCGCCGCCGGTGACGTGCGACATCGCGTGCGTCTGGGTTGCCGCGGCAAGGGCGAGACAGGGTCTGGCGTACAGCCGGGTCGGGGTCAGGAGTTCATCGCCGAGCGCTCCGCCGAGCTCGGGCACCTCGCGGTCGAGCTCCCACCCGGCGCTGTCGAAGACGTGGCGCACCAGCGAGAAGCCGTTGGCGTGCAGTCCAGACGATGCCATGGCGATCACGACGTCACCGGCCTGGACCCGGTGCGCGCCGAGGAGGCACTCCGCCTCCACGACACCGGTGGTCGAACCGGCCACGTCGTACGCCTCGGGCGCAAGCAGGCCCGGGTGCTCGGCTGTCTCACCACCGAGGAGCGCGCAGCCGGTCTCGGCACAGGCCTGCGCGATGCCCTTGACGATGTCGGCGACCCGTTCGGGGACGACGGAGCCACAGGCGATGTAGTCGGTGAGGAACAGCGGCTCCGCACCGCACACGACGAGGTCGTCGACTAGCATGCCGACGAGATCGAACCCGATGGTGTCGTGAACACCCATGCGCTGGGCGATGGCGACCTTGGTGCCGACGCCGTCCGCCGATGTCGCGAGCAGCGGGCGTTCGTACTTCTTGAGCGCGGAGATGTCGAACAAGCCCGCGAACCCGCCGATGCTGCCGACCACCTCGGGACGGCGCGCCTTGTCGACCCACTCACGCATCAGCTCGACAGCCCGGTCGCCGGCCGATATCGACACCCCGGCGCCCTCGTACGTCGTCATCGTGCGGGCGCACCAGCGGCGTAGTCGGGGGCGACGGGCTCGAGGAGGTCTGCGACGACGGACTCCTCACCGGCGAGCGGCACCGGGTAGATCCCGTCGAAGCACGCCCTGCACAGGTTGTCCTTGGGTACGTCGGTGGCCGCGATCAGAGCTTCGAGGGAGACGTACGCGAGGGTGTCGGCGCCGATCGAGCGACGGATCTCCTCGACCGAGATGCCGTTGGCGATCAGCTCGGCGGGGCTGCTGAAGTCGATCCCGTAGAAGCACGGCCACTTGATCGGCGGGCTGGAGATGCGCACGTGCACCTCCGCGGCACCGGCCTCGCGCAGCATCCGTACGAGCGCCCGTTGGGTGTTGCCGCGCACTATCGAGTCGTCCACGACCACCAGCCGCTTGCCGTCGATCACGTCACGCAGCGGATTGAGCTTGAGCCGGATGCCGAGCTGGCGGATGGTCTGGCTCGGCTGGATGAAGGTACGTCCGACGTAGGCGTTCTTGACCAGCCCGTGCCCGAACGCAATGCCGCTCTGCTCGGCGTATCCGATCGCCGCGGGCGTGCCGGACTCCGGGACCGGGATGACGAGATCGGCCTCGACCGGGTCTTGGCGGGCGAGCTGCCGGCCGATCTCGGCGCGTACCGAGAACACCCGGCGGTCGGAGATACGGGTGTCGGGACGGGCGAGGTAGACGAACTCGAAGAGGCAACCCTTGGGGACCGGCTCGGCGAAACGTTCGGTGCGCAACCCGTGCTCGTCCACCGCGACGAACTCACCAGGCTCGATCTCGCGGATGTAGGAAGCACCGACGATGTCCAGGGCCGCGGTCTCACTGGCGATCACCCAGCCACGCTCGAGGCGCCCGAGCACCAGTGGACGGATCCCCTGGGGGTCGCGGGCGGCGTACAACGTGCCCTGATCCATGAACACCATCGAGAACGCGCCCCGCAACCGCGGCAGCACCTTGAGCGCCGCCTCCTCCACCGAGCGGTCGGGGTACGACGCGAGCAGCGAGGCCATCACCGCGGTGTCGCTTGTCGCGATCTCGGTGATGCGTCCGCCGAGGTCGAGCTGGCCGGACTCGGCACGCCGGGAGTCCAGGAGCTCCACGAGCTCAGCGGTGTTGGTGAGATTTCCGTTGTGGGCAAGCGCGACCGACCCGGCAGCGCTGGACCGGAAGGTGGGTTGGGCGTTCTGCCACACACTCGCGCCGGTGGTGGAGTAGCGCGTGTGCCCGATCGCGAGGCCACCCTGCAGGGACTCCAGCGTTGGTTCGTCGAAGACCTGGCTGACCAGCCCCATGTCCTTGTAGACCAGGATCTGGGTGCCGTTGCTGACCGCGATGCCGGCTGACTCCTGACCGCGGTGCTGCAGCGCGTACAGCCCGTAGTAGGTCAGCTTGGCGACCTCGTCACCGGGCGCCCAGACGCCGAAGACACCGCACGCGTCCTGCGGTCCGCGGTCGTGGGGGTCGAGGTCGTGGTTGAGTCGACCATCTCCGCGAGGCACGGCATCAGTGTAGGGCACCGACTTCTGCCGACCCCGCAGCAATCGGGGGACCCTCCGACTGACCGTGACGACTCCGATCGAGGGGCCGAAACCTGCGGATCGAGGGGCCGAAACCTGCGGATCGAGTTAATCCTTGGGTGGCTTGGTCTTCGGCGTCTTGGTCGGAGTCGTGATCTCGCCGGTCGCGGTCTCGGTCGGCTCGGTCTTCGTCGTCTTGGGAGTCTTCGTCGTCTTGGGAGTCTTCGTCGTCTCGGGAGTCTTCGTCGTCTTGGGAGTCTTCGTGGTCTTGGGAGTCTTCGTGGTCTCGGGAGTCTTCGTGGTCTTCGTGGTCTTCGTGGTCTTCGTGGTCTTCGTG
>JACCZT010000013.1 GCA_013695785.1 Nocardioidaceae bacterium | reverse complement strand
TTGCAGCGATCGCCACGAGCGGGTCGGGTGCGCGCAACCCGAGGACGGCCAGTCCCGTCGCCCCGGCGCTGAGGACGGCGGCGTTGAGGTAGGCGCGCATGGTCGCGACTCTAGACGGGCGCCCCCGTCACACCAGGTGCGGTGTCGTGCGCGTCACGATGGCGGCGAGGTCGAGGCCGCGGGGGAGTGTGCCGAAGACGCCGCCCCAGTCCCCGGCGAGCCTGGTCGCGCAGAAGGCGTCGGCGACGGCAGGGTTGCCGTGGCGCAGCAGCAGTGCACCTTGCAGGCAGGTGGCCATCGCGGCGGCGAGCCGGCGGGCGCGTACCTCGACGTCCTGGAGGTCCGCGAGGTCGGCGAGGACGTCGTCGACGGCGGTGTCGAGCCGACTGTCCTCGCCTCGGACGGCGCCGACCTCACTCAACCAGGCCTGCAGAGTCTCGGGCTCGCGCTGGAGGGCGCGCAGGACGTCGAGGGCGTTGACGTTTCCGCTGCCCTCCCAGATCGAGTTCAGCGGCGACTCCCGAAAGAGCAGCGGCATGCCGGACTCCTCGACGTACCCGTTGCCGCCGAGGCACTCCATCGCCTCGGCGACCATCATCGGGGTGCGCTTGCACACCCAGAACTTCGCCAGCGGCAAGCCGATCCGGCGTAGCGCGACCTCGTGGTCGTCGTGGCGGTCGACCGAGGCCGCCAGCCGCAACCCGAGCAGGGTGGCGGCCTCGCTCTCGGTGGCGAGATCGGCGAGCACGTTGCGCATCGCCGGCTGCTCCGCGAGCGTTGTTCCGAACGCCGACCGGTGCGCGGCGTGCCAGGAAGCCTCCGCGACGGCTCTGCGCATGAGCGCGGCCGATCCGAGCACGCAGTCCAGGCGCGTCGCGGCGACCATCTCGATGATCGTGCGCACGCCCCGGCCCTCGTCGCCGAGCCGGGTGCCGACGGTGTCGTGCAGCTCGAGCTCGGCCGAGGCGTTTGAGCGGTTGCCGACCTTGTCCTTGAGCCGCACGATCGAGAGCGGGTTGCGGGCGCCGTCGGGAAGCACGCGGGGCACCACGAAACAGGTCAAGCCGTCCGGAGCCTGCGCCAGCATGAGGAACATGTCGTCCATCGGCGCGCTGGTGAACCACTTGTGGCCATGCAGGCGGTACTCACCGTGGTCGCTGGTCGGCGACGCCGACGTGACGTTCGCCCGCACGTCGGACCCGCCCTGCTTCTCGGTCATCGCCATCGCGGCGAGCAGGCCAGCCTTGTCCGCCGGCCGGCGCAGCCCGAAGTCGTACACCCGCGACGCGAGGCCGCTCGTCCACTGCTTGGCCAGCGCGTCGTCGCTCTTCAGCGCGGGGACCGCGGCGTACGTCATCGTCATCGGGCAGGCGTGGCCGGGCTCGACAGCGGTCCAGGCGACGTAGCCGGCGGCTCGCCGTAGGTGCGCGGACGGCGTCGCTGGTCCACGGCGCCGCCTGGAGCCCGAATCCCACCCCACGCTCCAACAGCCAGTGCCACGAGGGATGGAACTCGACCTCGTCGACCCCGTTGCCGAAGCCGTCCGTCGTACGCAGGCGCGGCACGTGCTCGTTGGCCAGCCGGCCGTGTTCGCGCGCCTCGGCCGACCCGGCGACGCGACCAAGCTCGCCGAGCGAGTCCAACACGCTGGAGGCGCCGCTACCGCCCGCATCGTCAGTGGCGGCGAACGCGCGGACTGCCTCCTGCAGGGCGGCGTCGGAACCGATCGCGTCGTAGCCGACCAGCGGCGGCGCCTGGTTGGCGGGTGCACGCTGCAGGGGATCCATGTCGCTACGGTAGGTCCATGGCGTCCGATCCGGTAGCGCGGTCGGAACCCCTGGCTCGCACCTGGAAGCAGGCGCGCCACCGGGTGTGGCGCATCGTCACCGCAACCGTGGGGGGCTGTTTCCGCTACCGCGTCACCGGCCTTGCCGCGGAGGCTGCGTTCTTCGCGATCTTGTCGTTGCCGCCGCTGGTCTTCGGGCTGGCCGGCACGCTCGGGTTCGTCGCCGAGCGCTATCAAGGCACGAAGATCAACGTCCTCAAGGACCGGGTCCTTGAGCTGGTCTCGCAGGCGCTGACGCCGCAGACAGTCGAACAAGTGGTCGCCCCGACGCTCGACGACGTCCTCGAGCGTGGTCGTGTCGACGTGATCTCGATCGGGTTCGTGCTGGCCCTGTGGTCCGGCTCCCGTGCGCTCAACGTCTTCGTCGACACGATCACGATCATGTACGGCCTCGGCGGCCAGCGCGGGATCGTCAAGACCCGTGCGCTGTCCTTCAGCTTGTACGTCGTCGCGCTGCTGCTCGGCATCGTCCTTGTTCCCCTGATCCTGGTCGGTCCCGCGCTCGTCTACTCGCTGGTGCCGGGCGAGCTCGACTTCCTGACCGAGCTGTACTGGCCGACCGTGCTGGCGTTGTCGATCGCGTTCCTGACCTCGCTGTACCACCTGTCGGTGCCGGTGCGGACGTCGTGGTGGTACGACGTACCCGGCGCGGTGTTCACCCTCGCGACGTGGGTCCTGGGCAGCTATGCCCTCCGCTTCACCCTCGACGCCACGACCGGAGGGACCTCGATCTACGGGCCACTGGCCGCGCCGATCGCGATCCTGCTCTGGTTGTACGTCCTGTCGATCGCGGTGCTGATCGGCGCCGCACTGAACGCCGCGTGCGAGCAGGTGTTTCCCGAGCCGCACACCAGCGCCGCGCGGCGCCGGTCGTGGCACCGAAATTCGGGTGCGGACCACCTGCCTGCGCGCCTACCCTGAGGCAACACCCCGACCACCATCGGTCGAACCGCGAGGAGGACGTCATGGCCTGCCGACAGCTCAGTCCTGCAACCACCCCTTCTCGAAAGATCCCTCATCATGAACGCAACTCCACCACCCTCTGCTTCCGCGCCCGAGCAGGTACTTGCCGAGCTGGGCTGGGATGACGCCTGGGCGACATCGGCTCAAGATCTGGACGTCGGCGCCTGCCTCCAACCAGCCAGGGTGGTCAGGGTCGACCGCGGCCTGGCCACCACCATCGGCGGCGCCGGCGTCGCCCGCGTCGGTTACTCCGGCCGTATTCTTGAGGCCGCCGCCGACGACCCCGCCAGTGGGCCGTGCGTCGGTGACTGGGCGCTCGTCGCCCGCTGGACGGACGACCGCAGCACGTTGGAGCACCTGCTGCCGCGACGCTCCTGCGTGACGCGGGCACAGTCCGGCGGCACCTCCCACGCGCAGGCGCTCGCGGCCAACGTCACGCTTGCGGCGGTCGTCGTCGGGCTGGACCAGACCCCCGCAATCACCAAGATCGAGCGGCTGGTGGCGCTCGCCTGGGAGAGCGGCGCGCAACCGTTGGTGCTCCTCACCAAGGCCGATCTCGCTGCTGACGCCGCTGAGATCGCCGCGGATGTGCTGACCTCGGCGCCAGGGGCCGAGGTGATGTGCTGCAGCTGTGTCGACGCCACCGGGCTGTCAGAAGTACGCGACCGGCTCGGTGACGGCACGATGGCGCTGCTCGGGTCCTCAGGCGCCGGCAAGTCATCACTGGTCAACGCACTCGTCGGCGCGGACGTGCTCGCCACCAAGGAGATCCGCGCGGACGGTCGGGGGCGCCACACCTCGGTACGCCGCGAGCTTGTCGTGCTCCCCGGAGGCGGGTGCATGATCGACACGCCAGGGTTGCGCGGGGTGGGGCTGTCCGGCGGCGAGGGGATCGCCGCGACATTCGCCGATGTCGATGCTCTCGCGGCGCAGTGCCGGTTCAACGACTGCTCGCACGAGAGTGAACCCGGCTGTGCGGTTCTTGCAGCCGTCGAGGAGGGGACGCTCGCGGTCCGCCGGCTCGAGAGCTGGCGCAAGCTGCAGCGCGAGGCGGCGTGGGTCGCACGGCGTACCGACGCCCGGCTCCGCGCGGCCGAGCTGCGGGTGTGGAAGCAGCGCACCAAGGGCTCGCGCGGCCACCCCAAGCGCCGCTGATCCGGCATCCGCAAGTTCTGGCCCCACGATCCGCAAGTCGTGGCCCCCACCGAGGCGGGCTGGCTAGCCGACGACCACACCTGTCACGGTGATCGACCCGTCCTCGCGCGGCATGACCTCGAGATGTGTGCCGGCGAGTGCTAGCAGCGCGGCACGTACATCGCTCATCCGCAAGTCAGTGTCGGTGGCGATCTCCTCGTCGAAGATGTCTCGTCCGGTTTCGGCGAGCAACTTCGCGACGGACTCGAAGACGATCAGCTCCTCGCCGGACAGCTCGTTTCTGGATTCGGTCATGCTCCCAGCCTCTCGCGGTCCGCGCGATCGCGAAAGCCGAGAGCGGGCACGTGCGCTGTTGAGGTGTCATTGCGGCGAAAAAGGCGTACGGTCTCAGGGATTCCGTCTTCCCTTTGGCGATGTGCGTCCAGGGACGACCACGTGATCCAGCCAAGGAGACATTCGTGCAAGGTTTAGCAAGAGCCGCGGCCGCCGCCGTCATGGCGAGCGCCTTCCTCACCGTACCCCTCGCAGCCAGCGCGGGAGCCTCGCCAGCCACTGATGCCGTCGGCCAGTCCGACGCCAGGTGTTCCTCCGATGAAACTGCAGACGCCCGGGTAAAGGAGGGGGCCGACGTCAAGGAGCTGAACGAGGTGACCGCGGCACGCGCGGCGGCCATCAACTCTCGGCTGCGCGAGCAGCTCGCAGACCGTGGCTACCGTGCCGACCCCAGAGGCCTGGAATCTGGATCGGTCAACGTTGATGTCCGCATGCACGTGATTACGCGGGCAGATGGTACGGGCGGCGTCACCAACACTCAGCTCGACCGTCAGATCGAGGTGCTGAACCAGGCGTTCTCAGGCGCGACGAACACCGCCGCCGCGGCCAACACGCCGTTCCGGTTTGCGATCGCCTCGATCGACCGCACGGCGAACACCGACTGGTACGACTGGTCGCTCAGCGACAGGGACGACAAGGAGGCGAAGTCCGCGCTGCACCAGGGTGGAGCCGACGACCTCAACTTCTACATCACCGGTCTGCAGGACGGCCTGCTCGGATACGCCACCTTCCCCAAGGCCAATGTCTCGACGGATGATGGCGTGGTCATCTTGAACGAGTCACTGCCCGGCGGCAACGCGGTGCCGTACAACAAGGGTGATACAGCGACCCATGAGATCGGCCACTGGCTGAACCTGTTCCACACCTTCCAGGGAGGGTGCGGCAAGACGGGAGACGCGGTCGCTGACACGCCGGCACAGCTCGCCGGGAACAACATCTTCGAGTGCGACGACTCCCTCGACACCTGTTCGGCACCGGGCACCGACCCGGTGCACAACTTCATGAACTACACCGACGACCGGTGCATGGACAGGTTCACCAAGGGTCAGTCCGACCGGATGTCCGACGCCTGGGTCGCCTACCGCGCACCCTGAGCCTCGCCAAGGATTGGAACCCCCGGCAATGCCCGGGGGTTCCAGTCTCGGTGGGCGATACTGGGTTTGAACCCCAACGGAGCGTGACCCCGATTTCTGGCCGAGCGCACTTCCATTGAGCGAGTTTCCCCCATAAAATATGGGAAGTTGCGGGTCTCGGGTGCTGTGACGGGTCGCGTCAGATGAGGCCAGATTTGGCCATCACTGTTCCCCATATGTTCCCCAACTGTGTCCTTCCAGTATCGCCTCGGCCTTTGGGGAACTATGGGGAACAGCGGCACCTTATGACGCCTTCGCGAACCAAGAGCAGCAAGCGGCGCAGCTTCGGCCGGATCGAGCGGCGAGCTTCCGGCCGCTACCGCGCGGCCTTCACAGGCCCCGACGGTCGCGTCTATCGGGCGCCGTCCACGTTCGACAGCAAGGACGACGCGACCGCCTGGTTGGTCGCACGTCGGGCCGAGATCCAGTTGAACGTCTAGGCGCCGGAGGTGGTGGAGCGCAGCGTCGCGAAGAAGTCGATGCCGACCTTCAAGGAGTATGCCGAGCGCTGGGTAAGGACCCGCAAGACTCGGGGCCAGCCGCTGCGTCCGACGACCCGCGACCACTACGAATACTTGCTTGAGAGCGCCCTCAATCCGACGTTCGGCAAGATGCCGCTGGACGCGATCACGGTCGATGACGTCAATGACTGGTACGAGACGGTGGTCCAGGGCCGCGAGTCGCAACGCTCCCACGCGTACAGCCTGCTTCGCACGATCTTGGGTACTGCTGCGTCGCAGAGGCCGCGGCCTCTGATCTCGTTCAACCCGGCCCATATCCGTGGGGCGGGCAACGTGAAGCCTGCCCACAAGGTGAGGCCGGCAAGCCTCGCGGAGCTGGGGGTCGTGGTGACCGAACTCCCCGACCGGTACCGGCTGATGGCCCTGCTCGCGGCTTGGTGCGCGATGCGTTTCGGTGAGCTGGCGGAGTTGCGGCGCGGTGATCTCGACTTGAAGACGAACCGGGTGAAGATCCGTCGCGGTGTCGTGCGGGTGCGCGGCGAGATGATCGTCGGTCCACCCAAGACGGATGCCGGAATCCGGGATGTCGCGATCCCGCCGCACCTGACCCCAGCTGTGGAGCACCATCTGGAGGTCCATGTCGGGCTGGAGCGCGACGCTCTGTTGTTCCCTGCGTCTGATGGGAAGACCCAGCTGCAGCCTTCGACGCTCTACAAGGTTTGGTACCCAGCCCGCGCGAAGGCTGGCCGGCCGGACCTGCGCTGGCACGACCTCCGTCATACCGGCGCCGTCCTCGCCGCTCAGACCGGCGCGACGCTGGCCGAGCTCATGGGGCGGCTCGGGCATACGACGCCAGGAGCCGCGATGCGGTACCAGCACGCCGCGGCTGACCGGGATGCGGAGATCGCCAGACGACTCTCGGCTCTCGTCGAACCGTCGGAGGCCGCTGGCAGGATGCGCGGATGACGACGTGGTCCGCCGAGTTCTATGAGGACTCCAACGGCAAGCGCCCTGTCGAGGCCTGGATGCAGAGACTCGGAAGCGTCGAGTTCGAGGCCATGGCAACGGCGATTGAGGAGGTCCTCCAGAGGCAGGGGCTCGAGTTGGCGGGCACAGCCTGGATGAAGGCACTCGGCGAGGGTCTTTTCGAATTCCGCGTGCGCCACGACGCCTCGACGATCCGTGCCCTGTACTCCGACTCGGGGGCCTCTGCTCCCACCATCCCGGCGAAGATCCTGCTCCGCCTGTTCGTCCACTTCCATGGCCAGAAGGTCATTCTGCTGCTCCACGGCTACGACAAGGGGCGAGATGACAGCGCCCGCAGGCAGAACAAGGAGATCCAGGAGGCGCACAAGCGGCTCCGTGCGTGGCGGATCGCCAAGGCAAGGGCAGCGAAGCGGAAGCGATGACCACGTTGTGTGTATGGGTTTTCACCCATACACTGTTGGTGGCGAGAGGAGTAGTCGTGGCCAAGACATTCGCTGAGTACGCCCATGAGCGTCGCGCCAGCATGGAGCCTGAGGGTCGCGAGGCCGAGCGCATCTTTCGTGCTGCCTACGCTTTCGGCCAGGCGATCTACGCAGCGCGCAAGGCCCGAGGCCTGCGTCAGGCAGATCTCGCTGAACTGAGCGGCATCGCGCAGGCCGACATCAGCCGTATTGAGCGTGGCCATATCGCTCCGACGACTCCGACTCTGCTCAAGCTAGCCGACGCGCTCGGGGCACAGATCCAGTTCGTATTGCCGACCGCACAGAGCGCCACCGCTGATTCGAACGAGGACCGCGAAGTCTTCGCCCTCAACGTCGTGGGCGCCTAGCCCGACCAGTAGCGGATCATGGACCGCACCTGGCGGATCCGCGTTGATCGCCGCGTCGACCTCAGCAATCAGCTTCGACTGGGCGGCGTACTCCCGGCGGAACTCGGGGTCCCGCAAGTCGTGGGTGAGGTCGTCCCAAAACGCCTTGTGGCCGGTCACCGGGTCACCTCCTTCGCCAGCTGCGGGGCTGTCGCACTGCCCTCGCAAGGATACGCGGCGGGCGCTGGCTTCACAGCGTCGTTTAGCCGTCGCCATAGGGAGCGCTGCCACTGTCGGTACCTCCCGGCACCATGTTAGAAGGCGACACTCGGGAGGCGGCGATCATGACCAATGCGCAGGAACTACCGGAACCAACCCGCTGCTATGTCGACGGTTGCGACCGTGAGAACGAGCTGATGCTTCACATCGCCGACGACCCGTGGCTCGGAGGCGACTTCTGCTTAGAGCACGCTCGCGCGCTCCTAGCGTCCACGCCGCTGATCCTGACGTGCGAGTGCCCCGTTCTGTGCGCGAGCCCGGCGGATTGCCTCCAGCCCGCAGGAAGCGTCCAGGCTCGCGGGTCCCGGGCGCTGGCTGGTGGCGACGGAGTCCTCGGCATACCTGCTGGAGCTCGATAGGTCAGGTTCTGGAACGGTCGTGCGTCATGTTGCCGAGGGGAACGGTCCCGCACCCGAAGCCGAGGAACTGCCGCCTGCGGTTGCGCCCAGGCTTCGCCGCGACGGGGAGCCCATCCCGGTACTTTGGGCTGAGGAGCCGGAGGTCGGCCGACCGTGGACGCTGCAGGTGGACGTCCGGGGCGACGGCATCCCGACGATCCGCCGCACCACGTTCGTAGGGCAGGTCGTCCTCGATCCGGCGCTCTGAATGCGCGACCAGCCTGTGCTCTTCCGTATCAGGCTGATGCGGAAGAACACACGCGCTGAGCGTGCTCAGCCATGGCTGAAGGCGCTCGGAGTGACCTGATCGACGGGCGTGCCGGTCAGATCAGCCCAGGCCTGCATGACGGAGGCAAGGGCGAGCGCCGCGCCCGACTGCACGGCCGGGCTCCCTTGCCTGGTGATCAGCGATCCCAACGCCGCGAAGGCTCGCCCGCGACGAGCGAGGTCGAGGATGTCCCGTGCTGCGCGCTCGCCGACCCAGTGGCCCTTGGGGAGTCGGGTACGCGCGCCGATCCCGGCCGGTGCGTCACTGCGCTGACCGGACAGGATCTCGTCGAGGAGGTCGAGCGCCACTCCGATGGTGCCGGCGACGGTGGCGACGGAGTCGTCGGGCGACTCGGGTTGCGCGGTAGCCAGGATGGCTCCAGCCAGTTCCG
>JACCZT010000012.1 GCA_013695785.1 Nocardioidaceae bacterium | reverse complement strand
AGGTCGTACGCCTGCGTGATCGCCGCGAGGACCGCCCTGGCGTGCTTGGTGCGCCCGTCGTACGACGTGGGCAAGACTCCGATCAGCTGCAGGCCGGGGTTGGTGAACTCGCGGACGTCGTAGATCGTGTCCAGCAGCTGTCCGACGCCACGGTGGGCCAGGGTCTCGCACTGCACCGGGATGAGCACTTGGTCGGCCGCGGTCAGCGCACCGACGGTGAGGATGCCCAGCGACGGCGGGCAGTCCAGGAGGATCCAGTCGTAGTCACCCGCGACCGGCTCCAGTGCCTTGCGCAGGCGGTGCTCGCGTCCGGTGCGGCCGAGCAGCGCCTCCTCGGCCTGCGCGAGGCCGATCGCCGCCGGCAACAAGTGGGCGCCCTCGTCGGTGACGACGATGACGTCGCCGGCGTCCTTCTCACCCAGGATCACCTCACGTACCGACAGGTCGAGCTCCTCGGGGTCGACACCGAGGGAGAAGGTCAACGACGCCTGCGGGTCGAGGTCGACGACGAGAACCCGTTGGCCGAGCTCGACGAGCGCCGTGCCGAGCGACGCCACGGTCGTCGTCTTGGCGACGCCACCCTTCTGGTTGGCCACCGCCACCGTCACAGTCATGCGAACCATGGTCCCACGACGCCGTACTCTCCTCGCCTCCCCGCTGAGATTGACGGTCTTGCGACGACACGCCGCGCGAAGCATCCAATTCGCCAATCTCACGGTGGGGGGTTGGCGGCGAGCACGCGGATCCGTCCGTCCGGCAGACTCAGCCCATGACGTCAACCGCGAGCGCTCGGCAGACGGCCCTCGTCACCGGCGCGACCGCCGGCATCGGCAACGCCTTCGCGAGCGAGCTGGCCCGGCGCGGGTACGCCCTCGTCCTCACCGCCCGCGACACCGCCCGCCTGGAACAGACCGCCGACTCGCTGCGGGCGAAGCACCGCGTACGCGTCGACGTCCTCGGCGCGGATCTGACAACCACGGAAGGGGTGCAGCGCGTCGCCGACGCCGTCACCGACCACGGCGTGGACCTGCTCGTCAACAACGCGGGTGCGTCCCTGGGCCGGCGCTTCGGCCAGAGCGACATCGCCGAGGAGTCCCGCCAGCTCGACCTGCTGGTACGCGCGCCGATGCACCTCACCGACGCCGCGCTCGCGGTGATGCTTCCGCGCGGCAGCGGCCAGATCATCAACGTCTCCAGCGTCGCCGGCTTCACCCCGCGCGGTACGTACTCCGCCCACAAGGCGTGGCTCATCAACTTCAGCCAGTGGCTCAACTTCACCTACGCCGAGGCCGGTGTCGTGACGATGGCCTTGTGCCCCGGTTTCGTACGTACCGAGTTCCACCAGCGGATGGGCGTCGACACCACCGAGATTCCGCGCTGGATGTGGCTGCGCGCCGACAACCTCGTCGTCGCCGCCCTCGCCGACCTCGACAAGGGCAAAGCGATCTCGATCCCGTCGGTGCGCTACCAGGTGCTCGCGAACCTGGCGCGGCACGTACCACCTCGCGTGGTCGCCCGGTTCGCCAAGCTCGGTCGCAAGGTCCGGCAGTGAGCACCCCGAAGACGCTGCGGATCCCGGCCGGCGTCGACGTCGGCACCGTCTCCTCCGTGCGCGGCGACTTCGCGGTCCACGACGCCCGACCGTCCGGGGAGAGCAGTGGGCACGTCCTGCTCGTCCCCGGCTTCACCGGCAGCAAGGAGGACCTCACGCCGATCCTGCCGCTGCTGGCGCGGGCGGGGTGGCACGCGACGGCGTACGACCAGCGGGGGCAGTACGAGTCCGCTGGTGCGGACTCCGACGACTACTCCCTCGACGGCCTCGCCGCGGACGCGATCGCGCTGCGCGAGGCGGTCGCCGGGCCGGGCACGGCGAGCCACCTGCTCGGCCACTCCTTCGGCGGAGTGCTCGCACAGATCGCCGTCCTGACGGCACCGCAGGCGTGGCGGAGTCTCATCCTGCTCTGCTCGGGGCCGGGCGCGTTCGCCGTCGGCGCCGAGCTCAAGGCGTTGCCGATGTTCATCAACGCCGTCGACTCGGTGGGGTTGGCGGGGGTGCACGACTTCCAGCAGTCGCACCGTCCGCGGGTGGCACCAGACATCGCGGCGTTCCTCCGGGCCCGGTTCCTGGCCAACTCCCCGGCCGGGCTCAAGTCTCTCGCCCGGCACCTGCTCGAGGCCCCCGACCGCATCGACGACATCGCCGCCCTCGGCGTACCCGCCTTCGTCGTGCGCGGTCAGGACGACAACGCCTGGCCGCACGAGGTACAGGACGCCATGGCCGTCCGCCTAGACACAGAGGTCCTGGTCGTCGAGGACTCCGCCCACTCCCCCGCGGTGGAGAACCCCGCCGGCACGGTACGTACCCTGCTGCCGCTGCTCCGGCGCTGACCGCCGCGGCGCGTCAGCTCACGTCGACGATGGCCGCGACCGGGCCGCCGCCGTCCGGCCCTTGGTGCGCTGCCGACACCGACACGAAGACCGCCGGGTCACCGGTGACCGCCGCGGTGACGCCGCCGACGCATGCCTTGATCTGGCGGTGCCAGTGCACGTCGGAGTCGTCGAGCATCGCGTTGCGCCGACCACGTACCTGGCCGTCCTGGCTCACCTCGCACTTGAGGAAGACGTTGACGAGGCGGCCGTCGAGATCGCTCGTACGCGGGCGCTCGGGCAGCTCGAGCCCGGCCTCCTTGATCGCTTCCCAGATGCCGTCGGAGTCCAGGGCGTCGGCCATGACGGAGTGGCCGATGCGGTAGCTGCCGCCCACACCGCGTGCGTTGCCCACGACAACGACCTGCGCCTGGTCGAGCTCGACGCCGGACGAGCACGACGCAACTGCGGAGTAGAGGTCGCGGTTGTGCATGACGTCCTCGTCGGTCGGCATCTCGATCTCACCGAGCGCCACGGCGACGCCGAGCGCGGTGGTGCCGTTGGACAGGTCCATCGACTCGTGTGTGTGCTCGGTCCACACGGTCTTGCCGCGGCTCTTGGCGTCGCTGATCGTGTTGATCGTCAGCAGCGGTGTCTTGGTCTGCACGTAGTGCACGTCGGCGGGGTCGCTGATACCGGCCTTGGCCATGGCTTCGGTGACCGCGTCGGCGACCTTGGAGACCATCGCGACCCGTCCGATGTCCTCGGGCAGCAGTACCTCGCTCATCGCGAACCCGACCGTCAGGCGCGGCTCGTCGGTCTTGGTGACCTTCTCCTCGGCCAAGGTCGCGAACACCGTCGCGTGCGGGCTGATCACTCCATCGGTGCCGCCGGACCACACGATCGGGATCTGCTTGACCTCCTCGGGCGGTCGCGAACCCTTGTCTGCGATGACCTCCCGGAACGCCCGGTCGGCGATGATGCGCGTGTAGTCGTTGACACCGCCGTTGCCTTCGGTCTTGCCGATCACGGCGATGATGCGGTCAGCCTCCATCACCCCCTCGTCGATGAGCTTCGCGAGCTCGCTCGCGTCGGAGACCGAGTGGAGGGGGATCTTGCGGACTTCGATGGCAGGTGGCACGGGTGTTCCTTTCGGTTGCAGGTCAGGAGGGTACGACGCGGGTGCCGGCCCGGCCGTGGACGGCGTCCTCGATGGATGCCAACGCGGTGATCACGCCGGTGCGACCCGTGCGCTCGGCGAACCGCGTCACCGCTTCGACCTTCGGCCCCATCGAGCCGGCAGCGAAGTGTCCCTCGGCTGCGAGCTCACGCATCTGCGTCGCGGTGGTCTCCCCGAGCGGCCGTGCGTGCGGTGTCCCCCAGCCGACGACCGCAGCCTCGACGTCGGTGGCGATCACGAGGGCGTCGGCCTTGACCTGATCGGCCAGGATGGCAGCGCTCAGGTCCTTGTCGATGACGGCCTCGACGCCGACGTACCCCTCGTCAGTCCGGACGGTCGGGATGCCGCCGCCGCCGGAACAGACGACGACGTACCCAGCGGCCGCCATGACCTCGACGGCGGCGATGTCGAGGCACTCCAGTGGTTCTGGGGAGGCGACGACGCGCCGCCAGCCGCGGCCGGTGACCTCTTTCCAGTGCTGGCCGTGCTCGACCATCCGGGCGGCCTCCTCGGCGCTGGCGTACCTGCCGATCGGCTTGGTCGGTCGGGTGAACCCCGGGTCGTCGACGTCCACGAGGGTCCTGGAGACGAGGGCAGCGGTGCGTACGCTCAGCCCCCGCGCGGTGAAGGCGTCATCGGCAGCGTTGAGGACAAGCATGCCGATCGTGGCCTGGGTCTGTGCGCCACACCAGTCCAGCGGCACCGGGGGGACGGCATGGGCGGCGAGCTCGTTCTTGAGCAGGACGTTTCCGACCTGAGGCCCATTGCCGTGCGTGAGTACGACCTCGTGCCCGGCGGCGACGAGGTCGGCGACGGCTTCGACCGCGGCGATCACGGCGGCGCGCTGTTCCTCGGGCCGGGCCGAACCGTCCGCACCGGTCATGGCGTTGCCACCGAGGGCAATGACAAGTCGCATGCGAGAAATCTACGGGCGCGCCGGGGCGATGACACTGGCAGACCTCGCCAACGCGTACCGGGTGCGGCCGCAACCATTGCCAGCGGCGTCTCGCGCCCCTGCCCGCTCAGACTTACGCAGGTTCGTTCACAAGACGGCGTGTCGGGCGCTGAGCGCAAGTGCCAGCGCGATGGCGGTAGTCCCACGGGGGCGGGGAGACGAGCTGCGACGCCGAGGTGTGCGCCGTCAGGCGATCGCGCGGCTGATCCGGCGGGGCCACATCGGTCCCTCGTAGACCAGGGCGGTGTAGCCCTGCACGAGGTCCGCGCCGGCGTCCAGGCGGGAGCGGGCATCGGCACCGGAGACCACGCCGCCGACCGAGACCAGGGCGAGCCGGTCCTCGACGCGAGCGCGCAGGGCACGTAGGACGTCTGTCGATCGCTGCGCGAGCACCGGTCCGGAGAGACCGCCTGCCCCGGCGGCGGCCACCGCCGCGCGCGGTGTTTGGAGGGACTCGGGTCGCTCGATCGTGGTGTTGGTCGCGATGATGCCGTCCAGGCCGAGCTCGACCGCGAGGTCGGCGACCGCCTCGACGTCGGTGTCGGCAAGGTCGGGGGCGATCTTGACCAGCAGCGGCACGCGGCGAGTTGTCGAAGCGTCGGCGGCGGCGCGTACCGCAGTCAGCAGCGGCGCGAGCTCCTCGGTTGCCTGCAGGTCGCGCAGGCCCGGCGTGTTCGGCGAGGAGACGTTAACGACGAGGTAGCTCGCGTACGTCGCCAGGTGGCGGGTGCTGGCCACGTAGTCGGCGACTGCACCGGACGGCGGGACGGCCTTGGTCTTGCCGATGTTGACGCCGATGACCGCGTCCCGCCCACGACCGGTCCGGCGGATCGCGGCGAGCCGGCCGGCCACGATCTCGGCGCCGTCGTTGTTGAAGCCCATCCGGTTGACGATCGCACGGTCGGCGACGAGCCGGAACAACCGCGGCCTGGGATTGCCCGGCTGCGGTCGCGCGGTGACCGTACCGACCTCGATGTGACCAAAGCCCAGAGCGAGCAGTGGCAGCACCGCGCGGGCGTCCTTGTCGAAGCCGGCCGCGAGCCCGAACGCGTGCGGAAACTCGATCCCCATGACCGTGCGCGGCGCGTGCCCGACGCCGGGCAGCCGCCACCCCGGCACCTGCCCGGCGAACCGCAAGACTTGGAAGGACCGCTCGTGGGCGACCTCGGGGTCGACCCGGCTGAGCGCGTGGTCGAAGAGGGCCCGGTACAACACGCCGGAACCCTACCCGCCCCGTGATCCGCAGGTTCTTGCCCCTTTCCCACCTGTCACAGCTTTCCCAGGATCTCCTGGTAGGTTGCGACCCTGGGGAGGTGACGCTGAGCCTGGAGAAGTGCCACCTCCACGCGCCAAGATCCACTTCGAGTGCGATCCACGGACGAGCGAGGAGGGGGTCAGACCCAGTCGACGTCGGCGGAGGTCGATCCACCGCTGAGGCGGGCGTACCCCGGGCCGCGGTCGAAGAACGCCTCGTCGCCGCGGCCGGAACGTAGCCGCTCACGCAGCGCCGCCGTCGCCTCGGCGTCGTGTCCGAGGTCGTCGTCCGGCACGCTGCCGGTGAGCACCACGGCGTAGTCCGCCGCCGCCGACGCCGCCGAGACCTTGCCCCACACGACGTCGCGGACGACCAGCGCCGGGTCGCGCTCGAGTGGGTCGCCCCACCCGCCGCCGCCGGTGGTACGGATCCGAATCGTCTCGCCCGCTCGTACGACCTCGGCGTCGGCGAGTGCGTCGACCTCCCGCTCGCCGGGGCCGCCGGGGTCGATCACCACCTGGAACGAGTGCCCCGCCTTGCCGCCCTTGACCCCCCAACAGGCCAGGATCGAACGGTCCGCGATCGACATGAAGTGCGCGCCCTTGAGCATCCGGATGTGCTTCTCGTACCCCAGACCGCCGCGAAACTGACCCGGGCCGCCGGAGTCCCGGGCCAGGCCCAGGCGCTCCACGACGAACGGGAACCTGCTCTCGGTGAACTCCGTCGGCAGGTTCCGTGAGTCCGGGACGACGTGGATCGTGTCCTCGCCGTCGGCGTAGTAACGACCGCCGGCTCCCCCTCCGAGCACCTCGCGCATTAGGTACGCCAGCCCCTCGACGTCCTCGCCGTAGACGCCGGTGTAGCGGATCGTCTCCTGGTCAGCGGGCATGCGTCCGTCGACCGCCTTGGCAATCACACCGGCGAGCACACCGAGGAGGCGCAGGATGACGAACGTGCGCGCGTTGGTCGGCGCCGGGAACATCGGTGTCAGCAGCGTGCCCTTGGGCGGGAACCGCATCTCGATCAGCGGCACGATGCCCTCGTTGACGTCGAGCTCGGCCATCCGCTCGGGCGTGTCCGCGAGGTTGCGCAGGATCGGTGCCAACCACTTCTTCAAGAACACCCCGTCGGAGTAGTCGCCGCAGTGGTTGATCGGCCCCTTGGCCTGCGGCGAGGTCCCGGCGAAGTCCACCACCAGGCGCTCACCACCCGGGTCCCCCGCAGCCGTACGGGTCAGCATGATGCGCTGGGTGTGCAGCCGCGGCTCGTCGACGCCGTCGTGCTCGGCGTAGTCCTCCCACACCCAGGTGCCGACCGGGATCTTGCTGAGGATCTCCCGCCGGTAGGTCGTGGTGGTGCGGTCGATGATGGCGTCGAAGCAGGACTCGACGACGTCGCGGCCGTACCTGTCGAAGAGCTCCCCGAGCCGGCGCGCGCCCATCAGGCAGGCCGAGCACTCGGCGTCGAGGTCGGCGGCCAGCGAGTCGGGCATGCGGGAGTTGCGGGTCATGATCGCCAGCGCCGAGCGTACGGGGGTGCCGGCGTCCCACAGCTTGATCGGCGGCACCATCAGACCTTCTTCGAACACCGATCTCGCGTTGCTCGGCATCGACCCGGGAACCGCCCCGCCGATGTCGTCGTGGTGGCCGAAGGCCTGCACGAACGCCACCACCTGGGGCCCCGTACCTGAGTCACAGAAGACCGGCACGGTGACGCACAGGTCGGGCAGGTGCCCGATGCCGCCCTCGGACTCGTACACGTCGTTGTGGAAGAACACGTCGCCGGGAACCATCTCCTCAAGCGGGAAGTCGCGGGCGATCGGATGCACGAGTGCGCTGTAGGAGCGGCCGGTCAGCTTGCGCAGGAGACGGTCGTGGATGCCGGCCCGGAAGTCGTGGGCGTCGCGGATCATCGGCGAGCGCGACGTACGCGCGATGGCGGTCTCGACCTCCATCTCGACCGAGGCGAGGCTGCCTTGCACGATCTCGACGAGCACGGGGTCCGCACCCGCGCCGGCGTCGACGGTCAGCGCGCCGAACGGGAACTGCGTGGGTGCCTGCTGCGAGCCTGTCATGCGTGGTCTCCTCGCGTGACGATGATGTTGAGGTAGTCGTCGACGCGGGCGCCGAAGCCGGGGTGCAGCGGCACCGTGGATCCGAACTCCTCGATGACCACCGGACCACAAAGCGCGTCCCCGGGCCGTAGGTCCGGGCGCCAGTAGATGCCCGCCTCCACGTCGCCGTCGGTGGCGTCGAAGCACACCGCGCGGGTCGACGTACGCTCGGGCGAGCCGCCGGGTCCGCCGTCGTGCTTCTTGATCTCCGGGCGCTGGATGGGACCGATACCGGAGACCCGGAGGTTGACCCACTCGACCTGCTGGGTGCTGTCGCCGGCGAAGTCGTACCCGTACAGCCCGCGGTGCTCGGCGTGGAAGTCGCGGGCGACGTCGTCCAGCACCTGCTGGGTGGCCGGGCCGGCGGGTACGGCGACGCGTACCTCGAACGCCTGGCCGAAGTAGCGCAGGTCTGCCGTACGCACGAAGCGGTGCTCGGCGGCGGGGAATCCCTCCTTGTCCAGTGCGCCGGCGGCCTCGGCGGTGAGAGCGTCGAAGATGGCATCGACGGTGCCGGTGCCGAGCGTCTCGTGCAGGCTGACGTGCGTCTGGACGTAGTCGTTCTTGACGTCGACGGTGAGCAGTCCGAACGCCGAGACGTTGCCGGGGTTGGGCGGTACGAGGACGGTGCCGATGTCGAGGACGTCCATCAGTCGGCACAACAGCAGCGACCCTGACCCGCCGAAGGTGGTCAGGGTGAAGTCGCGGACGTCCAGCCCGCGCTTGACGGTGATCTGGCGCAGCGCGTTGGCCTGGTTCCAGGCGGAGATCTCCAGCACCCCGGTCGCGCACTCGGCGGGAGAGATGCCGAGCCGTTCGGCTAGCGTGGCCAGCCCACGCCGCGCGGCGTCGATGTCGAGCGGGATCTCGCCGCCGAGCAGGTGCGGGGGAATCCGGCCGAGCATCACGTGGGCGTCGGTGACGGTCACCTCCGTGCCGCCCTTGGCGTAGCACAGCGGGCCGGGGTCGGCGCCGGCCGACGCGGGGCCGACCTTGAGCGTCCCCTCCGGCGACAGCCACGCGATGGACCCGCCACCGGCGCCGACGGTCACGACGTCGATCATCGGGATCTTGCTCGGGTAGATCCCGACACTGCCTTCAGTGGTCAGTGTCGGTTCGCCGTCGACGACGACCGAGACGTCCGTCGAGGTGCCGCCGCCGTCGCAGGTCAGGACCCGGTCGAACCCGGCGACCTGGGCGATCATCGCCGCACCGAGGGCGCCCGCGGCCGGCCCGGAGAGCACCGTCGTGATGGGCTGGTGGACGACCTCGTCGGCGCTGAGCACGCCGCCGTTGGACTTCATCACGTAGAACGGCACGGTGCGCGTGCCCTGGCCGGCGGAGGTGAACGCGTCGAGGCGGGCCTTGATGTTGGTGACGTAGCCGGCGACCTTGGGCTTGACGGCCGCGTCGACGAGTGTCGTCATGGAGCGCTCGTATTCGCGGTACTCGCGCAGAACCTGCGAGGACAGCGACACCACGGCGCGAGGGTGTTCCTCGGCGACGATCTCGCGCATCCGCTCCTCGTGGGCGGGGTTGGCGTACGCGTGCAGGAAGCAGACGCCGAGCGTGTTGACGCCCTGCTCGCGGAACCACCGTGCCACCTCGCGGGCGCCGCCCTCGTCGAAGGGGCGGATCTCGGTGCCGGTGAAGTCCATCCGCCCGACGACGGTCTTGACCCGCTCCCGCGGCACGATGCGGTCGGGCTTGACCCAGAAGTAGGAGTTTCCGTAGCCGTCGGGTACGGACTGCCGGGCGATCTCCAGGACGAACTCGTACCCGTCGTTGGTGATGAAACCCAGCCGCTCGATCTTGCCCTCGAGCAGCTGGTTGGTCGCGACGGTGGTTCCGTGGCTCACCGCGACTATCGCGTCGCCACTGCCGGCTGGCAGGCCGGCGATCTCCAGCACCTTGTCGATGCCGGCGAGGAAGCCCTCAGCCGGGTCGCTCGGTGTGGACGGCGTCTTGGTGGTCACCAGCTCGCCGGTGACCTCGTCGAAGGCGACGATGTCGGTGAAGGTGCCGCCGGTGTCGATCCCGATCCGCATCCGCCTGGGCTGCCCGGTCATCGCTCCCCCTCGCTTGGGTGTCACGACGATTCAACCCCGGCCGGACACCGAGCCCCCAGGGCATACCTCACCGCAGTGGTGCCCCGATCGTTGGCAGGTGCTGCCAAGCCGCGCGCGAGGTGCGCTCAACGTGCAGCGGCGCGGCGGGCTCGGTCCCAGCCCGCGACGCCGTGAGCCTTACGCCGATCGCCTTCGGACTTACCGATCAACCGCGACACGCCGCCTTGTGAACGAACCTGCGTAAGTGTCACGGTCCGATCCCGAGGCGCACCGCCGCGGGTACGGCTGTTCAGCGCGCGGCGGCGCGGCACTGTGCCTCGTGGCAGGAGCTGAACTGCAGCAGACGCTCGGTCATCTCCTGCACCAACGGGTCGGCGATGTCGTACGTGTTCGTCTCCTCGAACGCGCCGGGCTCGGCGAGCCCGCGGTAGAACTCGTACGCATAGTCGACCGTGTCAGGACTGCGGTCGAGGTCGTAGCGGACGAGCAGCGCGTCCTTGGAGCGAGCAGCGATGTAGGACGGCACCAGCTTGGTCCCCGGTCCGCCGTCGGGGTCATCGGCGGCAGGAGTCGGACGGGTGTGCTCGAAGAAGACGAACCTCGGTCCCGCCGCGTCGGCGTGGCGCAGCATTGGCAGCAGCGACCGGCCGTCCCGGTCGCTCGTCGGCGTGAGGCCGGCGATGCTCTCGAACGTCGGAGCGAGGTCGAGGTTGGACACCATCTGGTCGCGGGCGCCGGCACGGATACCCGGTCCGGTGACGAGCAACGGCACGCCGACGTCGTGCCCGTAGGCGGTGCCCTTGCCCATCGGCAGGCGGTGCTGACCCAGGTGCAGGCCGTTGTCGGAGGTGAGCACGACGTACGTGTCGGGACCGACGGTTGTACGGACGTCAGCCAGCAGCCGGTCGATCGACTGCGCCATGCGGGCTCGGTCTCGGTAGTTGGTGGTGAACTGCGCGCGCCGCTCCAGGTCGAACCGGCGGTTGCGATGCCACGGAGTTGTCGCGGAGCCGTCAGGGTAGACCGGCCAGTTGTCGGCCTGGGAGTCGTTGTACCCGTCCAGATCCTCGATGTTCACCTTGGAGCAGGCGGTCGTCCCACAGTTGCCGCCCGGCTGGCGCTTGCTCGGACGGTCGCGGAACGCCGGCGGGAACAGCGGGTCGTCGCGGTGCGCCGCCCCTCCGGTCCGCGCATGCGTGGCGTACGGCGCAATCTCGAGCAGGTACGGCTGCGAGGACTTCTCTGCCGCCCTGATCCGGGTCACGGCGTTGCGGGCAAGCACCTCGGTCAGGTAGTCCGCCGGCTCCTTGCGGTGCTTGACCTTGGTCACGAGCGCGCGCCCGTCGTCCGCGGGCGTCAGGCGTGTCACGCCGTACCCCCACTCGCGGTAACCGCGCGGACCCACCGCGTTCCAGACGTCCCAGCCGGGTGGAGCGGGGTCGCCGTCGTGGGGGCGGTACTCGTTGAGGTACTTGCCCGCGAACATCGTCTGATAGCCGTTCCCGCGATGGTTCATCGAGTACGCGAAGGTGCGCGTGCCGTTCTGCGCCGCTTGGAACGCGGGAAAGCCGCCCTCGGGGTTGGCCGGGTCGGCCCCGGTGCTGTTGGTGGACACGCC
>JACCZT010000004.1 GCA_013695785.1 Nocardioidaceae bacterium | reverse complement strand
GCCGTTCATGTACGTCGACGCGGGGACTCCCAACGTCGATCTGGAGGAGCTGCGCCGGCTGTGTCCGACGCTCGTCCTGGGCCGGACCGTCGGCGCCGGACACTTCCACCAGCTCGAGGTTCCCGATCAGGTCAACGCCATGATCGAGCGCTTCCTGGTCCTCGCGATCAACGACCGACGAAGCTCGTGCAGGAAATAGGTGTAACGTCGGTGGGCCGGCGCGCGATGTCACCGATGTCCCGGTGCCGTCCGGGCCCCCGAGCGGACGACACCGGGACTCAGCCCCCGCAGGTGCGGGTGCTCGCGACGGCCCGCGATAACCTCGACCCATGACGTCGCCCCTCGCCTCCTCCGCCGCACCGTTCGGGCGCGTGCTGACCGCGATGGTGACACCCTTCGGTCAGGACGGGTCCCTCGACCTCGACGCCGCCCAGAAGCTCGCGAGCCACCTCGTCGACTCAGGCAACGACGGCCTCGTCCTCAGCGGCACCACGGGGGAGTCCTCCACGACCACCGCCGAGGAGGACGGCCGCCTTCTCGCCGCCGTTCTCGAGGCCGTCGGTGACCGGGCAACTGTCGTGGCCGGTGTCGGCAACAACGACACCCGCAAGTCTGTTGAGCTGGCCCGGCAGGCCGTGACCGTCGGAGCGCACGGACTTCTCATCGTCTCGCCGTACTACAGCAAGCCACCGCAGTCAGGCCTCGTCCGGCACTTCACCGACGTCGCGAGTGCCGGCAACGGCCTGCCGGTGATGCTCTACGACATCCCCGGACGCACCGGGGTCCAGATCGCGCGCGAGACCTACGACGTGCTCGCCCGCAACGAGCACATCGTCGCGGTCAAGGACGCCGTCGGCGACTTCTACGCCGGTGCCTGGCTGATGCGCGAGACGTCGCTGGCCCTCTACTCCGGCGACGACGCCGTCAACCTCGCCTGGCTCGCATACGGAGCCGCAGGAGTCGTCTCGGTCGTCGGACATGTCGCTGCGCGCGAGTACGCTGCCATGGTGGGCGCCGTCGATGACGGCGACCTCGTCACGGCTCGGCGCATCAACGACCAGCTGCTCCCCGCAGTGCGCGGGCTGATGACCCATACGCAGGGTGCGATCACCGCCAAGGCCAGCCTGCAGCTGCTCGGCCAGCTCGAGCACCGCACCGTACGACCTCCCCTCGTCGACGCAACCGACGACGAGATCACCATGCTGCGCGACGAACTACGCGCCGCACATCTGTTGAAGGACTGATCAATGAGTCATCCGCACCCTGAGCTCGGTGCACCGCCACCACTCCCAGACGGCGGGTTGCGGGTCATCGCACTCGGCGGTCTCGGCGAGATCGGCCGCAACATGACCGTCTTCGAGCATGCCGGCAAGCTCCTGATAGTCGACTGCGGGGTGCTGTTCCCCGAGGACCACCAGCCAGGCGTCGACCTGATCCTGCCCGACTTCGATGCCATCCGGCACCGGCTCGACGACGTCGTCGGGATCGTCCTGACGCACGGGCATGAGGACCACATCGGCGCGGTGCCGTACCTGCTCCGCGAGCGCGAGGACATCCCGGTAGCCGGGTCGAAGCTGACCCTGGCGTTCTTGGACTCCAAGCTCAAGGAGCACCGCCTCAAGTTCGTTCCCAAGCACGTCGTCGCCGAGGACGACGTCCTCACCCTCGGCCCGTTCGAGTGCGAGTTCGTCGCCGTCAACCACTCCATCCCCGACGCGCTCGCGGTGGCGATCCGTACCGAGGCCGGTGTCGTGCTGCACACCGGCGACTTCAAGATGGACCAGCTGCCGCTCGACGGGCGCATCACCGACCTTCGCGCCTTCGCGCGGCTCGGTGAGCAGGGGGTCGACCTCTTCCTGACCGACTCGACCAACTCCGACGTTCCCGGCTTCACCACCACCGAGCGCGACATCGCTCCCGCCCTCGACCACGCCTTCGCCGGCAGCGCCCAGCGAGTCATCGTCGCCTGTTTCGCCTCCCACGTGCACCGGGTCCAGCAGGTCCTGGACATGGCCGTCAAGCACCGTCGCAAGGTCGCCTACGTCGGCCGCTCGATGATCCGCAACATGGCGACCGCGCGCGATCTGGGGTTCCTGCAGGTACCGGACGGCGTCCTCGTCGACGGTCGCAAGGTCGAGGACTACCGGCCCGAGGAGATCGTGCTGGTCTCGACCGGCTCCCAGGGCGAGCCGATGGCGGCGCTGTCGCGGATGGCCGCCAACGACCACGACAAGGTGCACATCCAGCCCGGTGACACCGTCGTGCTCGCCTCCTCGATGATCCCGGGCAACGAGAACGCGATCTACCGGGTGATCGACGGACTGACCCGCCTCGGCGCCCGGGTCGTGCACAAGGGCAACGCACTCGTCCACGTCTCCGGCCACGCCTCGGCCGGCGAGCTGCTGTACTGCTATAACATCGTGCGCCCCAGCAACGTCATGCCCGTGCACGGCGAGGTACGCCATCTGCACGCCAATGCCGCGCTCGCGCGAGCGACCGGTGTCGCTGCTGACCGGATCGTCATCGCCGAGGACGGCGTGGTGGTCGATCTCGTCGACGGTCGCGCCAGCATCACCGGCAAGGTCGACTGTGGCTACGTCTATGTCGATGGTTCCTCGGTGGGCGACGTCACCGAGGCAGAGCTCAAGGACCGGCGCATCCTGCGCGACGAGGGGTTCATCTCGGTGATCGTGGTCATCGACGCCAACACCGGCAAGGTCGTCACCGGGCCGGACGTCCACGCTCGCGGTTTCATCGAGGACGAGAAGGTCTTCGACGAGATCCGGCTGCGCGTCCGCGACGCGCTCGAGACCGCGATCCTCGACGGGGTGCACGACACCCACCAGCTGCAGCAGATCGTGCGCCGAACCACCGGGCGCTGGGTCGGCACCCACCGCCGTCGCCCCATGATCGTCCCCATCGTCCTCAACGCTTGACCCGCTCATACGTGACCTACCGTGCGCCGTACGTGATCTAGGGCGCTCCATACGCGACTTATTCCGCCACAGCTCACGTACGGGCCGCGGTAACTCACGTACGAGCGGCGGTACCTCACGTACGGGGGAAAGGGGAGGGCGTCGGCGTGTGACGCCTGGGACGGGTGGGACCGGACCGTAGGGTGTGCCCATGGCGACCCGTACGTCTTCCCCGTCGCGGTCCTCGCGATCGCGGCCGTCCGGTAGCCAGGCCCGACGCAAGACGTCGACACCCAAGCGCAAGCCGCGCCCCGCGAGCCGGCGGCCCGCCGCGCGTCCACGTCGCACCGGCCCTGGCCCGCTGCTGCGTGTCCTGATGGCGCTCGGCCGCGGCATCCGTGGCATGTGGCTCGGCATCGCCGGGATGATCGGTGGCGTCGCCCGCAGGATCGGCGGTGCCGCTCGCGACCTCGACGCCGACCAACGTCGTGACGGCGTCGGGCTTGCGCTGATCGGAGCCGCCGTGGTGGTCGCTGCCGCGGTCTGGTGGCGAATTCCGGGCCCGGTCGGTGACAGCGCGCGTACCGCTGTCGTCGGCAGCGTCGGCCTGCTCGGCTGGGCCATTCCGCTGGTGCTGCTCGCGGTCGCGT
>JACCZT010000193.1 GCA_013695785.1 Nocardioidaceae bacterium | reverse complement strand
GCCAGGATCAGCAGGACCTCGGGTGCGCCGATTCCTCTACCGAACACGCTGTCTCCTCAGGGTTGGCATGGTGTCGATTCAGTGGTCGGACCAACGTTGTCTCAGAAGTGGTTCGATACCGACCCTGACGGGGCTGGGCCAGAATTGCAATGTACATCACTCATCGTACGCGTCGAGCGCAAGACGGGCGTCCGCGGACACATGCTCGGCGAGGTCGGCCGGCGCGACGACCCGGACCTGGCCGCCCTGGCGCAGGACGAACCGTCGCAGCCACTGCTCGTCGTTGGCGCGTATGACGACGCGCAACGTGCCGTCAGGGCGTTCCTGCGTCGACTCCGTCGGGTAGTACTCCACGATCCAGCGGGCGTTGGGCGCCAGGTCGAGGGTCGCTGACGGCCCGCCCTCGAGCGGCTGGAACAAGCCGGCGGACAGGTCCCGCTGTCGGTCGGCGTGGCTCGTCGTGGCGACGTCGAGGATGCTCGCAGCACCGATCCGGTCGAGGCGGAACAACCTGACGTCGTCGGCGCGGTAGCACCACGCCTCGAGGTAGAGCCGACCTTCAGCGGTCAGCAACCGCATGGGGTCGACCTCACGGTCTGTCTCCTCATCGCGGGATGGGACCAGGTAGCTCATGGCGACGCGGCGCTTCTCGCGCAGGGCGGCGGCCAGGGTGCGGTGCGTCACGGGGTCGACGGACTCCACGTGGACCTCGACCGACGAGCTCGCCAGCGCGCCGTCGCCGGCCGCGGACTCGAGCTTGGCCAACGTCGAGTCGACCGCAGCGAGCTCGGCGTCGTCAGCTGAGCTGCGCAACGTCCGGAGTGCGACGACCAGGGCCGCCGCCTCGTGGGTGGTCAGACGCACCGGACGCGGCAGGAACTCGGCGTTGTCGATGTAGACGACGCCGTCCGCCCGCAGGGCGTCCATGTCGACGTCGATCATCTCACCGGTGACCGCCTCGGGCAGGCCGCAGAACCACAGAACATTGAGATCCTTGATGATCTGCCGGGTCGGGACACCGAAGTCACGGGCGACCTGCGCGACCGGCACGCCGTCATTGCCGCGGAGATAGGGCACCAGCGCGAGCATGCGGGTGACCTGGTCCTTTGCGGTGCTCATGAGCCCACCGCCGGTTCGAGGATGCCGCGCAGGTGCGCCACGACCCGGTCCCGCAGCTCCGGGGGTGCGGTGGCGACCGCGTCCGCGCCGAAGGAGGCGATCTCCGCTGCGAGCTCGGAGATGGAGCCGTACGGTACGTCGATCTCGTCCCAGCCGGCATCGGCAGGACGCGACCGTGTGGCACGCCGTCGCAGGGCGAGTGCGGTCCCAGCGCGCACGCGTACGCTGGCGGCCGCACTGGGCGGTGGGGGGAACAGCGACATCGCCATCGCCTTGACGTCGATGTCGGCGGGGATGTCGTACTCACCGGGCGAACCGGCCGCGGAGACGGCACCGTCGATGCGTGAGACACGGAACATCCGGGGTTCGCCGCGGCCGCGGTCATGGGCGGCGAGGTACCAGTGGCCGTGCCACGACAGCACGCTCCACGGCTCGACCGCACGTGAGCTGGCCTCCGCGCCGGGTCGGCGGTAGCTGAACTCGACCGGTGTCCGGGTCACTACGGCGTCCCACAACGGCTCGAACGCCGCCTCGCTGGCGGCCAGCCGCGGGTCGAGCGTCGACAAGGCATCGGGGTCCACCGCCAGGCCGGCAGCGCGCAGCTTGAGCAACGCACTCGAGGTCTGCGAGGCGAGCCGGGCGTGCTGCCAGACGCGGGCGGCCAGGCCGAGCACGGCGGCCTCGTCGGGTTCGAGGACGAGCTCGGGCATCTCGAACTCATCGCGCACGATGCGGTAGCCCAGGTCGTCGCCGAAACCGCGTTCGAAGGTGCCGAGCTCAATCTGGACGCCGATGTCACGCAGGTCGTCCTTGTCTCGCTCGAACATCCGGTCGAACGCCTCGTCGGTCTGGCCGCGGTAGCCGTCGACGACCTGTCGGATCCGGTCCTTGCTCAGGTAGTGCGGCGTGACGAGAAGCGCGATGACCAGGTTCATCAGTCGCTCGCTCTTGCGTGCGGACACACCAACCCTTCCTGTCGGGTCACCCTCAGTTGGCCGGGGCCGCCTTGGGCTTGGACAAGATGTCGATGACGAAGATGAGGCTGTCGCCACCTTCGATCTTTGCCTGCGGATTGCCCTCGGGCCCGTATCCGGCGGAATAGGGCACGGTGATGAGGACCCGGCTGCCGACCTTCTTGCCGACAAGCCCTTGGGAAAAGCCCTTGATGACCGCATCGTCGAGGGTGAAGGTGGCCGGCGTGCCGCTCTCGTAGGAGCTGTCGAAGGTCTCGCCGGTGCGGGCGTCGACGCCCACGTAGTCGACCTCGACGCTGTCGCCGGCCCGCAACGTGACTCCCTTGCCGGTGCGCAGGACCTTGGACTGCGTCCTGGCGACGAAAAGGTCGTCCATGGCCTCCACGGAGGGCTCCTTGCCCGGGGGCCCGGTCACCGTCACGTCGCTGATCGTCCCGGTCGGCTTGGGTGCGGCGAACTTCGAGACCAGCTCGGTCACCAGCACGAGCGTGTCGTCCGGACTGAGCCCTGCTGTCTGGGCGGAGTCGCCGTAGAAGTCACTTGCCGGGGCCGCAATGATGAGGCGGCCACCGATCTTGCTGTCGATGATGGAGCCGGCGAGCAGCGGGTCCTCGGTCTCGTCGATCGGCAGTGCGACCTCAGCGGTGTCATAGGTGGTCTGCAACGACTTGCCGGTGCTGGCGTCGTACAGGACGTAGTCGACGTTGACCGTGTCGCCGTCAGCGACGAGCTCGCCGTCGCCCTCGCTCACCGTCTCGCTGACCACCTTCGAGGTCTCGAATCCCTTGACGCCCTCGACGGTCGGTTCTTCGCCGGAGTCACCGCTGACAGTGACACCGGACAACGACGTGGCCGGTGAGGTCGAGGCGGAGCCCTCGGAGTCACCCCCACAGGCGGTGAGGGTGAGGACGGACACGAACAACCCGACGAGCAAACGACGCACGAACTAACCCATTTCGATGATCGGTGGTACGCGACCGCGGCCCGGTCGCGTCATGTGGTGCCTGCGCCATCGTATCCGCCGCGCCTGAGAAACCTTGGGCAGCCCGGCGCGCCGACGGCAGTCGTACCCTTCACATGCCTTCGATGAGCTTGTTGACCCGCTCGTCCTCTGACCGGAACGGGTCCTTGCACAACACGGTCCGCTGCGCCTGGTCGTTGAGCTTGAGGTGCACCCAGTCGACCGTGAAGTCACGGCGCCGTTCCTGGGCGCGTTTGATGAAGTCGCCGCGCAGACGGGCGCGCGTGGTCTGAGGTGGCCTCGTCTTGGCCTCGAAGACCTGCAGGTCGGTCGTGACGCGTGCAACCGCGCCCTTGCGTTCGAGCATGTAGTAGAGGCCACGGTCGCGATGGATGTCGTGGTACGCCAGGTCGAGCTGGGCGATGCGCGGGTCGGACCAGCTGAGGCCGTGCGTGCTGCGGTAGCGGTCCAGGAGCTTGAACTTGATCACCCAGTCGATCTCGCGCTCGACCAGCGACAGGTCCCCTGACTCGACGGCCTTGAGGGTGCGCTCCCACAGGTCCAGGGTTCGCTCGATGGTGGGCGTACGCAGGTCGTGCCGGTCGACGAAGTCGCCTGCTTTGGCCAGGAACTCCGACTGGATCTCCAACGCCGACAGCTCTCGACCGTTGGCCAGACCGACCTTGCGTCGCCCGGTCATGTCGTGCGCGATCTCGCGGATGGCGCGGATGGGGTTGTCGAGGGTGAGGTCACGCATCACGACGCCGCCCTCGATCATGCGCAGGACCAGGTCGGTACTGGCGACCTTCAACAGGGCTGTGGTCTCGCTCATGTTGGAGTCACCGACGATCACGTGCAGCCTTCGGAACCGTTCGGCATCGGCGTGCGGCTCGTCGCGGGTGTTGATGATCGGGCGTGACCGGGTCGTGGCGCTGGAGACCCCTTCCCAGATGTGCTCGGCGCGTTGGCTCACCGAGTAGATGGCGCCGCGCGGCGTCTGCTGCACCTTGCCGGCACCGCAGATCATCTGTCGGCTCACCAGGAAGGGGATCAAGATGTCGGCGATCTTGTTGAACTCCCCGTCGCGTCCGACGAGGTAGTTCTCGTGACATCCGTAGGAGTTGCCGGCCGAGTCGGTGTTGTTCTTGAACAGGTAGACGTCGCCGAGGATGCCGTCCTCGCGCAGCCGGTGCTGGGCATCGACCAACAAGCCTTCGAGCGTCCGCTCCCCCGCCTTGTCGTGGGCGATCAGCTCCACGATGTCGTCACACTCGGGAGTGGCGTACTCGGGGTGACTGCCGACGTCCAGGTAGAGGCGGGCGCCGTTTCGCAGGAAGACGTTGCTGCTGCGTCCCCAGGACACGACCCGCCGGAACAGGTAGCGGGCCACCTCGTCGGGCGAGAGCCGGCGCTGCCCCTTGAACGTGCACGTGACGCCGTACTCGTTCTCGATGCCGAAGATCCGCCGGTCCACGGTCCAAGACTAGGCGGTGACCGGGTGGAGCGGGCTGGCACCGCGACCGGCGGCGACCGAGGAATCGACTCAGCCGAGCAGCCCGGCGTGGTCGAGGGCGAAGTAGACGAGGTGGCTGCCGGTCATCCCCCCGGCGCGCAGGACTCGCCGCACGTCCTCCACGCTCATCAAGATCGGGGTGCAGTCCTCCCACTCGTCCAGGTCCTGCGAAGCGGTCGGCCGACAGCCGCTGGCCACGGCGGCGTACGACTTCTGCGTCGACGAGCCGCGCTCGAGGTGCCCGACGACCTCCAGCGAGTCGGCGGTGTAGCCGGTCTCCTCGCGCAGCTCGCGGATCGCAGCGTCCCGGACGCCCTCGCCCGGGTCGAGGATGCCGCCGGGGAAGGTGAGCATCTGCCGGTCCGGCCCCGGCCGGAACTGGCTGATGCAGACGACCTCCCCCTCGGGGGTGAGCGGGAGCACCACGACGCAGTCCGCGGAGGCGTCGAGCTCCCACTCGACCCGCCGGCCGTCGGGCAGCTCGTAGGTGCGCGATAGCAGCCGGTGCCATCCGTCGTGGAGCAGCGACTCCGTGACCGGCGCCCACACCCCGTCGGGAGCGGACGGCTCAAGCATCGGCGAGCGCCGCGGCGATCGCGGCCTCAGGCAGCCGCTTGAACTTGCGCGGCAAAGCGCGCGTGCGGTCCAGCACGGCGACCTCCAGCGTGCCCGGCTCGATGACGCGGGCCTCCTCGCCGTCGTTGCTGGCCAGCGCGGCCGCGGCGAGCCTGATCGCCGCGTCGAGCCCGAGGCCGGGCGTGTAGTGCTCTGCGAGGTACGCCTCCACCTGCTCGGCCTGCCCACCCATCACCGCGTGGGTCGCCACATCGGCGACCGACCCGTCGTACGTCAACCGGTAGATCTGGTCCTCCTCGCTGGCGTCGGCGACCTCGGCGACGAAGAGCTCCACTTCGTACGGCTTCTCACCTCCGGAGGAGAAGATGGTGCCCAGCGTCTGCGCGTACGCGTTGGCGAGCCCGCGGCCGGTGACGTCGCTGCGGTCGTAGGAGTAGCCGCGCAGGTCGGCCAGTCGCACACCGGCGATGCGGAGGTTCTCGAACTCGTTGTAGCGGCCGACGGCGGCGAACCCGATCCGGTCGTAGATCTCGCTGATCTTGTGCAGCGCCTGCGACGGGTTCTCGGCGACGAACGCGATCCCGTCGGCGTACTGCACCACGATCACGCTGCGTCCGCGCGCGATGCCCTTGCGGGCGAAGTCGGCCCGGTCCTTCATCAGCTGTTCGGGCGATACGTAGAACGGCGCGGTCACGAGGTTGCTCCTGTGGGTGGCGGCTAGGTCGGCTGGGGTCGGTGGGTGGGGTTCAGGTCAACGATGCCGCGGGTCCGTCGGGACGGACCATCCTGGCGCCGATGACCTCATCGGCGATCACCGCGACATCCTCCTCGGACACGGCTCGATAGCCGTCGGCGGTGACGATGTTGACGACCGGGAAGATCCGCCTGGTCAGATCGGGCCCACCTGTGGCGGAGTCGTCGTCGGCCGCGTCGTACAACGCCTGCACGGTGACGGTGATGCAGTCGCGTTCGGTGAGGTCCTCGCGGTAGAGCTTCTTGAGCGAACCGCGGGCGAACATCGACCCCGAGCCCACGGTGTGGAAGGCCTGCTCCTCATAGCGACCGCCGGTCACGTCGTAGGAGAAGATCCGGCCGGTCTGGACCTGGAGATCGAACGCCGCGAACAGCGGGACCACGGCGAGTCCCTGCATTGCCATCGCGAGGTTGCCCCGGATCAAGGTCGACAGACGGTTGGCCTTGCCGTCGGTCGACATCGTCGCGCCCTCGATCTTCTCGTAGTGCTCGAGCTCGACCTGGAAGAGGCGGACCATCTCCACCGCGAGCCCCGCGCTGCCGGCGATGCCGACGCACGAGTACTCGTCGGCGGGATAGACCTTCTGGATGTCCCGCTGGGCGATCACGTTGCCCATCGTGGCCCTGCGGTCGCCGGCCATGACGACGCCCCCGGGGAAGGTCGCGGCCACGATCGTCGTGCCGTGCGGTGCGAGGTCGGCAGCGGACTGCGTACCGCCGGCGCGGGCAGAGGGCAACAGCTGCGGTGCCTGCTTGGCGAGGAAGTCGTTGAACGAGGAGGAGCCTGGGGTCAGGTAGTCCGCTGGCAGCATCACTGCCCGCCCTTCTGCACGAAGCTCCGCACGAACTCCTCGGCGTTCTCCTCGAGAACGTCGTCGATCTCGTCGAGGATGGAGTCCACGTCGTCGTCGAGCTGCTCCTTGCGCTGTGTCACGTCCTCGGTCGGCTCGACCTCGGTGTCCTGTTCGGCCTCGCTCGACCTACGCGGGGTCTTGTGCTGCTGTCCACCGTCTCGGGTCATGAGTGGCCTCCTGGGTACGAGCGAATCTGCGACGTCCCCGCCGGGAGGTCCCGCCGTGCGTCGTCGCTGTGAGCCTAGCGCGCGGTGATCGCCTCGATCAGCGACTCCGCCGTCGGACTGCGATCGAGCAGAGCGCCGACGTGGTCGCGGGTGCCGCGAAGGGGTTCGAGAGTGGGGATTCGCTGCAGGGAGTCGTGCCCAGGGAGGTCGAAGATGACCGAGTCCCAGGACGCCGCTGCCACCTCCCCCGGGTAGCGCGAGAGGCACGTACCCCGGAAGTACGCGCGGGTGTCGTGCGGCGGTTCGCTGACCGCGCGGCTGATCTCCTCATCGGTGAGCAGCCGCTGCATGCGCCCGGAGCGGACGAGCCGGTGGAACAGACCCTTGTCCGGACGAAGGTCCGCGTACTGCAGGTCGATCAGCTGCAGCTTGGCGTTGTCCCAGTCCAGGCCGTCCCGCTCGCGGTACGCCTCCAGCAGCGCAAGCTTGGCGACCCAGTCGAGCTCGGTCCGGCACTGCCAGGGGTCTGAGTCCAAGCGGTTGAGCACCGACTCCCACCGGTCGAGCACGTCGAGCGTCTGCAGCACCGCCGGGACGTCGGTCTCGGCGTCGGACGTCGCAGCGTCCTGCTCGACGAACTTGCGCGCCTGCGTGTGGTACTCCCACTGCAGCTGCAACGCGGTCATCCGGCGCCCGTCGGCCAGCTCGACCTGATGGGTCAGGGTCGTGTCGTGCGAAATCTCGTGCAGCGCCTGGACGGGCTTGACGAGCTCGAGCCCGCCGGACAGGAAGTCCGCCTCCACCATCGCGATCACGAGCGCGGTGGTCCCGATCTTGAGGTAGGTCGAGATCTCCGAGCAGTTGGCGTCACCAATGATGACGTGCAGACGACGGTACTTCGCGGGGTCGGCGTGTGGTTCGTCGCGAGTGTTGATGATGGGACGTTTCAAGGTCGTCTCCAGGCCGACACCGACCTCGAAGTAGTCGGCGCGCTGGCTGATCTGGAAGCCGTGCTCGCTGCCGTCCTGCTGGCGACCGACGCGTCCCGCCCCGCAGACCACCTGCCGGGACACGAAGAACGGTGTCAGGTGCTCGACGATCGCCGCGAAGGGGACGTCGCGCATCATGAGGTAGTTCTCGTGCGTCCCGTAGGAGGCACCCTTGTTGTCGACGTTGTTCTTGTACAGCAGGATCGGGTTCGTGCCCGGGATGGCCGCGGCGAGCTCGGCGGCCCGTCGCATCACCTGCTCGCCGGCCTTCTCCCACAGCACCGCGTCCCGCGGGTTGGTCACCTCGGGACTGGAGTACTCGGGGTGGGCGTGGTCGACGTACAGCCGGGCGCCGTTGGTGAGGATGACGTTGGCGAGGCCGAGGTCCTCGTCGGTCAGCAGGCTCGCGTCGGCCCTGTCCCGGCTGAGGTCGAAGCCGCGTGCGTCGCGCAGCGGGCTCTCCTCCTCGAAGTCCCAGCGGGCGCGTCGGCCGAGTCCGTTGGCGCTCGCGTAGGCGTTGACGATCTGGGTCGAGGCGACCATCGGGTTGGCCGTCGGCTGACCCTGCACCGAGATGCCGTATTCCACCTCGGTGCCGATCACGCGACGTACCGTCATGGCTCAACCCTACGGCGGCGGCCCGTTCCGATGCGGCACAGTGGGCGGATGGACGGGCCCGGCGCTGGCGAGGAGCAGGTGGGGCTGTACGACACGGATGGCCGCTCGTGCGGCCAGGCGCCCCGCTGGCTCGTGCGCCGCGACAACCTCCGCCACGCGGCGACGGCGGTCATCCTCCGCAACGCGACGGGGCAGGTGTACGTGCACCGGCGCACCGAGACCAAGGACGTCTACCCGGGCATGTACGACTGCTGTGCCGGCGGGGTCGTACAGCCCGGTGAGGAGCCGGCCGCCGCTGCCGAGCGCGAGCTCGCCGAGGAGCTCGGGGTGTCCGGGGTGCCGCTGGTTGCCCTTGGCCGGGCCACCTACGAGGACGACGTCACCTGCTACGTCGCGTTCATCTACGAGGCCGAGTACGACGGGCCGATCAGCTGGCAGCCCGAGGAGGTCGCCTGGGGCGCGTGGATGGGACTTGAGGAGCTCGCGCGGCGCATTGCCGACCCAGGGTGGCCGTTCGTGCCCGACTCCCGCGCCCTGGTCGCAGACTGGCTGCGCCGGCACCTCCCCTGACCGCTCGTACGTGGATGCGCCATCATCCACGTACGGGCGCGGTCAGAGGGGCTTGCCGAGGTAGACGCTGAGCTCGGCGCAGGCGTAGTAGCCGAACGGCTCGACCGGCAGGTAGCCGCTGGACGCGTACAGTGCGATGGCCTCGGGCTGGGGCGCTCCCGTCTCCAGGACCAGGGTACGGACGCCGCCCGCCCTTGCGGTGTCCTCCAGCCAGGTGAGCATCGCGCGCGCGAAGCCTCGCCCGCGAAACTGATCGGCGACGTACATGCGCTTGATCTCCGCACGGGCGGGGCCGAGCATTCGCCAGCCACCCATCGTCGCCGGCACACCACCGGCGTACCCGACGCCGAACAGACCGGCCGGCGGCGTGAACTCCGCAGGGTCGGCCGGGCCCTCGTCGGGGGTGCCGTACCGCGTGACGTACTCGAGCTGGACGAGGTCGGTCAGCCTGCGCGCGTCCAGGGCGTCGTAGGCGCTCGGCTCGATCCGCAGCGACGTGGCGACCTCGCTCAGAGGTACTGCCCGGTGTTGGCGACGGTGTCGATCGAACGACCCGGTTCGCTGCCCTGCTTGCCCGAGATCAAGGTGCGGATGAACACGATCCGCTCGCCCTTCTTGCCCGAGATCCGCGCCCAGTCGTCGGGGTTCGTCGTGTTGGGCAGGTCCTCGTTCTCCTTGAACTCATCGAGGCACGCCTGCAGCATGTGCTGGACCCGCAACCCGCGCTGCCCGGTGTCGAGCAGGTCCTTGATCGCCATCTTCTTGGATCGGTCGACGATGTTCTGGATCATGGCTCCGGAGTTGAAGTCCTTGAAGTACAGGACCTCCTTGTCGCCGTTGGCGTAGGTGACCTCCAGGAAGCGGTTGTCGTCGGACTCGGTGTACATCCGCTCGACGGTGCGCAGGATCATCCCCTGCACGCACGCCTCCCGGTCGCCGCCGAACTCCGCGAGGTCCTCCTCGTGCAGGGGCAGCCGGGCCGTGAGGTACTTGCTGAAGATGTCGCGCGCGGACTCGGCGTCGGGGCGCTCGATCTTGATCTTGACGTCCAGGCGGCCGGGCCGCAGGATCGCCGGGTCGATCATGTCCTCGCGGTTGGACGCGCCGATCACGAGCACGTTCTCCAGGCCTTCGACGCCGTCGATCTCACTGAGCAGCTGCGGCACGATGGTGTTCTCGACGTCGGAGGACACCCCCGATCCGCGGGTACGGAACAGCGAGTCCATCTCGTCGAAGAACACGATCACCGGGGTGCCCTCGCTGGCCTTCTCGCGGGCACGCTGGAACACCAGGCGAATGTGCCGCTCGGTCTCGCCGACGTACTTGTTGAGCAGCTCGGGGCCCTTGATGTTCAAGAAGTAGCTCCGCCCCTCCTCCCCCGTCTTTGCCGCGACCTTCTTGGCCAGCGAGTTGGCCACCGCCTTGGCGATGAGCGTCTTGCCGCACCCAGGCGGACCGTACAGCAGGACCCCCTTGGGCGGTTTCAGCTCGTGCTCGAGGAACAGCTCGGGGTGCAGGTACGGCAGCTCGACCGCGTCGCGGATCGACTCGATCTGCCCGCGCAACCCGCCGATGCTGGAGTAGTCGATGTCCGGCACCTCTTCGAGAACCAGCTCCTCGACCTCGGTCTTGGGGACCCGCTCGTAGACGTAGCCGGCGCGGGCGTCCAGAAGCAACGAGTCGCCGGCGCGCAGCTTGGTGTCGCGCAGCGACGCGGCCAGTCGGACCACGCGCTCCTCGTCGGCGTTGCCCAGCACGAGCACGCGTTGTCCGTCGGCGAGGGTCTCCTTGAGCATCACCACCTCACCCACCTGCTCGTAGTCGAGCGCGGCGACGACGTTGAGTGCCTCGTTGAGGATGACCTCCTGACCCTTGCGCAGGTCGTCCAGGTCCACCGCGGGGCTGACGTTGACCCGCAGCTTGCGTCCCCCGGTGACGACGTCGATGGTGTCGTCGTCGTTGCGCTGGACGAAGGTGCCGAACCCGGTGGGCGGCTGCGCCAACCGGTCGACCTCCTCCTTCAGGGTGAGGATCTGGTCCCGGGCCTCGCGCAGCGTCGCACCGAGGCGCTCGTTCTGGGCGCCCATTGCCGAGAGCCGTGCCTCGGCTTCGGCGAGCCGCGCCTCCAGGCCGCTCGTGCCCGCGTATGTCCGGTCGGGCTCGTGCTCTGTCATCTCGCACCTCCGCTGAGCGCGGCGCCCTGGGGGCCGCTACCGATCGGCTCTCTTCTCGACCCTACCTGGCCGCGGCGAAGAATCATCGACGTCCGGGCCTGGTTATGAGATCGGTACCTACTGCGTCGGCTCGGCGACGTCAGGAGGCCTCGGACCTGCGTAGTCGGGTCCGTACGCGCCGGGTGCAGGGCGGCGCTTCTTGACCGGCGCCTTCTGGCCGTGCGCCATGCGCCGCGTCGTCACAAGAAACGCCGTGTGCCCGACCATCTTGTGGTCCGGGCGTACCGCCAGCCCTTCGAGGTGCCAGGAACGTACCATCGTCTCCGACGCGTACGGCTCGGTGAACTCCCCGTGGGCACGGATCGTCTCGACCACCCGTGACAGCTGGGTCGTGGTGGCGACGTAGCAACACATGACTCCGCCGGCGGTAAGAGCCTCCGCGACGAGGTCCACGCACAGCCACGGGTCGACCAGATCCAGGACGACCCGGTCGACGTCGCGTTCGGTGAGGCGCTCGGTGACGTCGCCGACGGTCAGCCGCCACGCCGGGTGCGGCCCGCCGAAGAGCTGGTCGACGTTGCGCCGGGCGATCTCGGCGAAGTCCGCGCGCTCCTCGTACGACGCCACCATGCCGTCGGGGCCGACCGCACGCAGCAGGTAGCTGGTCAGCGCGCCCGAGCCTGCTCCGGCCTCGACCACACGCGCGCCGGGGAAGATGTCGGCCATCGAGATGATCTGGCTGGCGTCCTTGGGGTAGACCACTGCCGCGCCGCGCGGCATCGACATCACGTACTCGCTCATCAACGGCCGAAGGACGAGATAGTCGCCACCGGCTGAGGACCGCACGACGATGCCCTCGTCCTTGCCGATCAGCGCGTCATGCTCGATCTCGCCCTTGTTGGTGAAGAACGACCTGCCCGCCTGCAGACAGATGTTGTGCTTGCGCCCCTTGGCGTCGCTGAGGCGGACCCAGTGTCCCTCCTGCATCGGGCCGCGGCGTACACCGGAGGTGCTGAGGTCCGGGGTCGTCATCGCCTCACGCCTCGGCGAACGCGCGATCGACATCGGTGGCGTCCAGCACGCCGTAGACCGACCCGTCCGGCTCGATGAGGACGTACGCCGGTGCGGGCGAGTCCTGCATTGCCCGCACCAGGTCCTCGCCGGCGAGGCCGACCTGCAGGGTGTTGCCCTCGTCGAGGTGCCGGGCGAGGCTTCCGACGCTGACCCACGGTTGCCGCTCCTGTGGTGTCGCGGCCACCGCCGCCTCCTCGACGACACCACTCGGTGAGCCGTCCCGGCGATCCAGCACCACGATCCCGCCCGCGTGCTCCTCGCGCGCGCGGCGCACTGCCTCGGCCAGCGGCAGGTCCTCCGGCACCGACACAGCCCGGCGGGCGAGGCCGCGTGCCTGCAGCGACGGCAGCTTGCGGCGCACCTTGACCGTCGCGAGCGACGCGCTCGCGGCGGTCCACAGGAAGAAGGCGATGATGAGCGCGATCGCGTAGTCGTACAGCGTCGCTCGTTGGCCCCAGACCGCCGAGATGAGGTACGGGTAGCTGAGCGCCAGCACGGCAAGGACCCGGCCACCCCAGGCGGCAACGACGGTGGCCCGCAGCGCATTACCGGTCACTCCCCACACGAGCGCCCGCAGCACATGGCCACCATCGAGCGGCAGCCCGGGCAGCAGGTTGAGGACACCGACGACGAGGTTGGCGTACGCCAGCGCTTCGAACGCGAACAGCAGCAGCCCAGGTGGCGTCACCAGGGCGACCCCCCACGCGGCGGCGGCGACGGCGAGCGAGGTGATCGGCCCGACGACCGAGATCCAGAACTCGCGCCAGGCGGTGTCGGACTCCCCCTCGATCTCGGTGACCCCGCCGAGGAAGTGCAGCGTCACCGACCGGACCTCGAAGCCGAACGACTTGGCCATCAGCGCGTGCGAGATCTCGTGCAGCAGCACCGAGAGGTACAAGAGGATCGCGAAAGCCACGCCGGCGACGTACACGAGTCCGCCGAGACCGGGGGCGACGAGGTTGATGCGCGGCGCGAGCATGATCGCGATCAACGCCGCGACGATGAACCATGACGCCCGTACGAGGACGTCGACGCCGGCGATCTGGCCGATCCGCAGCGTCCCCGGCGGGCGCTCGGGTCGGTGGTCGCCATCGCGGCGCGAAGTGCTCACGACGTCCACGCTACCGGGCGGCTTTCGGCGTACTGTGCGATGCATGGCCGTTCCCGTCGCGCTCGAGGTGCTGCCGGAGGAGTCACTGCGGGTCGTGGTCGACACGTTCGTCCGTCTCGTCGAGGCTGCCGGTGCCGTGGTGATCTTCCTCGGTGCCCTGATTGCCCTCGTCAAGTTCGCTCGCGCGCTTCCGCAGCGCGACCCCAACAAGTTCATCCCGGTGCGGCTGTCGTTGGGCCGGTACCTGGCACTCGGCCTGGAGTTCCAGCTCGCGAGTGACGTGCTGCGAACGGCGATCGCACCCAGCTACGAGGAGCTCGGGAAGCTCGCTGCGGTCGCAGCGATCAGGACCGCACTGAACTTCTTCCTCGCGCGCGAGATCGCTGCGGAACGTCGCGCGGTCGGTGAGGGCGGTGCACGCGGACCGCAACAAGCGGCCTAGACCCGTCGGCGCGGACGCAACAGAACTGTCAGTGTCATCACCTAGTCTGCGGACATGACTACCGAGCTGTTGCCAGAGCCGACCCAGGAGCACCCTGTTCGCGCCTTGGTCGACGGCACAGACGTGATCGGCAGCCTGTCACCCAGCCGGGCGGCGGACTTCATGTCGTGCCCACTGCTCTACCGCTTCCGAGTGATCGACAAGCTGCCGGAGCCACCGAGCCCGGCGGCGGTCCGTGGGACCGTCGTCCACAGCGTGCTCGAACGCCTCTTCGACAACCCGGCTGCCGAGCGTACGCTCGAGGTCGCCTCGCAGCTGGTCCGCCCGGAGTGGGACCGCCTGCTCGCCACCGATCCGGACCTGTCGGCGATGTTCGAGGGGGAGGACCCGGTCGACCTCACCGCGTGGTTGACCGAGTGCCGCGCGCTGCTGGGCACCTACTTCGCACTCGAGGATCCCCGCCGACTCGAGCCGGCCGAGCGCGAGGTCTACGTCGAGCACGTCCTGTCCTCCAAGCTCCTGCTCCGCGGCTACGTCGACCGCGTCGACGTCGCCGCAACCGGGCAGGTGCGGGTCGTGGACTACAAGACCGGCCGTTCACCGGGTCCCGCCTTCGAGGCCAAGGCGATGTTCCAGATGAAGTTCTACGCCTTGGTGCTCTGGCGTTCGCGCGGAGCGATACCGACGCTGCTGCAGCTGATGTACCTCGGCAACGCCGAGATCCTGCGCTACACCCCCGACGAGGCCGATCTCCTCGCGACCGAGCGCAAGCTCGACGCCCTGTGGCTGGCGATCGCGCGTGCCACAGAGTCCGGCACCTGGCTGCCACGGCGCAGCCCACTGTGCGGGTGGTGCAGCCATCAGGCCCTGTGCCCGGCCTGGGGCGGCACCCCACCGCCGCTGCCCGCGCCAACACCGTGACCGGGCTGTGACCTGATAGAGACGCAAATGGGTGCCGCTGCCGCTATCGTCGCGCCCACAACACCGCCACATCCTCTGGGCACCAGTGCCGCTGAGCGGCCTAGCCCGGGACCAACGTCAGGAGCAGTGAGTGAAGCACATTCGTCGAGGGACCGCGGGGGTCGTAGGTACCGTCTTGATGGTCACAGTGGTCGGCGCCTGCGGTGCCGGCAGGACAGATTCGGCAGCACCAGCTGCGTCGGAGAGCATGATCGTCGGCACCACTGACAAGGTGATCGCGATCGACCCGGCCGGTTCGTACGACAACGGGTCGCTGCAGGTCCAGACACAGGTCTACTCCTACTTGCTGAACTTCCCCGAAGGCGCGACCACGCCGCAGCCTGATGCGGCCGAGTCCTGCGACTTCACCGAGCCGACCGTCTACACCTGCGTCATGAAGGAAGGGCTCACCTTCGCCAACGGCAACCCGTTGGACGCCGAGAGCGCCGCCTTCTCCTTCCAGCGGATCGTCGACATCGCCGACCCCAACGGGCCGTCGTCGCTGCTCATCAACATGAAGTCGGTCGAGGCCGACGGCAACAACGTCGTCTTCACCCTCAACTCCCCCAACGACCAGACGTTCCCGCAGGTGCTCGCCACCTCGGCCGGACCGTTGGTCGACCAGGAGGTCTACTCCCCCGACGAGGTCATGGAGGATGAAGCCGTCGTCGAGGCGCAAGGCTTCTCCGGCCCCTACACCATCGGCGACTACGAGAAGAACCAGCTGGCGGAGTTCGAGGCCAACGCCGACTACGAGGGTGCCTACAACGACCCCCAGGCAGACCAGATCACCATGAAGTACTACACGAGCTCGGATAACCTCAAGCTCGACGTCCAGAACGGTGACATCGACGTCGCATGGCGCTCCCTGACCCCCACCGACATCGCGAGCCTGGAGGACGCCGACGGCGTCGAGGTCTACACCGGGGCAGGTGGCGAGCTGCGCTACCTCGTCTTCAACCTCAAGACGATGCCCGGAGACGACGACGCCCAGAAGCTCGCGGTCCGCAAGGCGATGGCGTACTCCATCGACCGTCAGGCACTGTCCGAGACCGTCTACAAGGGCACCTACGTCCCGGCGTACTCGATCCTGCCCGAGAGCGTGCCGGGTGCGACGACGCCGTTCGAGGACGTGTACGGGTCTGTCCCGGACGCCGCCGCGGCCAAGGCGGAGCTGGACGAGGCAGGGGTGGAGACACCGGTCGCACTCGACCTGCAGTACAACACCGACCACTACGGGTCCAGCTCGACCGAGGAGTACAACACCATCCAGCGTCAGCTGGAGGCAACCGAGCTCTTCGACGTCAACCTGCAGTCGACGGAGTACACCGCGTACTCGGAGGAGCGGGTCAAGGACTCCTACCCGGTGTACCAGCTCGGGTGGTTCCCGGACTTCCCCGACGCCGACAACTACCTGACGCCGTTCCTGGGGCCGGACAACTTCCTGCAGTCGCACTACGAGGACCCTGAGGTGACGCAGCTGCTCGACGAGGAGCGCACCGAGGCAGACGAAGAGGCGCGTACGGCCAAGATCGCCGAGCTGCAGGACAAGGTAGCCGAGCAGCTGCCGATCCTGCCGTTGCTGTCCGGCGCGCAGGTCGCTGTAGCGGGAGACGACGTCGAAGGGGTCGAGGAGACCTTGGACGCCGCCTTCAAGTTCCGCTTCACCTCGCTGTCCAAGGGCTGACCCGCCCC
>JACCZT010000191.1 GCA_013695785.1 Nocardioidaceae bacterium | reverse complement strand
GTCGTCCGCGCGCCCGGGCCATCTTGTCGCGATGTCGGTCGTACGCCTGAAGGTGCGGTCGTGGATGGCGACGAGGTGCCCGTCGCGGGTGCGTTGCACGTCGATCTCGACGGCGTCGGCGCAGGCGGCCGCGGCGCGGTGTACGGCGTGCGCAGTGTTCTCTGGTGCGACGTGGCTGAAGCCGCGGTGTGCGATCACGAGTGGTTGCCGGGCTGCCGGCGCCTGTTGCGGCAGCGGGCGGTTGCGCAGGGAAGTGGCGGTCACACCTACTAGCGTGGGGCATACAGGTTTCGCGCGCCGGTTGGCGGCGCGAACTGCGCGCGACAGATGGGTTAACTGTTCGACGGGCGTACGCGCAGCGCTTCGAAGGCGTCGAGCGCCTCGGGGTCGAGCAGGGCACCCTTGGCAGCGGCCTCGGCGGCCGGCGTGCCCTGCAAGATCCGTTTGACCGGCACCTCGAGCTTCTTGCCCGACAAGGTCCGGGGAAGTACGGCGACCTGCTGGATGTCGTCGGGAACGTGCCGGGGCGAGAGGTCCGCGCGCAGAGCGGCGCCGATCCGGCGCCGGAGGGTGTCGTCGAGCGAAAAGCCGTCGGCGAGGACGACGAACAGCAGCAACCGGCCGGGGCCGCCCGCGTCGTTCTCCAGGTGGACGACGAGGCTGTCGACGACGTCCGGCAGCGCCTCGACGACGTCATAGAACTCCGCCGTGCCCAGCCGCACCCCGCCGCGGTTGAGAGTCGCGTCGCTGCGACCCGTGACGACGCAGCTGCCGTCTCGGTGGATCGTTATCCAGTCGCCGTGACGCCACACGCCGGGGATGTCCTCGAAGTACGCCGCGCGGTAGCGCGACCCGTCCTCATCGCCCCAGAACCCAACCGGCATGGACGGCATCGGCTCGGTGATGACGAGCTCGCCGAGCTCGTCGATGACCGATTGTCCCCGGTGATCGTACGCCGCCACCGCCGCCCCGAGGCACCGGCAGGCGATCTCCCCGGCGTAGACGGGTACGAGCGGGCTCGATCCGACGAAGCCGGTGCACACGTCGGTGCCGCCGGACAACGAGCCCAGCTGCGCGGAGTCGCTGACCGCTTCGTACACCCACCGGAACCCCTCGGCTGGCAGTGGCGCGCCGGTGGAGCCGATGCCTCGCAGCGTCGAGAGGTCGGCGACCTCGCGCGGCACCAGGGCGGTCCTGCGGCACTGCAGGAGGTACGGCGCGCTGGTGCCGAAATAGGTGACGCCGGTCTCGGCCGCCAGCTGCCACAGCGCGGCGAGGTCGGGCGCGGCGGGGTTACCTTCATACATCACGACCGTCGCCCCGACGCCGATGCCCGAGACCAGGAGATTCCACATCATCCACCCAGTGGTGGAGAACCAGAAGAACCGGTCCTGCGGTCCGAGGTCCATGCCCAGCGCGAGGGACTTGAGATGTTCGACGGTGATGCCACCGTGGCCGTGCACGATCGGCTTGGGCAGTCCGGTCGTGCCGGAGGAGAACAACACGTACAACGGGTGGTCGAAAGGCACCCGCTCGAACACCAGCGGAGCGGACTCCGCCAGTAGCTCGTCCCAGCCGATCGCGCCCGGCGGCGGAGGGGAGGAGGCGTCCAGGTAGGGCAGCCAGACCGTGGCTGTGAGGCTCGGTAGCGCGGCAGCGATGGCGACGACCTCCTGCGTACGGTCCACGGCCTTGTCGCCGTAGCGGTAACCGTCGACCGCGACCAGGATCGTCGGGGCGATCTGCTGCCAACGGTCGATGACGCTCCGGGTGCCGAACTCCGGCGCACACGAGCTGAAGGTGGCCCCGAGGCTCGTCGTCGCCAGCATCAGTACGAGCGTCTCGGGTAGGTTGGGGAGGTACGCCGCCACGCGGTCGCCGCGACTGACGCCGAGTCGCGTCAGGCCGGCACGGGCGCTTGCGACCATTGACCGCAGCTCGGCTGCGGTCAGGCGCACCTCATCACGCGTCTGCGAACGGCTGATCACGACGACCTCGTCGTCTGCCCGTCCCGGCATCCGCAGCATCGTCTCGGCGTAGTTCAGCCGCACCTGCGCGAACCATCGGGTGCCCGGCATTCTGGTGTCGGCTACGGCGACCGATGCGTCGCCATCGGCGGGGATGTCGAAGTATCGCCAGACCGATAGCCAAAATGCATTGAG
>JACCZT010000176.1 GCA_013695785.1 Nocardioidaceae bacterium | reverse complement strand
TCTGGCCCCTCCGTCCGCAGGTTCTGGCCCCTCCGTCCGCAGGTTCGGCCATCCATGCGGCGGCCCCCCGGCGATCGTGCCCTAGGGTCTGGAGCAGCATCGATCACCGACGGAAGGCGTCCAGATGAGCCCCAACCGCACGCACACAGCACTCGTGCTCAACGGCCCCAACCTCAATCTCCTCGGTCGCCGCGAGCCCGAGGTGTACGGCGCCACGACCCTGGCCGAGATCGAGGCCGAGTGCACGATGGTCGCCGCCCGGCTGAACCTGGAAATCGACTTTCGACAGAGCAACCACGAGGGCACCCTCATCGACGCGATCCACGAGTCCTTCGACCGTTTCGACGGGATCGTCATCAATCCCGGCGGCCTCTCCCACACATCGGTCGCCCTCCAGGACGCACTGGCCGCGGTCTCTGTGCCCGTGGTCGAGGTGCACGTGTCCAACGTGCACCGGCGCGAGGAGTTCCGACACATGTCGTACGTCTCGGCCGTCGCCAGTGCGGTCATCATCGGTGCCGGCGCCCACGGCTACACGTTGGCGTTGGAACATCTCGCGTGGCTGCTCGACGACGGGGGCGGTGTCTTGGTGGGCGCGGCCGACAGCTGACCGCCACGCCTGAACTAGGAGTCGCTCGGCGGCTCGTCCGGTGGCTGCTCGCGGTTCGGCACGTCCTCGGGATCTCGTTCGAGGTCCTCGTTCGCCTGCGCGGGGTCGATGTCCTCGGTCGCTTCGACGTCTGACTCCAGTGGTGAGTTGGTCATGCTCCCGTTGTACGCCACCTGCCCCTCTGGCGCTGGTCGCATGCGGCAGGCGGCCCACCGCGCGCGCTCACACCAACCTGCGCACGACCGGGAGCGGTGCGTGCCGCAGCACGGCGCTGATCGGTCGCCACGGCCATGCCGGCACCACGGCCTTGGCGACCTCGCTGTCGATGGCCTCCACTTTCGCCCGACATCCGGTCTCGGTGTCGACCATCAGGCGCGGCTGCTGCTCGACGTCGGCGTTCATCTCCGAGGCGATGTAACCGGGGTAGACCGTCGTGACGGCGATATCGTGCCCGCCCCGGCCGAGCAGGTCCGAGTGGATACCTTCAAGGTGGGCGACGGCCGCCTTCGTCGCGGCGTACGTCGTCATCGAGCCTGGCATGCCGCGCATCGCCGACACCGAGGAGATCACGACGAGGTGCCCGGTGCTGCGCTCGTAGAAGTGCTCCATCGCGGCCTCACACTGCGCGAGCGCCGCCACGACGTTGGTCAGGGCGGTCTCGAGATTGGCCTCGAACCGGCCGCTGCCGATCCGGCCGCCCTTACCGAGGCCGGCGTTGACGACCACCCGGTCGAGCCCGCCGAGGTCCCTCGCCGCCGCGGCGAAGACCTCGAACACCTGCCCGTGGTCGGTCACGTCGAGGGCGTACGTCCTGACGTCGACCTCCGGGTTGGCTGCCAGAATCTCGGCCTTGAGCGCCTCGAGCCGGTCGGTCCGCCGTGCTGCGAGAGCGAGGCTGTGGCCGTTGCCGGCGAAGATCCGCGCCATGCCGGCGCCGAGGCCAGAGCTGGCTCCGGTGATGAGGACGTTGGTCCGCATGCTCACGCGCCCTTCGCCGCCATCTGCTTCGACGCGCGCGCCATCGCGCGGTAGTACAGCGGCCGGGCGAACCGTTTGGTCGCGTACGCGATACGGCCGTTGCGGTCGGTCAGGATGACGGGCCGGCCGGCATCGACGCCTTTCAAGACCTCGGCGGCGATCTCGGCGGCGGACACGCGGGCGCCGTCGATGAGCTTTCCCGCCGCAGCGCGAGACTCGGGGTCGTTGCCGCGCAGCTAGCTGCTGAGGTTGGTCCTGAAGAAGGTCGGGCACACCACCGAGACGGCGATCCCGAACGGCTTGAGCTCGTGGGTGAGCGTCTCGCTGAGTGCCACGACACCGGCCTTGACGGTGTTGTACTCACTCATGCGAGGGGGATGCACGAGACCGGCCGCCGACGCGGTGTTGACGACGTGGCCGGAGCGTTGCGCCTTGAGCATCGGCGCAAAGGTGCGGCACCCGCGGACCACCCCGAGGAGGTTGATGTCGACGATCCACTGCCACTGTTCCATGTCGGTCAGCTCGATCCGGCCACCCGCGGCGACACCGGCGTTGTTGAAAAGAAGGTCGAGGCCGTTCCAGCTCGCCTCGACCCACGCGAGGGCGGCCGCCCAGTCCTCGTCGCTGCGCACGTCCAGGCGCCGGTATAACAGCTTCGCGCGACCCGACATCGACTCCGGTACGGGGTCCTGGACGTCCGTGGCCAGCACCCGGCAGCCGCGGTCGAGCAACTCCTCGACCAGCGCCAGGCCGAGACCCGATGCGGCCCCAGTGACCAGGACCCTGTCGTCGTGGTGGATCGCCATGCGCCGACTGTACCGACGGCGACGCATGGCCCCGGCCGGTGCAGGGGTGTCCGTACGTACGCACAACAGCGCCCCGGACCAAAGGCCCGGGGCGCTGTCGCACCTGTGTTCGGCTGACCCCGAGGGAGGTTGGTCAGCCGACCTGCAGGTTGGTCAGCTCATGCTCGGCGGCATCATCACCGCGTCGATGAGGTAGACGGTCGCGTTGGCGGTCTTGACGCCACCGCAGATCACGTTGGCCTGGCCACCACCGGTCTTGAGCTTGTCAGCCGGGCCGGAGACCTTGAGCTTCTCGCCCTGAACGGTCGTCTGCGTCCCGCTGATCTTGTCCGGCGTGATCTGGCCGGGCACGACGTGGTACGTCAGGATCTGCGTGAGCAGGTCGGCGTTCTTCGGGTCGGCCAGCGAGGCGAGCGTCTTCTTGTCGATCGCCGCGAAGGCGTCGTCGACGGGGGCGAAGACGGTGAACTCGTCACCGTTGAGGGTGTCGACGAGGTCGACCTTCTTGTTGACCTTGCCCGAAACCGCGGCGGTGAGGGTCTTGAGCAACGGGTTGTTGCTCGCGGCGACTGCTACCGGGTCCTCGGCCATGCCGGCGACCGAACCGGAGCCGTCGGGCACTGCCTTGGCGTAGTCGCCACAACCCGGTCCGGCCAGGTTCTCGTCGACCGCGCCGCCAGCGGCGGGCTCTTCCTCGGTCGGCTCCGGCGCTTCGGTGGTCTCTTCGGCCGCGGAGGTGGCGGTGTCGCTGGAGGTGTCATCGCTCGAGCCGCACGCGGCGGTGAACATGGTCAGCGATGCAACGGCTGCTACGGCCAGTGTCTTGGTACGGATGGAACGCATGGAAGTTGTCCTTTGCTGGTTGCTGAACTCGCTTGTCGAGCCCGTTCGGGTTGCCTCTGGCTGGTTGCGCATCACGTCACCGTGAACTGCACGCTGTGCCAGCCGGTTGACCCATCGGGCAGAGGCTTTACCCGATCGGAGGTCTGTGTCTTGCCTGATGCGTCCGTGGCTCGGACGGTCAGTGAGTGGCTGCCGGGGGTGGCGTCCTTCCACTGCCACGACCATTGGCGCCAGGTGGCGATGTTGTCCTCGGCGGCGAGCTTGACCTGCTGCCACGGACCGTCGTCGACCATCACCTCGATCGCCTTGATGCCCACCGTCTGCGCCCAAGCGACTCCCCCGACGCGTACGGTGTCGCGGTCGAAGCTCTGGAACGACTTGGGGACATCGATGCGGGAGGAGAACTTGATGGGGGCTTCCTCGGCGTAGCCACGAGGAGTCCAGTAGGCGTCGAAGTCGGAGAACCTCGTCACCTCGATGTCGGTGAGCCACTTGGTCGCCGAGACGTATCCGTAGAGGCCGGGGACGACCATGCGGGCGGGGAAGCCGTGCTCCAGCGGGAGTGGCTCACCGTTCATAGCGATCGCGATCAGCGAGCCGCGGTCGTCGGTCAGCGCGCCAAGCGGCGTACCGATCGTCATGTTGTCCGCACTCGTGGACTTGACCGCGTCGGCCCCGGACTGCACTCCGGCGCGCTCCAACAGGGCCTTGGTGGACACACCGATCCAGGTCGCGTTGCCGATGTAGGGGCCGCCGACCTCGTTGGATACACAGGTGAGCGTGATCCGGCGTTCGATGAGCTGCTCGTCCAGGAGGTCCTGGAAGCTGAAGTTGAGCTCGTCGTCGACCAGTCCGTGGATACACAGGTTCCAGGTGTCGGCGGGGACGTCGGGGACCTGGAGCGCCGTGTCGATCCGGTAGAAGTTGGTGTTCGAGGTGATGTACGAGGACACGCCGCTAACTTCTGCTTGGGCGCCGGCGGGGATCGGCGGCGCCAGCTCGGCCGGCTTGGGGATCATGACCTCGGCCCGGGAGCCGGCGGCGGCGCTGCCGCCGAAGAGCTTGGTGACGATTCCGCCGGCCACGATGACCAGGCCCGTACCCATGACGGCGGCGAGGAACTTGCGGCGGTCGAAGCCCGACGGGGCGTCGTCGCCGGGGTGGGCGGCGAGGAGTACGCGCTTCTTGCGCTCGTCGCGGCCGTTGAAGGCAGTCAGCATCCAGGCGAGCGCCCCGACGCTGACGACGAGGGCGACAACGGCGGGCACGAGCTTCAGACCGATGTTGACGTCGGTCGTACGGTCGATCGCGGCGGCGGCGATCGCGACGAGACCCACCGCTGCGGTGATGGCGAGCGCGACGCGCGGGTGACGCAGACCGATCACGCCGGCGACGGCGGCAATGAGGGCGAGCACGACGACCGTGCTGCCGATCAGGACGGCCTTGTCGTTGGTCCCGAACTGCTGGATCGCGAAGTCCTTGAGCCAGGCGGGGGTCAGGATGATGAAGCGGTTGCCCACCGAGATGATCGGCGACGGCGAGTTCGTGAGTGCCGCGACACCGCTCGACGCTGCCACGCCGGCGCCGGCGGCGATGACGCCGATGCCAGCAGCGGCGAGCTTGGTCGAGATGCGTGTCTTGGTCACGCTGGTCGTTCGCCGCTCCCGGCGCCGGGGATTGGTGTTGATGACGACGCGGCTCCGGGTGACCCCGGTCACGGATGGGCTACGCGCATCGCTGTTGCCGCGCTGAGATTGACGTTCTAGGTGTACTGGGCCGCCGCCCGGCGTGTCGTCGCGAGTTCGTCAAGCCCAGGTGGGGTGCGGAGCGAAGGAGTCAGGCGAAGGGCTCGCGGCCTTGTCGCGCAGCAGCGCCGGCGGGGCGAAGCGCTCGCCGTACGTCTGCGCCAGCTCCTCGGCTCGGGCGGTGAAGCCGACGACCCCGCCGGCGTAGCCGTTGATGTACTGCAGCGCGCCGCCGTACAACGGAGGGAACCCGATACCCATGATCGAGCCGATGTTGGCATCGGGCACCGTACGCAGCACGCCTTCAGCGAGGCAGCGCACGGTCTCCAGCGACATGATGAAGAGCATTCGCTCCTGCATGTCCGTCAGTGGGATCTCGGCGCCCACCACCACGAAGTGCTCGTACAACCCCGGCCACGAATCGGCTACGCGCACCGCTGATGCCGCGCTGAGGTTGACGTTCTAGTGTGTACTGGGCCGCCGCCCGGCGTGTCGTCGCGAGTTCGTCAAGCCCAGGTGGGGTGCGGCGCGATGGAGTCAGGCGAAGGGCTCGCCGGCGGCGGCCTTGTCGCGCAGCAGCGCGGGCGGGGCGAAGCGCTCGCCGTACGTCTGCGCCAGCTCCTCGGCTCGGGCGGTGAAGCCGGCGACCCCGCCGGCGTAGCCGTTGATGTACTGCAGCGCGCCGACGTACAGCGGAGGGAATCCGATACCCATGATCGAGCCGATGTTGGCATCGGGCACCGCGCAGGTACCGCGCTTCAGCATGTTCTGGGCATGAATCTGTCGCCCCCTCGAATGCCGGCGCCGCCGCCCCCCGTGAGACTTACGCCCTTCCCGCTGAGCCTTACGTTTCGACGCCGACACGCCGGCTTGTGAACGAAGGTGCGTAAGTGTCAACGCGACTCGAGGCCAGAACCTGCGGATCGAAGGGCCAACACCTGCGGATCGAAGGGCCAAGTCCTGCGGATGATCGGTCAGGCTTGGATGGCGACGCCGCTGGCGATCAGCTCGTCGACGCCGTCGACGCCCCAGGCGAGCAGCGCCGAGCGCGTGTCCGCTCCGGTCGCCGACGGCGGACGGCCGAGCGACGCCGGCGTAC
>JACCZT010000167.1 GCA_013695785.1 Nocardioidaceae bacterium | reverse complement strand
AGCGAGAGGATCGCCCCGACCAGGAAGTAGACGCCGAGCGTCGCGCGCGACTGGTCCGGTTCGCGTCGCTGGTAGAGCAACGCCATCGGCGGGCCGCCGATCGACGTCGCCGTACCCGTGACACCGGAGACGAAACCAGTGACCGCCAACGTCCCACGGTTGACCGGGACCGTCACGGTACGGACGGTGAGCGCTACTGCCACCAGCACCATGACGCCGACACCGATCGCGATGAAACGGTCCGAGACCAGCGCGACGATGGCGACCCCTACGGCGGTCCCTGGCACCCTCGCCGGCAGGGCCCACCCCAGGCCTCGCCAGTCGACGTGCCGGACGTCCCGCGTCAAGGTGAACACCGGATATATCGCCGCGAGGTACAGCGCGACGCCGGGCAGCAGCGACGGCTCGAGGAGCCCAGCGATCGGTGCGAACAGCAGACCGACGCCGAGACCGACGACGCCCTGTGCGGTGGCGCCGATGAACAGTGCCACCGCCAGGGCGACGAGGTTCCAGGTGGTGATGTCGCCGATCACGTTCTGGTCCCGTCAGCCGATGAGGCTGCGCAGGACGTAGGGCAGGATGCCGCCGTTGCGGTAGTAGCTGGCCTCGCCCGGGGTGTCGATGCGCACGACCGCGTCGAACTCAAGAGGCTCACCGGACTCCGGTGTCGCCGTGACGTGGACCGTACGCGGTGTCGTGCCCTCGTTGAGGTCGGTGATCCCGGTGAACTCGAAGGTCTCCTCGCCGGTCAGGCCGAGCGACCCCGCGTCGGTGCCCTCGGGGTACTGCAGGGGAAGTACACCCATGCCGATCAGGTTGGAACGGTGGATGCGCTCGTAGGACTCGCCGATGACGACCCGGACACCGAGCAGTGCCGTGCCCTTGGCGGCCCAGTCACGCGACGACCCTGAGCCGTACTCCTTGCCGGCGAGCACCACGAGCGGGACACCGGCGGCGAGGTAGGCCTCGGACGCCTCGTACACGGTCGTGACCTCGCCATCGAGCAGGTTGCGGGTGAAGCCGCCCTCGGTACCCGGAGCCAGCTGGTTGCGCAGACGGATGTTGGCGAACGTGCCGCGGATCATCACCTCGTGGTTGCCGCGGCGGGACCCGTACGAGTTGAAGTCGCGCTGCTCGATGCCGTGCTCGGCGAGGTACGTGCCCGCAGGGCTGTCCTTCTTGATCGCGCCGGCGGGCGAGATGTGGTCGGTCGTGACGGAGTCACCGAGCTTGAGCAGGACGCGTGCCCCGTTGATGTCCTCGACCGGGGACGGGTCGCGCTGCATGCCCTCGAAGTACGGGGGTTTGCGCACGTACGTCGAGGACTCCTCCCACTCGAAGGTGGCGCCCTCGGGCGTCGAAAGCGACCGCCAGCGCTCCTCGCCGGCGAAGACGTCGGCGTAGTCACGGGTGAACATGTCCGCCGTGATCGCCGAGCCGATGACGTCCTCCACCTCAGCGGCCGTCGGCCAGACGTCGCGCAGGTAGACGTCGTTGCCGTCGCCGTCCTGCCCGAGCGGGTCGTTGTACATGTCGACGTCCATCGAGCCGGCGAGCGCGTACGCCACGACCAACGGCGGTGAGGCGAGGTAGTTCATCTTGACGTCGGGGTTGATCCGGCCCTCGAAGTTGCGGTTGCCCGAAAGCACCGCGGTGACCGCCAGATCGCCGTCGTTGACCGCTTTGCTCACCTCGGGGATCAGTGGGCCGGAGTTGCCGATGCAGGTTGTGCAGCCGTAGCCCACGAGGTTGAACCCGAGCTCGTCGAGGTACGGCGTGAGGGCGGCGCGTTCGTAGTAGTCCGAGACCACCTTGGAGCCTGGCGCGAGCGTCGTCTTGACCCACGGCTTGCTCGACAGTCCCTTCTCCACGGCCTTCTTGGCCAGCAGTGCGGCGCCGATCATCACCGAAGGGTTCGAGGTGTTGGTGCATGAGGTGATGGCGGCGATGGTGACGGCGCCGTGGTCGAGCTCGTACGTGGTGCCGTCCTCCAGCGACACGGTCTGCGGGTTGCTGGGACGTCCGCCGTCCGCGGGTGCCGCGGACGCGTAGTCCTGGCGTTCGGCCTTGCCGTTGTCCTGGCTCGACGGCGCGTCCGACGCCGGGAACGACTCGTCGACCGCGGCGTCGTAGCCGGTCTCGACGCCGTACGGTCGCTGCTGGGCCGGGACGCCGGGCAAGCGGTCGTCACCGCCGGTGACGTCGGCGTCGACGTAGTCGGTCAGTGCGCCACGGAAGGCCGTCTTGGCCTCGGTCAGGGAGACGCGGTCCTGCGGTCGCTTGGGACCGGCGATCGACGGGACCACTCCGCCGAGGTCGAGGTCGAGGTACTCGGAGTACCTCGGTTCGCGGTCGTCGTCGTGCCACAGCCCTTGCGCCTTGGCGTACGCCTCGACGAGGGCGATCTGCTCGGGGCTGCGCCCGGTGAGCTCGAGGTACTTGGTCGTCTCCGCGTCCAGCGGGAAGATCGCGATCGTCGACCCGTACTCCGGGCTCATGTTGCCGATCGTCGCCCGGTTGGCCAGCGGTACGGCGCCGACGCCCGGCCCGTAGAACTCCACGAACTTGCCGACGACGCCGTGCTTGCGCAGCATCTCGGTGATCGTGAGCACGAGGTCGGTCGCCGTCGCGCCCTCGGGCAGCTCACCGAAGAGCTTGAAGCCGACGACCCTGGGGATCAGCATGCTGACCGGCTGGCCGAGCATCGCGGCCTCGGCCTCGATGCCGCCGACCCCCCACCCGACCACGCCGAGGCCGTTGACCATCGTGGTGTGGGAGTCGGTGCCGACGCACGTGTCCGGGTACGCCATGAGCTCGCCGTCGACATCACGGGTGAACACCACCCGGGCGAGGTGCTCGATGTTGACCTGGTGCACGATGCCGGTGCCGGGCGGCACGACCTTGAAGTCGTCGAAGGCGTCCTGGCCCCAGCGCAGGAACTGGTATCGCTCACGGTTGCGCTCGTACTCGATCTCGACGTTGCGCTCGAAGGCCCCCGGCGTGCCGAAGACGTCGGCGATCACCGAGTGGTCGATGACCATCTCGGCCGGGGCGAGCGGGTTGATCTTCGTCGGGTCGCCGCCGAGGTCGGTCATCGCCTCGCGCATCGTGGCGAGGTCGACGACACACGGCACTCCGGTGAAATCCTGCATGATCACGCGGGCCGGCGTGAACTGGATTTCCTTGCTGGGGTCGGCCTGGGGGTCCCAACCAGCCAGGGCGACGATGTCGTCGCCCGTGATGTTGGCGCCGTCCTCGTTCCGCAGGAGGTTCTCCAACAAGATCTTCAGGCTGTAGGGCAGGGACTCCACATCGAGCCCGTCGCCCGTCACCGCGCCGGTGCGATAGATCTGGTAGGAGTCATCGCCCACCTGCAGGGAATCCTTGGCATCAAAGCTGTCGGCGGTGGCCATCGTCTCTCCTTCGTTCAGTGGGCACTCTCGATCCTGTCCTCCCGCGGGCGATCGCGCGAGACCGGTTCGACTCATCGGCTCCACAAGTTCTCTTGATATCAAGATACATGATGGCGCCGAACGCGCCACCACTCACGTACGACGGGGCCGCGTCGAACGGCTCAGCGCATGGAGCGCACGAAGCTGACGGCCGCCTTGGCTTGGCGCACGCGGCTCTCCCATGTGATTCCGGTGACGAGCAGGGCGAGGCCCGCGGCCGCGATCAGCGACCAGCGCGGTACGGCGTCGGAGTACGGCCCGAGCTGGCGCACGACGATGACCGCGACGACGAACCCGCCCATCAGGAACGGCGCCTGCCAGCGCAGTACGACACCGGCCGCGAGCACCGCCGCAGCGGCGAGACCGAGCAGCAGCCCACGCAACGTCGTCGGATCGTCGAGCACGCTCGGCAGGCTCGGCAGCAGGCCGAGGGTGAGGCCTGGCAGCAACGCCAAGCGGGTACGTACCGAGCGGTTGCGCCACATCGCCACGGCGCCGGCGGCCAGCAGCACCACGGAGAAGGGCAGCGTGTAAGCCTCCACGACGCCGACGTCGCTTGCGGCCAGGCGCAGCACGTAGGCCACACCGAGCAGCGCGGTGCCGACCGGCGCCAGCATCCGGCGATCCCGCGTCAGCAGCGCCACGACCACCGTGACCACACCGACGATCGTCCACATCGCACTCTGCCAGGCGAGTGGGTAGTTGACGCTGGCGGCGAGCCCGAGCACGAGCACGACAGCCGCCGTCGACTCGACCGCGAGGCGCCGCCGGCCGCGCAACAGCTGCGCCGCCGCCAGCACGAGCGCGCCGGCGAGGACGACGACGAGGCTCAACGTACGCTCCGATGCTCCGAGCAGGTCTGCTGCGGTCGCGGCGACCGCCGTTGCCCATGCCGTAGCCGCTGCCGCGGCGACCACCTGGATCGGCCACTGCCGCGACGCCGCCACGGCGACGAGGACGACGACACCGGCGCCCCAGGCGATCAGCGACGCCACCTCGGAGGCCAGGGGCAGTGCCGACGCGACGGCGACACAGACGAGTGCGGTCACCTGCGCGCGGAGGTCCTGGCGGGCGATGCCGTACCCCGCCGCTGCCGCGGCGACGAGCAGGACCACACCGGTGGGGACGAGAACTGGGAGGGGAAACAACGCCATCGGGAGCAGCACGCCGGTGCCGGCGACCAAGCCCGCTCCGGCCAGGGCGATCCTGCGCCAGGAGGGCGGCAGTCCCGAACGTCGCCAGCACGCGGCGAGGGCGATGCACCCGGCAAGCGCGACCGCGGCAACCGGCCCGAGCCAGGCCGGCCCGGGACCGTCGACGGTGCGTAGCCTCACGTCGGCCTCGGCCCGCCACACCGGTTCGGTCGACTCCAGCAGCGTCGCCGCCGCGATCGCACACCAGGTGACGTAGGCGAAGAGTGGCCAGGTCACCGTCACCAGCGCGGCCAACCGGGCCCCCCGGCCCCATGCGCCGGCGAACGGCAGCGCCGCCGCCACCAGCACCAGCGCGATGACGCCCACCCCGATCGTGCGGCCGGTGGCACCCAGCGTCGTCAGTGGAGCGTACGCAAGCACGGTGACCAACAGCGTTGCGATCGCCGCCGAGGCGCCTTCGACCAGTGCCGCCGACTGCGAACCCGTCGGGCGGGCGCGCATCCGTCGGCTCACGAGCACACCGAGGCCGATGGTGACGGCAGCCAGGACAAGGACCTCGGCAGCGCTGCCGCCCTTGATCAGCAGGCTGGGCCGGGCATCGTCGAAGGCGTCTGCGACGGCAACGCCCGCGGCGAGCAAGTAGGCGACGATGCCGGCGGACAGCGCCGCAAAGGGGACCAACCTGACCGCGGCGAATGCCGCGGTCAGTGCCAGCGCGAGCAAGAGCACGGCGAGTCCGACCCAAAACACCGGCCAGGGCAGGAGGTCCGCGGTGCCCGCCAGCGCGCTCCACACGCCGATCGCGGCGAGAATCTGCGGTGCCCAAAGCGCGCGCGACAGCCGACCGCGTGACCACACCGCGACAGCGACGCCCACAACTAGGGCGAGGAGACCGTATGCGAGGAAGGTGCCGCCAGGCCCGAGCGAGCCGAGGCCGAGCATCCCGTAGTCGCGTGCGGCGAAGAAGTCGAGGGTGAGCAGTCCCGCCGTCACCGCCCACAGGGCCTCGGACGACGCCGGCAGCCGTCGGCGGGTCGTGACAACCGCCACCGTCGCGCCGACCGCTGTCACCCCGAGCAGGACCAAGGTCCGACCGAAAAGCCCGAGCGAGCCCCAGGACACACTGACGAAGACGAAGGCGGCCACGACCAGGCACAGCGCGCCGAGCGCGAGCAGGAGCGATCCGGCCGTCCAGTGACGACCCGGCGGGGTCGGACCCTGCGGACCGGCCATTGGGTACGACGGCAGCGGACCCGCCGGACCGGAGGACGCCGCGGGTGGACCGGGCGGGGTGGGTACAGCAGCCTGGCCACCCCAGGAGCCGCGCCACTGGTCCGCCTCGAGCCGCAGCGAGGCGAGCACCGTGTCGGCCTCGGTCAGCACCGACAGCAGGCGGCGCGCTTCCGGCCCGAGGAGATGTGCCCCGCACCGGGCGCAACGCGGTGAGCCCGTCGCTACCAGGCCGCAGACAGGGCAGGCCGCCGGATTGGCGTAGACCCTCACGCGGCGGCTTCGATGAGCGCCACGCACTCGACGTGGTGCGTCATGGGGAACAGGTCGAAGGCCCGCAGGGACGACAGCGCGTACCCGTGCTCGGCGAAGGTCGCAAGATCTCGCGCCAGGGCGGCCGGGTCACAGGCGACGTAGACGACGCGCGAAGGCGCCGTCGCCACGATGTGGCGAACCACCCGGGCGCGGGCGCCGGCACGGGGAGGGTCCAGCACGACCAGATCGTAGCGCGCGGCGAGCTCACCCCTGCTGAAGGCGTTCTCGGCGCTCGCGCCGATCAGCTGCACCTGTGGGAGGTTGTGGAGGTTGCGGCGCGCGTCCCTGGCGGCGTGCCGGTCCGACTCCACGCTGTGCACCTGACCGTCGCCGCCGACCTCGTCGGCCAGGAAGGCCGAGAACAACCCGACACCGGCGTAGAGGTCGGCCACGACCTCGCCCGGCTGCGGACGACCGGCGGCCAGGACGGCGTCGAGGAGGGTGCGGGCTGCCTCCTGGTGCACCTGCCAGAACCCTGCGCCGGTGACACGGAAGGTCCGGTCTCGGACCCGCTCGGTCACGTAGGTACGGCCGCGAAGGCGCTCTCCATCGGCGCCCACCAAACCGGTCAGCTCAAGCGTGGGAAGTCGCCCCCGCACGGCATCGGCCACAACGAGCCGCTCCCCCGTCGACGACACGACCGCCTCCACGTGGTCTGCGGGCCAACGGGTCGCGCTGACATCGGCCATGGCCGGGTCGGCGATCAGGCACGGGTCGACCGGGAGCACGTCGTGCGACCGGTGCCGGCGCAGTCCCAGCTCCCCGCCCGGGGTCGCGGTGAACGTCACCCTGGTCCGCCACCCGAGGCCGTCATCGGTGCCGGCGCCGCCGTACGGTCCCTCGACCGTCACGGTGCGCTCGATACCGGCGAGCCTGCTGAGCTGTTCACTGACGACCTCGCCGAGCAGCCGCCGCTGCGTCGCGATGTCGACGTGCTGGAAGTCGCAGCCACCGCAGCGGCCCGGCCCGGAGAACTGGCACGGCGCGGCGACCCTTCCCTGGACCGGGCGGAGCACCTCGACGGCGTCTGCGCGCAGGTACGACGACGCCTGCTCGCCTTCGGTGACCAGTGCCACGACCCGCTCGCCGGGCAGGCAGTGACGGACGAAGACGACTCTGCCGTCCCAGCGAGCCACGCAGTGTCCTCCGTGTGCGATCGGGCCCACGTCGAGCTCGACGCGCTGACCCACAAGGGTCACTGCACCTCGTCAGAACGGCGTACCGGTATCGGCTCGCCGCGGCGGATCTCGCCCGGCACTGGACGCTGTCGGTGCGAACGGCCCTGGGACGACGCAAGCTGGTACGGCACACTCGTGACCATGACGCCAGGGGTGAACAGCAGCCGGCCCTTGAGGCGCAATGCCGTCTGGTTGTGCAGCAGCTGCTCCCACCAGCGACCGACGACATACTCGGGGATGTAGACCGTCACGATGTCGCGAGGGCTCGCCTTGCGCCGCTCCCGGACGTAGCGGACCACGGACCGTACCAGCTCGCGGTACGGCGAGTTCAGCACCTTGAGCGGGACGGGGATCTGCAGCTCGTCCCAGCGTTCGAGGAGTCGCTGCGTCTCGTCGACGTCGAGCTCCACCGTGATGCCCTCGATCGAGTTGGGACGCGACACCCTCGCATACGCGATCGCCCGCATCGTCGGTTTGTGGAGTCGGCCGACCAATACGATCGCATGCACCCGCGAGGGCAGAGCCACATCCGTGTCGTCGATCGCGAGCTCGTCGCTGACCCGGTCATAGTGTCGACGGATAGCCTTCATGAGCACGAAGAGCACGGCCATCGCGAGGATCGCGATGTAGGCGCCGCGGGTGAACTTGGTGATCAGCACCACGACCAGAACCAAGGCGGTGACGCTCAGGCCGAAGCCGTTGATCAGGCGGCTTCGCTTCATCCGTCGACGGATGACCGGGTCGTCCTCGACCCGCAGCCGCGAGTTCCAGTGCCGGACCATCCCGGTCTGGCTTGCGGTGAAGGAGACGAACACGCCCACGATGTAGAGCTGGATGAGGCGCGTCACCTCGGCGTCGAACGCCACGATGAGGACGATGGCGAAGCCGGCGAGCACCACGATCCCGTTGCTGAACGCCAGCCGGTCGCCACGGGTGTCGAGTTGACGCGGCAGATACCCGTCCCGCGCCAGAATCGAACCCAGCACCGGGAAACCGTTGTAAGCGGTGTTGGCCGCCAACACCAAGATGATGCCCGTCACGGCGGTGACGAAGTAGAAGGCGGGATCGAAGTTGTCGAATATGCCGGCCGCGAGCTGGCCGATGATCGGATCCTGCTGGTAGCCGTCACCGACGGGGTTGCCTTGGCGATCCAACAGATCGGTGGCGGGGCTTTCCGCGACCCGCACCCGCATGAGGTTCGCGAGCGTCACGATGCTCAACGCCATGGTGATCGCGATGGTCCCGAGCAACAGCAAGGTGGTGGCGGCGTTGCGTCCCTTGGGCTTGCGAAATGCCGGAACCCCGTTCGAGATCGCTTCGACACCGGTCAGAGCGGCACAGCCCGAGGAGAAGGCGCGTAGCAGCAGGAACGCGAAGGCGAAGCCACCCAGGCCACCGACGAAGTCCTCATGCGGACGCAACGAGAGCTCGGAGCTCTCCGCAAGCGGGAGATTTCCCAGCGAGTATCGAGCGAAACCCCACAGGGACATCCCGATGATGGCGATCATGAACAGATACGTCGGCAGTGCGAAGGCGGTCCCGGACTCGCGTACGCCACGCAGGTTCATCGCCATCAGGAACAAGGTGGCGAGGACCGCCATGCTGACCTCGTGGCCGTTCAATCCTTCCACGGCGGTCGCGGCGTAATGCGCCGCGGATGAGATCGACACCGCGACAGTCAGGACGTAGTCCACGAGCAATGCGCTTCCGACCGTCAAACCCAGGTTGGGCCCGAGGTTGACGGTCGAGACCTCATAGTCACCGCCACCGCTTTGGTAGGCCTGCACGTTCTGCCGGTAGGAGGTCACGACAGCCAGCATCACTATCGCGACCGCGATGGCGATCTTCCAGGAGAAGGTGTACGCCGAGAGTCCTGCGGCCGACAACACCAGAAAGATCTCATCTGGCGAGTACGCCACCGACGACAAGGCATCGCTCGCGAAGACCGGTAACGCGATCCGCTTGGACAGAAGCGTCTCGCCCAGCTGCGCGCTCCTCAGCTTGCGACCAAGCAGGACCCGCTTGCCGATCTCTCCGACTCTCACGAGCACAGATGCTAGACCCCGTTGTGCCGAACGAGGTTGCGGGGACGATCACACCCGGTACGGTCAGAGAACTGACCACTGGAGGAGAGACCATGGACACCTCGACAATTATCTGGATCGTCGTCGCCATCGTGGTGGTGCTGGCCATCGCCGCCCTTGCGGCGGCTGCTTCGAAGAAGGGCAAGGAGCGCAAGCTCGACACCGACAGGTCCAAGGCGGCCGAGATCCGCGACAGCGCGGCCGAGCAGGAGTCAACCGTGCGTCGGCAGGAGGCCGATGCCGCAGAGCAGGACGCGCGGGCGCGGCAGGTCCAGGCCGAGGCGGACGAGAAGGCCGCCGCTGCCGAACGTCTTCGGGTGCAGGCCGAGGAGCGACAGAGCTATGCCAGCGAAAGTCGTAGCGACCATTCCGAGCAGCTGCGCGAGGCAGACTCCAGAGATCCTGACGTCAGGACCGACGGCACCGACGACTCGACGCACACCGATCCGCAGACTGACCCTCGGGCTCGCTGACGCCCCACTCGTGTAGCGTCGTCGATCGGGCGCGTACGCATCGCACAGAGTGGAGTGAGGGCACCGTGCACATCGTCATCATGGGTTGCGGGCGAGTCGGTTCGACCCTGGCACGCGAGCTGGAGCACCGCGGTCACGACATCGCCGTCATCGACAGCGTGCCCGATGCCTTTCGTCGGCTCGGCCCGTCCTTCCGCGGCCTGACGGTGACAGGACTGGGATTCGACCGTGATGTGCTCAGACGCGCCGGGATCGAGGACACCGACGCCTTCGCGGCCGTCTCCAGCGGCGACAACTCCAACATCATCTCCGCGCGGGTCGCACGGGAGCAGTTCGGCGTCGACAACGTCGTCGCCCGTATCTACGACCCCGGCCGGGCCGAGGTGTACGAACGCCTCGGCATCCCGACCGTCGCCACCGTGACGTGGGCGGCCGATCAGGTGCTACGACGGTTGCTTCCGGCCGGCACCGAACCGGTCTACCGCGACCCGTCGGGGCGGATCAGGATGGACCAGATCCTGGCACCGCAAGCCTGGATCGGGCACCCCGTGGGACGTCTGGAGAGCGCGATCGAGGCCCGTATCTCGCACCTCACCCGGCTGGGCGCGGGCTCGATCCCACAGGCCGAAACCGTGATCCAGGAGGGTGACCTCCTGCACATGTTCATGTTCGACGAGCACTCCGACGACGTGATGTCGGCGCTGCAGACCGGACCGGAGGACGACTGATGCACATCGCCATTGCCGGGGCCGGGGCCGTCGGGCGCTCCGTCGCGCAGGAGCTGTTGGAGAACGGTCACGAGGTGCTGCTGATCGACAAGGACCCGCGGGCCATCAAGTCAGATGTCGTCCCCGACGCCGAGTGGCTGCAGGCCGATGCCTGCGAGCTGTCCTCCTTGCAGGAGGCCGAGGTGCAACGGTGCGACGTGGTGATCGCCGCGACTGGCGATGACAAGGCCAACCTGGTGATCGCTCTGCTCGCCAAGACCGAGTTCGGCGTGCCGCGCACCGTCGGCCGGGTCAACCACCCGAGCAACGAGTGGCTGTTCAGCGACTCCTGGGGCGTCGACGTCTCGGTCTCGACACCACGGATGATGTCGGCACTGGTCGAAGAGGCAGTGACCGTCGGCGATCTGGTGCGGCTCTTCACGTTCCGTCAGAGCAACACCAACCTGGTCGAGCTGACGTTGCCCGACGACTCCCCGTACGTCGGGAGCCGCGTCTCGGACGTCCCGTGGCCGATCGACGTGGTGCTGGTCGCCATCTTGCGCGACCACAGCATCCAGGTGCCCGAGCCAGATCGATCCCTCGAAGCCGGGGACGAGCTGTTGTTCATCGCAGCCGAGGAGTACGAGGAGGACGTCGAGCGACTGCTCGCCCCCTCAGAGCACCCGAGCCGCTGACCCGCTCAGGCGGTGTCGGCGATCGGGGTGTGGTTGCGGCCCAGCACGTAGACCATCATCGCGAGGGCGGCGACCTGCAGAGGCCAGCCCATCGCCACCTTGGACACACCCAGCCAGGTCTCGAGGTCGGCGAGGTACAGAGGTAGCTGGACGGCCACCCGCACGATGCACGGAATCGCGAGCAGCCAGGTCAGCGTGCTGCACAACCGGACGATCTGCTTGTCCTGGTGCCAGGCCGTGGGGTCACCGGTCACGCTCCCGATCAAGAACCCCAGCAACGGCCACCCGACGGCGATGGACAGGACGAGCGCGACGGCGTACCCACTGTTGTAGAGCAGCCCGGGGAGGAAGAAGTCACGCGCCTCGCCCGAGCGCAGCGCGAACACAGCCGCGATCGCGATGCCGACCAGCGAGTTGAGGACGAACTGTGGTGTCTGCCGTTGTACCACGCGGGCCACCAGGAGAAGCACGGCAAGGCCGACGCTGGCGTACAGCGCGATCCGCAGCTGGTGCGTCGTGAGGTATGTGCCGGTGAACCCGATGGTGGGGACGGCGCCCTCGAGCATGCCCCGCACACCGCCGAGCGCGCGGGAGAGCTGCTCTCGCACGACCCGCTCGACAGTGCGCGCCTCCTCCACAGATCCGTGCCACGGCGACCCGTCGTCCGGGCCGGGCGCGGTCACGCGATGAGCTCGTATCGAGGGTTGAACATCACACGCTCACCGCCGCGGGTGCCCAAGCGCCCGCAGGCGGTGATCTCACGCCCAGGAGTGATGCCGGCGATCCGTCGGTGACCGAGCCAGACCAGTAGCACCGTTCCCGAGCCGTCGTAGAGCTCGGCCTCCAGCGCCGGGGCTACGCCCGACCGCGGGCACAGGGTCACCGTGCGCAGGGTGCCGTGCACGGTGACCACACAACGGTCCTGGTGGGCGGCGATCGGCTCGCATCCAGCCTTGATCGCATCCTGTCTGAGCTGGGCGTCCTCGATGGTGCTGCTCGAGGCCAGCCGCTCCTTGGTGCGGGTCAGAAAATTCCCCATGTCTCCAGCGTAGTCGCCCGGGAGGGACGCGTGTGCAGAGTGTGGACGACGCCTCACCGAGTGTGGTCAACGCCACTGTCGTCGTCGTCGTCGTCCGCGGCGGGCGCTTCGCCGTCCGCGTCGCCGTCATCGCCATCGGGTGGAACCTTCACCGCACTCGCGGGGAGCACCAGTGCGATCGCGTCCCGGGGGGCCATCGGAGCGACGCCGCGTACGACGATGACGTCACGTACCGCAGACTCCAGCAGCCCGTCCTCGTCCGGCTCGAGTGCAGCACGCCCCATGAAGGTGGCCCGCAGCAGCCAGCGCGGGCCCTCGATGCCCACGATACGGCTCGGCTGCGTGGCCGGCTCGCCGTCGGGGGTGGTCGCGGGCACCTGCATGCGCACCTCGACTCCGAACCTGCCGTCGACCTCCTCGTACGCACCGCCGAGCCGTTCGACCTCCTCGGTGATCTCACCGCGAACCTCGTCCCACAGACCACCTGAGCGAGTCGCCGCGAAGGCGCGCAGCTCGACGGCTGCGTCCTCGGTCACGAACATCACCGCGCCGAGCTGGTCGGTGCCTTGATCGGTGGTGACCTGCAGGTCGAAGCCGACCCGCCCCTTGACGATCAGGCCGCCGAGGTCCACGTAGCGGGGGTCATCTGACGGCCGCTCGACCTCGCCGAGGTCCCACGGGCCATCCGCACGCGCGTTGGCCGGGGTGTCGGTGTCAGAGTCCTCGCCAGGGCCTGCGGGCTCATCGGGATCCTTCTTGCTTCTGCCGAACATCGTCGCCTTTCTGCAGGACTCAGGCGGGTACGGTCGTCCCGAACCCACCTGTGGAACCGTAGCCCCCGCCACCACGCGGCGAGCCAGGCAGGGCGTCGACCTCGGTGAACTCCGCACGCTCCACCCGTTGCACGACGAGCTGGGCGATCCGGTCACCGCGGGCCAGCTCGATCGGACCGGACGGGTCGTGGTTGACCAGCAGCACCTTGATCTCGCCGCGGTAGCCCGCGTCGATGGTGCCCGGTGTGTTGACGATCGATAGACCGCAACGCGCCGCGAGACCGCTCCTGGGATGCACGAAGGCGGCGTACCCCTCGGGGAGGGCAACCGCGACACCGGTCGGGACGAGCGCCCGCTCCCCCGGTTGGAGACGGACGTCGACAGTCGTCACCAGGTCCGCACCGGCATCGCCACGGTGCGCGTACGCCGGCATCTCCGCGGCGGGGTCAACCCGGGTTATCAGCACCTCGACCATCTGCCGCCCTTCCGACGCGTCGCAGCTGCGACCCTACCCGCCTCCCGTCGACGTGACGGAGTGACAGCACATGGCAATCTTGGTCCATGGCCCCGACCGGCGCGAGCTCGTACGAGGAACGTCTCCTCGTCCCGGCCGGTTGGTGGCTCGCCGGCGCCGTGTTGACGTTGTCGCTGTGGTGGACCTTCGTGCTGGCGACACCGGGGTGGTTCGCCCTCAGCGCCGCGGTCGTCGCAGGAGCCGCGATCTCCGCCGGCCTGTGGCAGTACGGACGTGCGACGGTCGAGGTCACCAACCTGCACCTGCGTGCCGGCGCAGCCCGCGTCCCGCTTTCCTGCTGCGGCGAGGTCGAGGCGCTCGACGCGGAGCAGACGCGCGCCCTGCACGGTCCGCAGGCAGACGCACGTGCGTTCTTCCTGATCCGCCCGTACATCGCCACGTCGGTGCGAGTCGAGATCACCGACCCGCAGGATCCGACGCCGTACTGGCTGGTCGGCTCGCGGCACGCCGAAGACCTTGCCTCAGCACTCGCAGCACGCCTGTCCCGCTAGTGGCAGACTGACCCCGCACACCACCGACCATCGAGGAGGGCCAGTGGCGAAAACCGTCAAGCAGCCGAAGGGCAACCGGTCGAGCCGGGGCACCTGGAAGGTCTTCAACGCCGGTACGACCCTCATGGGCGGGATCCTCGCGCGTCAGGTCGCCAGCACCACCTGGCGCGTCACGACCGGCAGGAAGCCTCCCACCGAGACCCAGCACCCCGACCTGCGGGCCGTCGAGGCTCTCACCTGGGCAGCCATCACCGGCGCCTCGGTCGAACTGACCAAGGTCTTCATCAACCGCAAGGCGGTCAGCTACTGGATGCGCTCGACCGGCAACCTGCCGCCGGGGCTCAAGCCGATCGACCGGGTCGAAGGCGCGGCGAAGAAGTAGACCTGGCGCCCGGCGTCAGGCCGCGCAGTCGCGGCAGATCAGCCGGCCCTTCTTCTCCTCGGCCAGCTGGCTGCGGTGGTGCACCAAGAAGCACGACGAACAGGTGAACTCGTCGGACTGGCGGGGCACCACCTGGACGGACAGCTCTTCGTGGGAGAGGTCGGCACCGGGGAGCTCGAAGGATTCGGCCGCCTCGACCTCGTCCTCATCGACCTTGCCGGAGTTCTTCTCGTGCCGGCGAGCCTTCAGTTCCTCGATGCTGTCTTCGGACTGTTCCTCTTCGGTCTTGCGTGGTGCGTCGTAGTCGGTAGCCATGGATCCTCCCTCACAGGTGTACGGGCCACGTCGTGGCCATCGGATATCGAGCGATGGCGATCACCGCATGTCCGTAGGCGCGCAGATTGTGCCACACGAACCCCCCGCTCACCTAGTCAGAATCCACAAGTGCGGACGAGACGGAAAAATTCCTCGGCGATCGGCTCGGGGGCGGCGATCGTGAGCCGCTCGTCCGGGTCCGCCCCCAACCCGGCCAGCCGGACTCCGGATTCGCGGGCAATCAAGCCGCCGGCGGCCAGGTCCCAGGGTTTCAACCCCTGCTCGACGTAGGCGTCGAGCCGCCCCTCGGCCACGGCACACAGGTCGAGGGCCGCCGAGCCGTTGCGACGAATATCACGTACGTGGGCGAGCAGCGCGGTCACCGCCCGAGCCTGGTGCAGCCGGATATCCACGACGTAGTTGAAGCCGGTCCCCACCAAGGCGTGCGACAGCGACGGCGGACTCTGCGCCGCCAGACGTGCCGGCGCTCCGTCGCCGGTACGGGCGAACGCCCCCGCGCCGCGTACGGCGGTGTACTCCTCGCCGGTGACGGCGTTGACGATGCAGCCGGCCTCGACGGTGCCGTCGATCTCCGCGCCGATCGAGACGGCGTACGCCCCGATGCCGTACATGAAGTTGACGGTGCCGTCGATCGGGTCGACCACCCACACGACGCCGCTGGAGCCCGCCGTGCCGCCGCCTTCCTCGCCGAGGAAGCCGTCATGGGGACGCTCTGCGCCGATCGACTCGCGGATCAGCTTCTCCGCCGCCTGGTCGATCAGGGTCACCGGGTCGGTCGGGCTGCTCTTGGTCTGCGCGGCCGCGACCCGGCCGGCGGGACGGGCGGCTCGGATGTACGCCGCGGCCGCACGAGCAGCGGTGAGGGCGATACGCGCGAGCTCGTCGACCTGCGCGGTCAAGAGTCCGCGCCGCACAGCGCCGGGCGCGGGCCCCGCGGGTTGGCACAGCAGCCGGCCGGGCACACGTCCCAGCTCGGCCCGAGCTCGCCGAGGCTGACCCGCGCCGGTGGTGCACCGGCGCCGGCCGTGGCGCACGCGGAGGCGACCCGCTCGAGCACCAGGTCGCGTACCAGGGCGACGAAGCGCGGATCGGTGCCCGGAGTCGCGGCCCGTCCGAACGCGAGCCCGAGCTCGGCAGCGGTCGCTGCCGCCTCGGTGTCCAGGTCGAAGATGACCTCCATGTGGTCCGAGACGAACCCGATCGGGACCACGACGACGGCTTCGGTGCCGGACGCGGCCACCGCGCGCAGGTGATCGTTGACGTCCGGCTCCAGCCACGGGACCTGGGCGGGGCCCGACCGTGAGCAGTACGCCACGTCGTACGCGTGTTCGCCGCCGCTCACCTGCTGGACACGCGCCGCGACGGTCGCGGCGACGTCGCGGTGCTGACGGACGTAGGCACCGCCGGACGTGCCGGCCGGGCTGCGGCCGCTTGCGTCGTTCATCGAGGTCGGGATCGAGTGCGTCACGAACACCAGGCGCGCACCGTCGCGCACCCCCTGATCGAGGTGCGCGAGGCTCTCCAGCGTCGCGTCCACGAAAGGCTCGACGAAGCCCGGGTGGTTGAAGTAGTGCCGCAGGCGGCTGAGCGTCGGCGCATCGCTGCCGGCTGCGGCCCGCGCGTCGGCGAGATTCTCGCGGTACTGCCTGCAGCCGGAGTAGGACGAATAGGCGCTGGTCAACAGGCACGCGGCGTGCTTGACGCCGTCAGCGGCCATCTGCGCAACGGTCTGCTGCAGGTAGGGGTCCCAGTTGCGGTTTCCCCAGTAGACCGGCAGGTCCAGCCCGGCAGCGGCCAGATCCGTGTCGATGGCGGTCAGCAGCGAGCGGCACTGGTCGTTGATCGGCGAGCGACCCCCGAACCGGTGGTAGTGCGCACCGACCTCGGCCAGTCGCTCGGCAGGCACGCCACGACCGCGGGTGACGTTCTGCAGGAACGGTACGACGTCCTCGGGCCGCTCCGGTCCCCCGAAAGAGACGAGCAGCAACGCATCGAACGGACCGACACCTGGGGGCATGCGCTCATCCTCGCACCCGCGTGGATACGCTTCGCGGGCCATGCTCGATTCCTACCGCCGGATACTCACGCTGCCCGGCGCCCTGGCGTTCAGCGCGACCGGGTTGCTGGCGCGACTGCCGATCTCGATGCTCGGCCTCGGCATCATCCTCGTCGTCTCGGCACGAACGGGTTCCTACGGCTACGCAGGGGGCGTCTCCGCTGCCAGTGTCGTCGCAGCCGCCGTCGGCTCCCCGCTGCAGGGACGATTGACCGACCGGTTCGGCCAGTTCCGCGTGCTGCCGGCGACATCGGTGGTGTTCGCGACCGGTGTCGCGTTGCTGGTCGTCGCGATCGAGAGCGGCTGGGCCGACCCGTTATCCCACCTGTTCGCGGCGCTGGCCGGATTCTCGATGCCGCAGATCGGCTCGATGGTCCGGGCCCGTTGGAGCCACGCGATCGAGGATCGCACGATGGTCCAGACTGCCTTTGCGCTGGAGGCCGTCGTCGATGAGGTGGTGTTCATCGTCGGACCCGTGCTCGTCGCCGTCCTCGCCACGCTGGCGGACCCGTACCTCGGACTCGTCTGTGCGGGCGTCTTCGGCCTCGTCGGTGGGCTGCTGCTCGCGAGGCAGCGGCGCACCGAGCCTGTGGTCGCTGCTCGGCCAGGCGGCGAGAGCGGCCACGAACCTCTCGGCTGGGTCCGGCTGCTGCCCTTGTTGGCGGCCGGAGTCGGTCTCGGCTCCATGTTCGGCGCGTCCGAGGTGGTGGCTGTCGCGGTGGCATCGGCCGAAGGACACCGTGGCGCAGCAGGCGGGATGCTCGCCGCCTGGGCGGCGGGCAGCCTGGCCGCGGGCGTCCTCGTGGGAGCCGTGCGCTCCCGGTGGACGCCGCTTGCGCAGTTCCGGGTTTCCGCGACCGCGCTCACCGCGACTGTCGTCCCGATGCCGTTCCTCGACTCGCTCGTGCTCCTCACCGTGGCGCTCTTCGTGTCCGGGCTGGCCATCTCGCCGACCCTTGTGTCCACCATCTCGCTGGTCGAGCAGTACGTGCCGCGCACCCGGCTCACCGAGGGAATCTCCTGGGCGACCACCGGGATCGCGACCGGCGTGGCGCCAGGTGCCGCCATCTCCGGGTGGGTGGTGGACACGTACGGAGCGTCCTCGGGCTGGTTCGTCCTGATCGCTTCCGGGGCGCTCGCAACTGCTCTCGCTTGGGGCATGCGGCGCGCACCTGACTAGCCAAGCCGAAGGCATCGCTCTCGGCGCGTGCGCTTGGAATGGGCCATCTGGAGGACGACACTGTGGGCGTAGGAGTCGCAGAAGCCAGCACCTCGAGCAGCAGGCGGGAGGAACGGCATGCGTGACCTCACCCTGGTGGGTCTCAGCGAGGATCTGGGCTACGCCGTCCTCCGCGACGCAGAGGGCGCTCGGTTCCGTGTTCCGGCCGACGAACGGCTCAGGGCATTCCTTCGAAACGACAGGGCCCGCCTCGGGCAGTTGGAGATTGACATGGACAGTGCATTGCGACCTCGCGACATCCAGGCACGGATACGACGCGGTGAGTCACCGGAGTCCGTCGCCGACGTCGCCAAGGTCCCCGTCGAGAAGGTCATGACGTACGCCGGGCCGGTCCTCGCCGAGCGCGAGCACATGTGCGCGCGTGCCCGCGCGTCGACCACACGGCGTCGGTCCTCTGCCGGCTCAGCCATCGCACTCGGAGAACTCGTCGATGCGGGGCTGCGCGCGGACGGCGCCGACCCCGACGCCGCGGTGTGGGACTCCTGGCGCCGTGAGGACGGTCGCTGGACCATCACGGTGCGTGTGGGCGACGAGGCCGCCGACTACGTGTTCGACCCACCCGGGCGCTACGCGGTCCCCGACAACGACGCGGCACGGCGGCTCGTCGGAGACGTCGAGCCGCCGGCCGACACCTCCGACATGGCCATCGCCACTGCCGTGGCCGCACCGTCCGACCCGCTCGTGGCTCCAACGGCCGGGGCGCCCGACGCCGACCTCGACGAGCCCGGGGTCACGTCGCTCAAACAGGCGCGAGCACGTCGCGCGATGGCGCAGGACCAGCTCATGCTCGACGCCGAGACCGGCATGCCTGGGCGTCCGGTTGCCGATCGCGACGGGCTCGACGCCGACGCCGAGCCGACGGTGGATCTCGAAGAGACCGCTGAGCAGGTCCGGGCGGCGTCCGGAGGTGACGCCGCAGAGTCTCGCTCACGCAAACGCCGGGACCGCCGCCGCGTGCCGTCCTGGGACGAGATCATGTTCGGCCGCGCCGATACGTGACTTCTGGCGCGGCCGTACGTGACTGCGCCAGCTCGTCGTTATCGCTGTTCAGGCATCCGTAGCGTCCACACGCCGGGCATCTTCAGAGCTCGCCAGGCCGCAAGGTCAGGTGGAGCTTTCGTCCATGCGGAGACCAGCAAGGTCCAGGCGGTTCCATGTCCCACCAAGACAACATCGCCTCCGGTTCGCGCGAGGATGGTATCCACTGCTGCGCGTACGCGGTCCATGACTTGTCGACCGCTTTCCCACCCCTCCCGAGCCGGCTCGTCGACGCACGCGAAGGCGCGGGCTACCGCAGCATCAAACCCTGTGTCGATCCAGCTGCGACCTGCCTCCCTGAGGTCGTCGACCACCGTGAACGGGGCGGAGTGCAAGAGCTGTGCAGTCTCTAGCGCCTTTCGCTCCGGCGAGGTGAACCACGCAGCATCCTGCGGCAACGGGTGACTGATTGCCCATCGTCGTACGGCGGCGGGCGCGGACGGCGCCAAGGCCCAGTCCGCTGGCGGCCGGCGGCTGTTCACGATCGGTTCGCCGTGACGTACCAGGTGAAGTCGTCGCTGGGCGAGATCGTTCATCCCGCTACGCTACGACCCCGCAGAAGTCACGTACGACCCCGCCAGGAGTCACGTACGGCCGCACCATCATCCACGTATGAGCGGGGAAGGGTCAGCGGGGCGGGTCGACGAGCATCGGGACCAGCATCTCCTCATCGGTGATCGACCCGTGGAAGCCGACCATCTTGTGCTCGACCGGGAACTGGCGGGTACTGAAGACCGCAAAATCGTCCAGGGCCGCGACCACGACGTCACCGATCCGCGGCCGTACGGCATCGTCGACCGGCCCGAACCACTGGGCGGCCTCGGCCGCCTCCCGCGTCAGGATGACAGCCCGGTGGCCGCACACCTCTTGCCAGCGGTGGGCAACGTCATCGGCGGCCCCCGAGCGGGTGTAGACGTGCCGGAAACGCGCCTCACCACCGATCAGCACGACATCCTCGACGAGCGCGGGCACGTCGTCGACCTCGAACCTGTTCTGGGGCGGGAGGTCGACCATGCCGTGGTCAGCGGTGACGAGCAGCGCCGCGTCATCGGGCAGCGCGTCGCGGATCTGGGCGAGCTCGGTGTCGATCGCGGACAGCCGTTCGCGCCAGCGCTCGCTGTCACACCCCGACTCGTGGCCGGTGTGGTCGAGCCGTGACTCATAGCCGTACGTCACCGAACGCGGTGCGCTCTCACACACATCCACCAGCACGTCGAGGCGCTGCCACACGGAGTCGAGTCCGTGGTACGGGACTCCGCGCTGGCTGCAGAGCGTCAGCCCGCTGTGCTCGAACGCCGCGTCGTTGACCACCGACGCCGTTACGCCGGCGTCGTGCAGACGCTCGAACACCGTGCGATGCGGTTGCCACTGCAGGGGCGGGACCTCGTCGTCCCATTTCAGGGCGTTGATCAGCCGCTGCGTGCCGGGGATCCGCGAGGTGTAGCCGACGACGCCGTGCCGACCGGGTGCGGCGCCGGTGCCGATGGACGTCAGGCTCGTCGCGGTCGTCGACGGCAGTCCGCACGTCGTCTCGGTTGCTGAGCCGTCGAGCAGCGAGGAGAGGTACGGCGCCTGGTCCCGGTACTTCTGAAGCAGTCGCAGCCCGAGCCCGTCAACGAGGAAGACGACGTACCGCGGAGCCGGCGGCAACCCCAGCACGTTGTCCCAGGCAGGCGCCCCCGACGCAGCACCGACGCTGATGAGAACCTGGGACAGGCTTTGTCCGCCGTAGTCCGGCAGCCGGGTACCGGGAGGGATCACAACCGCACGGGCGGCGCCGTGGTCGCCGCAGAGAGATCACGGGCGAAGTCCAGCATCTGCTCGACCGCTGAGCCACCGTCGGCCGTCGCGCTCACCCGCAGCGAGAAGTCGTCGGGCGAGCTGCTTCCGGAGAAGCCGTGGTCGGCGTCGCAGCTCGGGTCGTCGCACTGGGCCGGCTCGAGGTCGATGCGGCGCAAGGTGCCCCAGCCGATCGTCATCACGGCCTCCCGCGGAACTCGTTCGCTCTTGCCCCGACGCGACTCGCTGGCAACCATCCGGGTGACCACGACGGATGTCACCTTGCGCAGAGCAACGGCCTCGGTCGTCGTCGAGGTGTACGGCTCGGGCAGCAGGTCGTCCGGCGGGTGCTCGTCGGTGTGGGCAAGGATCAACCGCGTCGGCGTGAGCACGAGGACCGTCATGTGGCGGCGGACCTCCTCCCGGTCGAAGGTGGGTTCGTGGTGCACGACGTACGACGCGACCGGTTCGCCGGCGAGGGCATCGCTCAACCCGGCGGCGACGACGTCGGGGTAGTAGCCGCTCTTGTCGATGGCGGCACGAAGCTGTGCCGACTGGTCAGGCGGCAGGTCGGCCCCCAGCTGTGACGACGGACTGTGGCGATTGGTCATGCGCTCAGTCTGTCACCAGCTCCACTCACCCGGGCATCGTGTCGCCGAGGCCGACGGGCCGGCTGAGCCGCCGCACGTACCAGCCGCTGCGAGTGTCAGCGCTGGGGCTTACGCTCGCGTGCGCCTTGAGCACCGTGTAACCCGAAGCGTGGGCGTGCACGGGCTCGAGCGCCAGCTCGGCGACCTCGGGAAGGTCGTCCTTGAGCGCAGCGAGCCGCTGGAGCAGCTCCTCGATCGCAGCGACGTCGGTCGGCTCGCTGCCGCGGTATCCCATCAGCAGAGGCGCGGCCTTCAGCTCGCGCACCATGGTGGCGGCATCGACTTCGGTCAGCGGCGGGATGCGGTAGGAGCGGTCCTCCATCAGGTCGCTCTCGGCTCCGGAGAGGCCGAAGGACACCAGTGGGCCGAACAGCGGGTCCTCGACCACCCGCAGCGACAGGGGTACGCCAGGGCGGGCCATGGGCTGGACGACGAAGCCGGCAGTCGGCGGCGGGTCGGGGACGGCGGCGTTCTGGGCGCGCCAGGCGTCGCGCATGTCGTCGGCGTTTTCGATGTTGCGCCACACGTGCGCGAGATCGGGCCTGGCGCGAAGGTGCTCAGCGGTGGCCTTGAGCACGACGTCCCACCCGAGCCGGTCGCCGGCCTCGGTCGCCGCGTCGAGCCCGTCGACCGTGACCCACGGCAGTACGTCGATGCCGTAGCAGGCCAGCAGCTCGTGCACCTGGTCGTCGGTCAGCTCGGCCCCCGCAGGCGACTCACGCAGCACCTCGCCGATGAGGGCGCGCGGGCGAGCCGGGGCGATGTCGGCGTAGTGCTGGATCTCGCCTTGGGCCTTGCCGGCCCAGGCGGCGTAGGTCACGACTCGGGCCAGCGCGCGCACGGCTGACTCCGGCGCGGAGTACGACGGCACCGAGCCGCGCCCGGCGGCGCCTTCGACGTCGGGGACTCGCAACAGCTCCGGAACCCCCTCGCTGCCGAGGAAGGTGGAGACGATCGGCTTGTCGGACTGCTCGCCGACCGCGGCCAGCACGTTGGCGACCTCCTCACCGGTGGTGTCGATGGGCGGGATGTAGACCACGACGACGGCATCGATGCGGCGATCGTCGATGGCGTCGTCGAGGGCTTGCTCGAAGTCGTCGGCCTGTGCGTTGGCGCCCAGCGAGAGCTGGCTGATGATCGTCAGGCCGGACGCGGTGGCGGCGTCGGCAACGAGAAGTCCGAGCGCGTCGGAGTTGCCGACCACCGCGACCCGTGGCCCGCGCGGCAGCGGCTGGTGGGCGAGCAGCTGCGCGACGTCGAACATCTCGTCGAGCGTGTCCACCTGGATGACGCCCGCTTGCCGGAACATCGCGTCGACGGCGGCCTGTGGCGCGGTCGTGCGGCGTACGGCGTGACCGACCGGCACACCCTGCGTCGAGCGCCCCGACTTGACCGCCACTATCGGCTTGCGGCGGCCGACACGGCGGGCGATCCGGGAGAACTTGCGCGGATTGCCGATCGACTCGAGGTAGAGCAGGACCACCTCGGTCGCGTCGTCCTCCTCCCAGTACTGCAGCAGGTCGTTGCCCGAGACGTCGGCGCGGTTGCCGGCCGAGACGAACGTCGACAGCCCCAAGCCCCGCCGGTCGACGCTCTCCAGGATCGCCACGCCGAGCGCACCGGACTGGCAGAAGAAGCCGACGCGACCGCGCGGAGGCATCAGCGGCGAGAGGGAGGCGTTGAGCCGCATGGACGGCTCGGTGTTGATCACGCCCAGGCAGTTGGGGCCGACCAGGCGCAGTCCGTAGCTTCGGGCGAGTCCGAGCAGCCGCCGCTGGCGTCGCCTGCCCTCCTCGCCGGTCTCGGCGAATCCCGAGGAGATGACGACCAGGCCGTGCACGCCCTTGGACGCACAGTCCAGGACCACCTCGGGCACCGACTCCGCCGGGACGGCGACGATCGCCAGGTCGACCTTGCCGGGGATGTCCTGCACCCGGGTGTACGCCGGCAGACCCGACACGGGCTCGGCCTGTGGGTTGACGGCGTAGACCGATCCGGCGTAGTCACCGAGGACGAGGTTGCGCACCATCGCCCGCCCGATGGTGTCCTGGCGACGACTGGCGCCGACGACGGCGACGCTCTTGGCGTTGAAGAAGCGCTCGATGGATGCTGCCTCGGCGCGGTGCTCGCGGGCCTGCATGACGCCCATCGCGGTGTCGGTGGGGTCGATCGGGAACACCAGCTGCAAGACGCCGTCCGTCACGGCGCCCTTGACCTGGTAGCCCTGTTCGCGGAACACCTGGATCATCCGGACGTTGTCCGGCAGGACGTCGGCGACGAACGTGGAGATGCCCTGCTCCCGGCCAGCCTGAGCCAGGTGCTCGAGGAGCAGCTGGCCGAGCCCGCGGCCCTGGTGGGCGTCCTCGACGAGGAACGCGACCTCCGCCTCGCCGGGCGACACGACGTCGTACCGGCCGACGGCGATGATGTCGGTGCCGATCGTGACGACGAACGCCACCCGGTCGTGGTGGTCGACCTGGGTGAAGCGTTCGACGTCACGCTCGGTCAGCGTGGGGTACGCGGCGAAGAAGCGGTAGTACTTGGACTCATCTGAGACGCGGGAGTAGAAGTCGACGATCGCCACGGCGTCCTCGGCGGTGATCGGCCGCAGCTGCGCGGCGCGCCCGTCCCGCAGGATGACGTCGGCCTCCCAGTGGTCGGCGTACGCACCCTCGTCGAGCTCATCGGCCACCTCGGACTCTCCCACGAGGCGAATCTACCGCGCGTCGGTGACCGACCTGGTGTGCGGCACGCGACAATGGAACCGACCCCTGCTCGATCAGGAGATGACTGATGCCGCGACGGACACGGCCCGCCGAACCCGAGGAGTTCGAGGAGCACATCCTCGACATCGACGTCGGTGAGGAGATGCGTTCGAGCTTCCTGGAGTACGCCTACTCGGTGATCTACTCCCGGGCACTGCCCGACGCCCGCGACGGCCTCAAGCCCGTACAACGACGCATCCTTTTCACGATGGGTGACATGAACCTGCGTCCGGATCGGGGCCACGTCAAGAGCGCCCGGGTGGTCGGTGAGGTGATGGGCCGCCTGCACCCGCACGGGGACGGTGCGATCTACGACGCCCTGGTACGCCTGGTGCAGCCGTGGTCGATGCGACTGCCGTTCGTCGATGGCCACGGCAACTTCGGCTCACCGGACGACCCGCCGGCGGCGATGCGGTACACCGAGTGCCGGATGGACCCGACGGCCGTGGCGATGACGACGTCGATCGACGAGGAGACCGTCGACTTCCGGCCCAACTACGACGGCCGCGAGGACGAGCCGGTCGTGCTGCCATCGGCGATCCCCAACCTGTTGGTCAACGGCGCATCCGGTATCGCCGTCGGCATGGCCACCAACATCGCCCCGCACAACCTGATCGAGGTGGTGCAGGCACTACGCCACCTGATCAAGAGGCCGACCGCGACCCTCGACGACCTGATGCGCTTCATCCCGGGCCCGGACCTCCCGACCGGCGGCAAGATCGTCGGCCTCGACGGTATCCGCGACGCCTACGCCACCGGGCGGGGCAGCTTCCGGATTCGGGCCTCGACCCGGATCGAGGCGGTCACGCCCCGGCGCAAGGGCATCGTCGTGACTGAGCTGCCGTACAACGTGGGACCAGAAAAAGTCATCGAGAAGATCAAGACCCTTGTCCAGTCCAAGAAGCTGCAGGGCATCTCGGACGTCACGAACCTCACCGACCGTACCAAGGGTCTGCACCTGGTGATCGAGGTCAAGAACGGTTTCAACCCCGACGCGATCCTGTCGCAGCTGTTCCGGCAGACGCCGATGGAGGAGTCGTTCGGCGTCAACGCGGTCGCGCTGGTCGACGGGCAGCCGCGAACCCTCGGGCTGAAGGAGCTGCTCGAGGTCTTCCTGGCCCACCGTTTCGACGTCGTCCGGAGACGCACCGAGTTCCGTCGACGCAAGGCCGCAGAACAGCTGCACCTGGTCGACGGGCGCCTCATCGCCATCCTCGACATCGACGAGGTGATCCAGCTGATCCGCGCGAGCGATGACACCGCCGAGGCACGTGCGCGGTTGATCGCGGTCTTCGACCTGTCCGAGATCCAGGCCAACGACATCTTGGAGATCCCGCTGCGCCGACTGACCAGGTTCTCCCGCCTCGCCCTGGAGCGCGAGGCCGAGGAGCTGCGCCAGCAGATCGAGGGCTACGAGGCGGTCCTGGCGGACGAGGAGCTGCTGCGTACCCTTGTGAGCGACGAGCTGGACGAGGTCGCCAAGAGCTTCGGTTCGCCACGGCGGACCGTGCTGCTGGAGTCGGCCGGGCAGACGGTGACGGCGGCCGTGCCGCTCGAGGTCAGCGACGACCCCTGCTTCGTGCTGCTCTCAGCGACGGAACTGCTTGCCCGCACCGGAGACGACTCCGCGGTTGGAGTCGCCGGCTCCCGGGCCAAGCACGACGTGGTGGTCAGCGCCGTGCGGGCGACGGCGCGCGGGCAGGTGGGTGTGGTGACCAGCCTCGGACGGCTGCACAAGGTCAACGTCCTCGACCTGCCGGCGTTGCCGGGTACGGCGAGCGCACCGCACCTGCAAGGGGGCGTACCGGTGCCGGAGGTGCTGTCCCTGACCGCCGGCGAGCGGGTCATCGCGTTGACCGACGTCGAGGGCGACGGGCCGGGCCTGGCGCTCGGCACCCGCGCCGGGGTCGTCAAGCGCACCCGACCGGACTACCTCGCCAACAAGGACTCCTGGGAGGTCATCTCCCTTGACGAGGACGACTACGTCGTCGGGGCGGCAGCATTGCGTACCGGCGAGGAGGAGCTGTGCTTCATCACCTCCGACGCCCAACTGCTGCACTTCGGCGCCGCACTGGTGCGCCCGCAGGGTCGGGCGGGAGGCGGGGTCGCGGGCATCAAGCTTGCGGCCGGCGCCCGGGCGGTCTACTTCGGCGCGCTCACGCCGTCAGACGAAGCCGTCGTCGTCACGGTCTCAGGCACTGACTCCGCGCTGCCGGGGACCGAGGCCGGCGGTGTCAAGGTCACGCCGTTCGCCGACTACCCCGCCAAGGGGCGGTCGACAGGTGGCGTAAGGTGCCACCGCTTCCGGGGCGGTGAGAACGCGCTGATGCTGGCCTGGGTCGGTATGGGACCCGCCATGGCCTGCGCTGCGAATGGCACCGCCGTCGACCTGCCGACCGCCGACGGCAGACGGGACGGCTCCGGCCAGCCCGCGGCGCAGCCGATCAGTGCCGTGTCCAGCCCGGTGGCCGCGCAGGTCTTGGTCTGAGCCCGCAGCCACGTCTCGCCACCGAGCCGTACCCGCCCAGCTGGCACTTACGCCATCGCCCGGGACTTACCGATTCGGGGCGACACGCCGTCTTGTGAACGGACGCGCGTATGTGCCAGCGGCATGGCCCGGTGGCCGGCGGCATCGTGAAAGACTGCGCCCGTGCGCCGACGACTTCGCCCCACTGCTCGCCTGGTCCTGACAGTTGCGCTCGCGTCCGCTTTCGTTGCAGGTTGCTCGAGCGGCGATGACGCCCCCTCGGGAGCGTCGGCCGAGGAGCTCGCGTCCCGACTCGAGAGCGCCCGTACCACGCTCGACGAGGCCGAGAGCCTGGAGTTCAGCATCACGACCGCACAGCTGCCCTCGGGCGTCACCGGGCTGCTCTCGGCCGCCGGGGTCGGCAACCACGACCCCGCGTTCGAGGGCGACGTCAAGGTCAGCTCCGGCGGCACCATCGACGCGGAGGTCGTGGCGGTCGACGACACGGTCTACGCCAAGACCGGCTTCGCCCCCGTCTTCGTGCCGGTCGACCCGACGTCGCTCGGCTCACCAGATCCTGCGGACCTGATGCGTGCGGACGGCGGCATCACCACCTTGCTGACCGAGACCGGGGAGTTGCAGGAGGGTGAGCAGAGCCGCGACGGCAGCGACGTACTGACGTCGATCACCGGCACAGTTGCCGGGTCGGTCGTGAAGTCGCTGATCCCGACCGCCGACGAGGGCGCCGACTTCGACGCGACCTACCGGCTGACCGACGACGACGTCCTGCGGGACGCCAAGGTGACCGGTCCCTTCTACACCGGCAGTGACGCCGTCAGCTACACCATCGAGGTGACCGCCTCGGACCAAGACGTGGACATCACCGCGCCGTGAACGACGTCGCCCGCTCCTCCCGGGCGCTGCTGGGGCTCGCGGCCGTCGCGGTGGCATTCGCCGCTGCAGACACGTACGTCGTGGTGCTCGCGCTGCCCGACATGATGACGTCCGCCGGTCTCGACATCGCCGAGCTGCAACGTGCGGCGCCGATCGTTTCAGGCTTCCTGCTCGGCTACGTTGGCGCGTTGCCGCTGATCGGGCGGATCGCCGACCTGCGGGGGCGTACGCCCGTCCTGATCGGCTCACTCGTCGTCTTCGCGGTCGGGTCGGTCCTGACCGCGGCCGCGTACAACCTCGACACCATGGTGCTCGGACGGTTCGTCCAGGGCGTGGGCGGTGGCGGACTGGTGCCGGCCACGCTCGCCCTGGTGGCCGACCTGTGGCCGGTCGAACGCCGCGGGCTTCCGCTCGGTGTCGTCGGTGCGGTGCAGGAGGTCGGGAGCGTTCTCGGACCCCTGTACGGCGCAGTCGTGTTGGCCGTCTCGGACTGGCGGGCGATCTTCTGGCTGAACTGCGCGGCGGGGCTCGTGCTCGCCGCGGCCATCCTCCGCCTCCGCGGGGCCCGCGTCGATGCGCCGGACATTGCTGCTCGATCGCGGAGCAGCGGCGCACAGGCGGACTGGATCGGCGCGCTGCTTGCCGTCGGTACGCTCGCCTGCTTCGCGCTGGTCGAGCTGCAGCCGCAGGCTCTCGTCACCGACGTCACGTACGGCCTGGCGTTCGTGCCGGTCGCCGGTGACTCACGATGGCTGACCCCGATCGCGTTCGCGGCCGTGGCGCTCGCCGCCTTGTTCGTCATACGCCAGGTGCTTGCCCGTCGCCCGCTGCTCGCGTGGCGCGCCTGGGGAGCGGTGTCCCGCGAGGCGGACCTGCTCGGCGCTGTCCTGCTCTCGTGCAGCCTGGCCGGGATCATCCTCGCGTTCGCCTCGGCCGATCCGGAGCAGCAGGTACTGTCCCCCGCTGCGCCCTTGCTGCTGGTCGGTGCCGCCGTCTTCGCCGGCCTGTTCGCGTGGCGCCAACGACGGGCGCCGCACCCGCTGATCCCGCGCGCGACGTTTCGTGCCACTCCGGCCTGGGGCGCGCTTGTCATCTCGTTCTTCATCGGCTCGGCGCTGATCGCCGCCCTCGTGGACATCCCGTTCTTCGCCCGGATCACCGTCTATCGCAACTCCCAGCTGGAAGCCGCCCTCGTACTCCTGAGGTTCCTGGTCGCGCTGCCTTTCGGCGCGGTGCTCGGCGGCTGGCTCACCCGTCGGGTGAGTGCCGCTGCGCTCACCGCCGGCGCCATGGTTGTCACAGCGCTGGCGTTCCTACAGATGGCACGGTGGGAGCAGGACACCCTGACTCAGTGGACCGCCACGGTTCCGCTGGTTCTCGCCGGCGTCGGCTTCGGTCTCGCGATAGCCCCCGTCAACGCCGCGGTCCTGGCGCACACCCGGCAGGACGCGCACGGTGTCGCGAGCGCGTTGCTGGTGGTGGCGCGGATGGTCGGGATGCTGGTCGGCATCTCGGCGCTGACCGCCGTCGGGCTACGCCGCTTCTACGCCGCCAGCGCCGAGATCCCCCCGCTGGAGGAGCTGTGCCCGGGCCAGGCGACGGCGTGCGAGGCGTACAACTCGGCGATCGTCGACGCCGGCATCGCGCAGCTGCACGCGGTGTTCATCGGGGCGGCGGTGTGCGCCCTGATCGCCGCGGTGCTGGCGGCAGTGCTGCTACGCGGGACGCGCGTCAGTCGAGTCGAGTGAGCGTTCGCGTGACATCCTGCGCGTACTCCACGAGCAGGCTCTGGTGGCCGTCGCCGAAGTCGTGTTGTCTGACCCGCCCGGTGACTGACCACCCGTTGCGTTCGTAGAACCGACGCGCACGCTGCGCGCCCCCATGTGTCCAGAGGAAGAGATGGTCCAGACCATCGGCCCGCAAGATGTGGACAGCCCGGTCGAAGAGGGCCTGAGCGACACCGGTTCCCCAGTATCGAGGATGGACGTAGAAGCCAAAGACCTCTCCGGCTTCGGCGTCGTCCGTTGCGCGGCCAGCGTGGACGAACCCGGCGATATCGCCGTCCAGCTCGGCAACCAGCAGCGCCGAGCCGTCCGCTGCTGGTCTGACGGTCTGCGATACCCACCGATTCCGGCGATCCTCCACGGCGCTATCGAGAAACGCCTCACCGAAAAGTTCGCAGTAGCCGACCCTCCATGCCTCCGCGTGGGCGGCACCGATTCCGGCTGCGTCACTCGGCGCTGCCTCCCGGACCACGACCACCGCCCAAGCCTGGCACAAGGCCGTCCCAGGCGGCGCCGGCCGGGACGATACGTTGTGGGCGTGGATGACGAGCGCCCGGCTGCCGCCGACTTTGCCGACCTGCTGGCAGCCAACCGTGCCTATGCGAGCACGTTCGCGCTGCAGGGCTTCGACGGCGTGGCCCGCGCGGGGGTGGCGATGGTGACGTGCATGGACTCGCGGATCGACCCGCTGCGGATGATCG
>JACCZT010000160.1 GCA_013695785.1 Nocardioidaceae bacterium | reverse complement strand
CGTCCACGACGATGAAGACATAGGGGTTGGTGTCACTGCTGGTGGCGTGGCAGACGCCGACCTCGACATGCTGCCCACCGCCACCGCCGTGATTAGGCTTGTGGTCCGTTGCCACCGTGGTGGCGGTGGCCGAAAGACTCGTGGCGAGTCCGAAGCCACCGAACGCGGTGACGCCCAAGGTGATGAGCGCAAGGCTGGCGGTACGTTTCATCTGTAATCTCCTGTTAGAAAATTCATCCGGTGGCTTTGGCATCCGCCGCAGCGTAGCGAACCCCGAGCCGCGCCGACAACTCCCACGCCCTAAAAGTCCAGAAAATTCAAAAGGATGCAATGAAGCCGCTTCTGGTGTCAGGATTTGTCTAGATAGTCCGCCTGGTTGGACAGCTCGATCGCGAGCACCGCCTCGGAAAGCGCCGGGTGTCCCGCGAGGGTGGGATCGGCGGAGACGATCTCACGGGCGTCCTCGCGGGCCTCGGCGATGACGTCCCCGTCATGGACGATCGAGAGCAGCCGCAGGCTCGACCGGGCGCCGGACTGGCTCACGCCGAGCACGTCGCCCTCGCGGCGTAGCTCGATGTCCAGCCCGGCAAGGACGAACCCGTCGCCGGTCGCAGCGACGGCATCGAGCCGTTCGCGTGCCGGCGTACCCGCTTCGGCCGCGCTGACGAGAAGGCACAGGCCCGCCTCGCTGCCGCGTCCTACCCGGCCGCGGAGCTGGTGCAGCTGGGACATGCCGAAGCGGTCGGCGTCCATGACCACCATCACGGTGGCATTGGGCACGTCAACGCCAACCTCGATGACGGTGGTGGCAACCAGCACGTCGGTGTCGTGCGCGGCGAACGACGTCATCGCTGCGTCCTTGTCCTCAGCACTCATCCGCCCGTGCAGCATCGTCACGCGCAAACCCTGCAGCGGACCCTCGCGCAGCTCGTCGAACACCTCGACCAACGCGCGGGTCTCGGCCGCCTCGGATGCCTCGTCGCCGATGCGGGCACACACCACGTACGCCTGCCGACCGCGTTCGACCTCCTCGCGCACACGCTCCCATCCCCGCTCGAGCCACGCCGGCTTGTCCCGAGCGGGTACGACCGTGGTCTGGATCGGCTGGCGTCCGAGCGGCAGCTCGGACAATGTCGACGTCTCCAGGTCTCCGAAGACCGTCATCGCCACCGTCCGCGGGATCGGCGTCGCCGTCATCACGAGCACGTGCGGTTGGACGGCGGCCTTCTGGCTCAGCGCGGCGCGCTGCTCGACACCGAACCTGTGCTGCTCGTCGACCACGACCAGCCCCAGCTCGGCGAACTGCACCCGATCCTCCAGCAGGGCGTGGGTGCCGACCACGATGCCCGCCTCGCCGGAGGCGGCGTCCAGGAGGGACTCGCGGCGAGCCTTGGCCGCCATCGAGCCGGTGAGCAAGCGCACCCGGGTCGACAGGTCGCCGGCGCCGAGCATGCCGGCGTACGCGAGGTCGCCGAGCAGCGCGGTGATGGATCGGTGGTGTTGTTGCGCGAGCACCTCGGTCGGCGCGAGCAGGGCGGCCTGGCCGCCGGCGTCGATGACCTGCAGCATCGCCAGCAGCGCGACGATCGTCTTGCCCGAGCCCACCTCGCCCTGCAGGAGGCGGTACATCGGGTGGTGGCGCGCGAGGTCGGCGGTGACGTCGGCGAAGACGTCATGCTGCCCGGCGGTGAGCTCGAACGGCAGCTGACGCTCGAACGCCGCACGCAGCCCATCAGGCAGCGGCGGACGCGGCACGGCTGACGCGACCGCCGTCGCGTGTCGTCTGCGGGCCAGCACGGCCTGGACGACGAACGCCTCCTCGTACGTGAAGCGCTTGCGCGCCTTGAGGTAGTCGGAGGTGTTGCGCGGCTGGTGGATGGCGCGCAAGGAGTCCTTGAGGTCCCACAGATCCTGGCGCTCGCGTACCGACGCCGGCAGCGGATCGTCGACCTCGGTCAGGGCGGCCAGCACCATGTCCACACAGCGCCGGATCGTCCAGGACGACATCTGGGCCGTGGCCGGGTAGATCGGGACGGGGGCACCGAAGGAGGCCAGCGCCTCGGCGTCCCCGGCCTCGGGGATCATGCAGTCGGGATGCAGCAGCTGCCGCTTGCCGCGGTAGACGTTGACCTTGCCCGCGAAGAACCCGAGCGTTCCGGGTGCCATCTGCCCGCGCCACGGTTGGCGGAAGAAGGTCAAGGTCAGCTTGCCGGTGCCGTCGGTCACGACGACCTCGGTGCGTACGTTGCGACCGCCCGGCCTCCCGCCGCCCTTGGGCCGGAAGTTGTAGTTGTGCACGGTCTCCACCCTGGCCATCACCGTCACATGCTCGTCGGCCTGCAGCTTGGACAGGTCGGTGAGGTCGCCGCGCTCGGCGTAACGGCGCGGATAGTGTCGCAGCAACGCATCGACGGTGCCGATACCGAAGCTCGTACCGAGCACCTTGGTCGTCTTGGCTCCGAGGATGCCGTCCAGCTTGGTCCCGAGGGTGACGCGCGTACTCATCGCTGCGCTCACTCGACGGCGAGCAGCAGGGGGTAGCGGCCCTGCCCGCCGTCGTAGAGGACGGTGTCGACGTCGGGGCGCAGCTGGCGGATCGAGCGCCGAAGCGCCGCCGCCATCGCTGGGTCCGCCCCGTCACCGGTCACCAGCGTGACCAGCTCAGCGCTGCCCGACATCAGCATCTGCACGACCTGCATCGCCACGGTGTGCATGTCATCACCGACGAACGCGAACTCGGCATCGACCACACCGAGGACGTCTCCCGGCTGGCACGGCCCGGCCATCGTGATGCCGGACTCGCTCGCGATCGTGATTGCCCCGTGCCGGGTCTGCGCGGCGGCCGCAGTCATGGCGATCACGTCGTCGTCGAAGTCACGCCCCGGCTCGTGCACGGCGATCGCGGACATGCCTTGTACCTGGGTGTGGGTCGGCAGCACCGCCACCCGGGTGCCTGCGTCGCGCGCCTGGCGGGCCGCCGCCTCGCAGGCCGCGATGTGGTCGCTGCCGTTGGGCAGGACGATGACGTCGCGTGCACCGGCGAGCCGGATCGCGTCGACCACGCGCGAGATCGGCAGTCGGTCACCGACCGCGAACTCGATGACGCGCGCGCCCGCCGCTTCGAACAGGTCGGCCAGGCCGCGTCCGGCTGCGGCGACGACCACGGCACGTTCCTGTTGCTGCTCGGCGTGCCGGGCCCGCGCGGTGGCCTGCTGCTCCGCGAAGTGGGTGACCACGATGCGGTAGGGCCTGCCGGCAACGATGCCTGCCTCGATCGCAGCACCGACCTCGTCGGTGTGGACATGGACGTTCCACAGTCCCTCGCCACCGACCACGACGAGCGAGTCGCCGAGCGCGCCGAGACTCTGCCGCAGGTCACCGATGTTGTCGTCGTCAGCATCGAGGAGGTACATCACCTCGTACGCCGGCCCGTCGGGGTCGAGCGTGTCGTCAAGGGTCGGCACGGCGATGGTGTGCGTGCCCATCGTCAGCTCAGCGCCGGGCTGCCACCGACCGGTCAGCACACGCTCGGTCGTGTCGAAGACGACCACGAGGGCCCGACCCCCGGCGTCGACGACACCGGCGCGAGCCAGCGCCTCGAGCTGCTCTGGGGTGCGGGCAAGCGCGACCTGCGCCGCACTCGCGCTGGCCCGCAGAACCTTCGCCACGTCGCCGCCCCGTTCGGCGGTGGCGGTCGCACTCTCGGCCGCTGCCCGGGCCACCGACAAGATCGTCCCCTCCTGTGGCACGCCGACCGCCGCGTAGGCCGCGTCACTGGCCCGGACGAACGCCCGCGCAAACTCGGCGCCGCCGAGCTCCCGCCCCGTGGCCAGCGACCCGAACGCGCCGCGCAGGAGCTGCGCCATGATGACGCCGGAGTTGCCCCGTGCGCCGAGTAGGGCGCCGTCGACGTACGCCTTGACGCACTCATCGAGCGACGCGTCGCCAACGAGTGCCTCGGACAGGGCCGTGGCGGCGGCCTCGTACGTGAGGTAGACGTTCGTGCCGGTGTCGCTGTCGGGGACCGGGAAGACGTTGAGCGCATCGATCTCCGCACGCGCCACGCCGAGGGCGGCGACGCAGGCCCGTGCCCAGAGGCCGAAGGCGTCGGTGGTGAGTGGCACGGTCATGGTGGTGGAAGACTAGTCACCGGTCCTGACGATCGGCATCACCAAGTGCCGATTGGCGTGGGTGTCCTCGGATCCGATACCGTAGGTCGTTCGTGTTTGCTCGACCAATCTTCTGGGAGTGTTCGCTGTGGCTGCTGTCTGCGATGTCTGCGGCAAGAAACCTGGCTTCGGCCACAACGTGTCCCACTCGCACCGCCGCACCAAGCGTCGCTTCGACCCCAACATCCAGCGTGTGCGCGCAGTCGTCGGGTCCACGCCCAAACGGATGAACGTGTGCACCTCCTGCCTCAAGGCCGGCAAGGTCAGCCGCTAACCACCGACCGCGCCCCCTAGCGGAAGTGCGCGTGTCCGGTTTCGCCCTCGTACGTCGTCCCGTCGATGGTGACTCCAGAACCGTCCGCCACCTGACCGATGACGGTGAAACCCGCGGGAAGCTCCGCGTCAGGCCCGAACGTCGCTACCAAGGTGTGGTCGTCCCCACCGGTGAGGATGAACGACAGCGGGTCGACGCCAAGCGCGGCGCCCACCGCCTGCAGCGGCTCGGCGATCTCGAACGCAGCCGCACGTACGTCGATCGCGACACCGCTGGCATCGGCGACGTGACCCAGGTCCGCCAGCAGCCCGTCACTCACATCGACCATCGCGGTGGCACCGGCGGCCGCAGCCGCCGGGCCGGCAGCGTACGGCGGATCCGGCCTGCGGTGAGCGGAGACGACGACCCGCGGTGAGCGGAAACCCCGCGCGAGGACGTGGTAGCCCGCCGCAGCCCACCCGATCCGCCCGATGGCGGCGACGACGTCGCCGGCGCGTGCCCCACTGCGCAGCACCGGCGCGGCGAGGCTCTCCCCGATCAGGGCAACCGCGATCATCACCTGGTCGGCGGCGGTGACGTCGCCACCGACGACGGCAGCACCTACCAGCGCCGCCTCTTCGGCGAGCCCGGCGGACATCTCGATGGCCCATCCCGGGTCGAGGTCGGGCGGCGCGGCGAATCCGACTGTCAGCGCGGTGGCGGTGCCACCCATTGCTGCGATGTCGGCGAGGTTGGCTGCCGCGGCCTTGTGCCCGACGTCGGCCGCGCTCGACCAGTCCCGCCGGAAATGTCGGCCCTCGATGAGAAGATCGGTCGACATCAGCACCGACCCGGTCGTCGTGCGGATCTGCGCTGCGTCGTCACCGGGCCCCACGAGTACCTGTTCGGCCGTCGGCGCGACCCCCGCCACCGCTGCTATCAGGGCGAACTCACCGAGCTCGGCCAGGGTCGAGGCGGCAGCGGCCGGGTGGGTGTTCATGACGCCATCGTCGCCTATCGGTAGGGGCAACGGCGGACGTACCCACGCGTCGAGGCATCCTGTAGCGTGAGTCGGGCCCGCCGCCACGGTGGGTCTCGGAGGAACGAACACGAATCGGAGGACGTCCCGTGGTGGTGCAGGCATACATCCTGATCCAAACCGAGGTAGGCAAGGCCGCAGAGGTGGCCACCGCGATCGCCGACGTCAAGGGTGTCACCCTCGCCGAGGACGTGACGGGCCCCTACGATGTGATCGTGCGCGCCGAGGCCGCCAACGTCGACGACCTCGGACAGCTGGTGGTCGCGCGGGTCCAGAGCGTCGACGGGATCACGCGTACGTTGACCTGCCCGGTCGTCCACTTCTGACCCTCCGCGCTGCGCCACCATCCACGTACGGCCGCGCCATAACTCACGTATCAGCGCAGGTTGGTCGTGCGTGCGAGGGCGAGTTGGATGAGCCGGTCGACGAGCGCCGGATAGTCCAGGCCGGAGGCCGCCCACAGTTGCGGGAACATCGAGTACGGCGTGAAGCCTGGCATCGTGTTGACCTCGTTGATGAAGAGCCGGTCGTCCGGCATCAAGAAGAAGTCGACCCGCGCAAGCCCCTCGCACCCGAGGGCCTCGAAGGCGCGGACGGCAGCGGTGCGCACCTTGGCAGCGACCGCTACGGGAACGTCAGCGGGGATCAGGTTTGCACTGGTGCCGTCGAGATACTTCGCCGAGAAGTCGTAGAACTCGTGCCCGGCGTCGTCCTCGACGCTGATTTCCCCCAGCACGCTGGTCTCGGGCACGCCGTCCTGACCCTGGACCACGCCGCACTCGAGCTCGCGCGCACCGACCGCGCCGGCCTCGACGATCACCTTCGGGTCGTGCTCCTGCGCCGCAGCGATCGCGGCGCCGAGCGCTTCGCGCGTACGCACGAGCGACCCGCCCATGCTGGACCCGGCACGTGCCGGCTTGACGAACACCGGCAACCCGAGGGGGTCGACCGCCTTGTCGACTGCCTGGGGGTCCGACCTGATCGCCTGCGGCGTCACGACGGCGTAGGGGAGCTGGGCCAGCCCGGCATCGGCGAAGACGATCTTGGCGTAGTGCTTGTCCATCGCCAGAGCGCTCGCCAGCACGCCGGCGCCGACGTAGCGGACACCAGCCATCTCGCACAGCCCTTGGATCGTCCCGTCCTCGCCCCATGGGCCGTGCAGCAGCGGGAACACAGCGTCCACTGCGCCGAGCTCGCGTGGGATGTCACCGGGAGCGGTGACCGTGAGGTGGTTGGACGCCAGGACGACGTCGGACCCGGTGGCGTCGACCTCGGGGAGGACACCTGGTCGCAGCGCCTTGGGCTCCAGCGACTCCAGGACCCACGCCCCGTCGGCAGTGATGCCGATCGGCACCACCTCGTAGCGTTCGGGGTCGATCGCGGCCATCACCTGTTGCGCGGTCAGGCAGGAGACGCCGTGCTCGCTGGAACGCCCGCCGAAGACGACGGCGATCCGTGGGCGCGACCCCGGGCAGGGGTCTGGTGTGTCGGTCATCGTCGCTGACCCTATCGCGGGCCATGGACAATGAATCCATGCACACACCGCGCCCGCTCCCAGCCCGAACCGACCTCGCACCGGCCACGGTTGCCGTCACCGCCGGGCGGCCCGTACACGAACCGGATGCCCCGCTCAACGTGCCGCTGACCCCTGCGAGCACGTACGTCGCCGGGGGTGACCGCGAGTACGGGCGGTACGCCAACCCGACCTGGGAGGCGTTCGAGGACGTCCTCGGCGCGCTGGAGGGAGGTCGTGCGCTGGCGTTCGCCTCCGGGCTCGCGGCCGTCGCCACCGTCCTCGACCTGGTGACACCCGGTGAGAAGATCGTCGCACCACGCCACGCCTATCTCGGCACGCTGTCGCAGCTCGCCGAGAAGGAGCGTCGCGGCGCCCTTGCGGTGCAGCTCGTCGACATCGACGACACCGCTGCCGTCGTCGCCGCGTGCGAGGACGCTGCTCTCCTCTGGATCGAGTCGCCCACCAACCCCGCTCTGGAGGTCGCCGACATCCCCGCCCTCTGCGCCGCGGCGCACGCCGCAGGAGCGAGTGTCGTGGTGGACAACACCTTCGCCACCCCGATCCTGCAACGCCCTCTCGAGCTGGGCGCCGACGTCGTCGTGCACTCGGCGACGAAGTACCTCGCTGGCCACAGCGACGCCGTCCTGGGCGCGATCGTCACCAACGACGATCAGGCGTACCGTGCGCTCGACGAGCGCCGGCGCACGATCGGCGCCACCCCCGGCACGCTCGAGACCTGGCTCGCCACCCGAGGGCTGCGTACCCTGCACCTGCGGGTCGAACGCGCCCAGTCCAACGCCCGCGAGCTCGCCGCGCGGCTCGGGAGACATCCCGGGATCGACCGGGTCCGCTACCCCGGGTTCGGTGGCGTCGTTGCGATCGAGGTTGCCGGTGGCGCGATGGCGGCTGACCTGCTCACGCACTCCGGGCGGCTGTTCGTGCACGCGACCAGCCTCGGCGGGGTCGAGTCGACGTGGGAACGGCGCAGGCGCTGGCAGTCCGAGCCGCAGACCATCCCCGACAACCTGGTGCGGATCTCGGTGGGCGTGGAGGACGTGGAGGACCTGTGGAACGACCTGGAGGCGAGCCTGGCATCCGTAGGCGACGCGCAGGCAACACCCGACCCATGACGGGACGCGCTACTCCGACTCCGGCCTGGCCTGGCGCGAGATCAACGTCGAGACCGTCTCCTCGGGCGTGGTGTCACCCCTGATCAGGGCGGCGACGAGCTCGACGATCGGCATCTCGACGCCGTGCAGCTTCGCCAGCTCCGCCACGGCCTGGCACGACTTGACGCCCTCGGCGACCTGGCGCGTCGAAGCGACGACCTCGTCGACACTCATGCCCTTGCCCAGCTTCTCGCCGAACGAACGGTTGCGCGACAACGGTGAGCTGCAGGTGGCGACGAGGTCACCGAGACCGGCGAGCCCGCTCAGAGTCCTGGGGTCAGCGCCCATTGCATGACCGAGGCGGGCGGTCTCGGCCAGTCCGCGGGTGATCACCGTGGCCTTGGCGTTGTCACCGAACCCGAGCCCGTCAGTGACACCGACGGCGATCCCGATGATGTTCTTGGTGGTTCCGCCTAGCTCGCAACCGATCACGTCGGTGTTGGTGTACGGGCGGAAGGCGGAGGTGTGGCACACCTGCTGGAGGTACTCGGCAACCGTCTCGTCGGCACAGGCGACGACACTGGCCGCCGGCTCCCGCGCCGCGATCTCCCGGGCGAGATTGGGTCCGCTGACCACACCGATCCGCTCGGGGCCCGCTCCGGTCATCTCTGCGATGACCTCGCTCATGCGCATGTGCGTGCCGAGCTCGATGCCCTTCATGAGGCTGACGACGATCGCGTCTGTGGGGATGTGCTCTGCCCACTGCGCGAGGTTGGTGCGCAGCCGCTGCGAGGGAACCGCCAGCACGACCACCTCGCACCCGTCCAGGACCTCGGCGGGGTCGTGGCTGGACTCGATCACGTCCGGTAGCGCGATGCCGGGCAGGTAGTCGGGATTCTCGTGCTTGGCGTTGATCACCTCGCACAGCTCTTCGCGGCGCCCCCAGAGGTGTACGTCGTTCCCGGCGTCGGCCAGGACCATGGAGAAGGCCGTACCCCACGAGCCCGCTCCGAGCACCGCGGTCCTGGCCATCAAAGACCACCGTCCTCGGCGCGCCGGCCGCGTATCGTGAATCGCCCGGTCGGCGCCGGTAGCCCGCGGATCTGGCCGAGCAGGTCCCCGATCGCGTCCATCGTTCGGCGGGTCGCCTCGGCCAGCACCTCGGCCGTCACCGGCGTCCCCCGCAGGTCGTCGAGGTCCACCGGCGGCCCGACGCGGACGTGGATGGTCTTGCGTGGCAGGAGCCTCGGTGTCTTGGTGTACGGCGCAAGCATCTGGTGTGCTCCCCATTGAGCGGCAGGTACGAGTGGGCAGCCGGTGGCGAGTGCGACGCGGGCGGCGCCCGTCTTGCCGCTCATCGGCCACAGGTCGGCGTCCCGGGTGATCGTGCCCTCGGGATAGATGATGACCGCGCCACCGTCGCGCACGGCCTCGACCGCAGCGGAGAAGGCATCGGCGGCGTTGGCGGTGCTGCGATAGACCGGGATCTGCTCGGTGGTCCGGATCAGTCGGCCGACGATCGGTGCGTCCAGGATCGAGGCCTTGGCGAGGTAGCGCGGCGGCAGCCCGTTGTCGACGCAGAAGTGCGCGAACGTCAACGGGTCGAGGTGGGAGACGTGGTTGGCGGCGAGCACGAACCCGCCGTCGGGCAGGTTCTCGGCACCGCGCCAGTCGCGCTTGGTCAGCACCACCAGCATCGGGCGGAGGATACCGACGAACACGCGCAGCGCGCGGCTCATGGGGCGAGGTTGCACGACCGTCCTTCCTCCTGTGTCGGTTCGGTGGCGAGCCTAGTGGATCTTTGGTCGCTCGCCCGAGCATGCGGCAGGATCACGGTCGATGGATACTTCTGCGGTGCCGACCTGGGCAGTCGTGGTCCCGGTCAAGCGCGCCGAGACGGCCAAGTCGCGACTGTCGGGGGCACTCGAGCCGTGGCGTACGGAGCTGGCGCGGGCGTTCGCCGCTGACACCGTCGCCGCGGTGCTCGCGAGCAGACGCGTCGAGGAGGTCATCGTCGTGACCGACCTCGGTTCGGCGACTGGTTCAGAATTCGTCGACGGCGGTTCGGTCCGGCTGGTCGACGATCCTTCGCGCGGCCAAGACATGAACGTCGCTGTCGCGGCCGGTCTCGACGTCGCCGCGACCCGCGCCCGGGTCGCCGTCGTCGCCGCGGACCTGCCGGCGTTGCGCACCGCGGAGCTG
>JACCZT010000159.1 GCA_013695785.1 Nocardioidaceae bacterium | reverse complement strand
ACAATCGGTACGTCGCTGCGCAGCAGCAGGCAGTAGTCGACCCCGACGGGCACCGGCTCGGGGCCTTGCAGGTCGTTGAGCCGCTGGTGGTGGGCGCGGTGCGCCGCAATCTCGAGCGTGTACGGCCCGGCGGGGTCGCGGTCGGTGAAGAACACCGAGATGTCGACCTTCGCTGCACGCCCGCCGGCATTCAGGATGCACACGCTGTCGTGACTGAGCATCTCCGGCACCGGGCCAGTGCTCCCCGGGGGGATGTAGCCGTCGGCGACGACCCATGTCGTCGCGCCGACGGGCGGTAGGTCCAACAGGTCCATCGTCACCAGGCTCCGTTCAGAAGGTGTTAGCACTCTTGGCCATCAGGCCACCGTCGCAGACCAGCTGCGTCCCGGTGACGTACGACGCGTCGTCCGACAGCAGCCAGACGACCGCCGCGGCGACCTCGGACGGTTCGGCGACGCGGCCGAGTGGGATCTGCTCGGCGGCCGCCGCCCGTATCCGGCGCAGCCCCTCGTGCGCGTCCTCGGTGCCCAGCAGCATCGGCGTGTCGGTGGCACCGGGCACAACGGCGTTGACCCGGATGCCGACGCTCGCATAGTCGATGGCTGCCGACCGTACGAACGCCGATACCCCGCCCTTGGAGGCGGCGTACGCGCTGTTGCCCCCGCCGGCGAAACCGACGAACGCGGCCGGCGAGGAGGTGCACACGACCGAACCCGGCGCGTCGCGCTGGGTGAGCCGGGAGATCGCCTCCCGACAGGTCAGGAAGACTCCGGTGAGGTTGACCTCGAGCACGCGGTGCCACTGCTCGACGTCGAAGGTGTGCAGTGGGCCGTTCATCTCGATACCGGCGTTGGCGAACACGCCGTCGACGGGCCCGACCGCCTCCTCCGCACGAGCGAACGCCGAGGCGACGGACTCCGGCGATGAGACGTCGCAACTGACACCGGTCGCGTCGGGCGCGCCGTTCTCGACTGCCTCGTCGGCGGCCGATGCCGCACCGGCTTCGTCGACGTCCAGCGCCGCGATCCGCGCCCCGCGCCGTGCGCAGGCAAGGACCACTGCTCGGCCGATCCCAGAGGCGGCGCCGGTCACGACGATCGTCCTACCGCGCATCTGGCGGGTTCTGCTGGTCGTCGGGACCGTCCAGGCGAGGCGCGTCCAGGTGGGTGTGGATATGTTGCTCGACTACTCGCAGGAGGTCGGGCTCTCGCCCGGCCACCAAGGCGTCGAGCAGCTCCTGGTGCTGCCGCGGGACCGCCATCGGGTCGTCGTGGGCCGGCGCGTCGCGGCGGAAGTAGGCGCGAACACGGGGCTGGATGGTGCGCCACATCTGCAGGCAGTGGGTCTGGTCCGACCGAACGATGACCAGCTCGTGAAACGCGATGTCGGCGTCGGCAAGCTCCTCGGTGGCACCCTCGCGGGCGGCCGTCTCCATCACCGTGACCAGGCGCTGCAGCTCTGCGAGGTCGTCACCGTTCAACCTCGGCAGCGCTTTGACGAACGCGAAGCGCTCCAACGTGATGCGGATCGGCACCAGGACGTGCTCAACCTCCTCCTGCGAGACGCCGAGGACCTCACTTCCGCGGTACGGGTACGACCTCGTCAGCCCCTCCTGCTCCAGCTGCCGCAGGGCCTCGCGAAGAGGCGCACGGCTCGTACCGAGCTGCTTGGCCAGCTCGACCTCGATCAGCCGGTGCCCGGGTGGCAGCTGCCCGCTGGTGATCGCCTCACGGAGGATCTCCACCACGTGCTCGCGTCGGGACTGGGTCGGGACCTGGCGGACCAGGAGCTCATTCATCGAGGCCCCGCTCGCACAGGAAGAGGATCCGCATGGCCTGAACTCTACCATCAGTCGATTGTCGACAGTCGATTGGCGCCATGTTACGGTGACACTCTTGTCGGCCGTCCTGACGTCCACCGCGACGTCCTTCGAGCCGTGGAGCAGCCCCCGAGAAGGAGTTGGCATGAAGATCCCCAACAGCACTGTCGCGCTGATAGCCCTCAGCCTGATGCTCACGGCGTGCAGCAGCACCACGACGACGGCGCCCGATGAAGGTGAGGACGCCGCACCGTCGGCGGTCGCGGCGGCTGAGAAGGCCGCGCTCGCTGCCGCCGGGGGCGAAGAGCTCGGCGGGACTGTGTCGATGCTCGGCGTGCTGGGTGGCGCGGAGCTCGACGACTTCGAGGACGTGATCGCGCCGTTCGAGCGAGCGACCGGGGTCAAGGTGCAGTACGAAGGCTCGCGCGACTTCGGGGCGGTGCTGCAGACCCGCATCGACGGCGGCAACCCCCCTGACGTCGTCGCGACACCAGGTCTTGGTCAGATCGCCGACCTGGCGGATGAGGGCGAGGTCATCGACCTGCGGGGCGTGATCGGCGACGAGGCGTTGACGACCAACTTCTCCGACAGTCTCATCGAGACCGGGTCGCGTGACGGCAAGGTCTTCGGGATCTTCAACACCGTCGACGTGGGCGGCCTGATCTGGTACGACCCCAAGTTCTACGAGGGCCCCACCGAGCCAGCGAGCTGGGACGAGCTGCAGACGTGGGCGCAGAGCAACGTCGAGGAAGGCGAGACCCCGTGGTGCCTCGGTCTGGAAAGCGGCGCTGCGAGCGGATGGCCCGCCGCCGACTTCATCGACACCATCTTGCTCCGCCAGGCCGGGCCGGAGTTCCACGAGCAGTGGTGGAGGGGCGAGGTGCCCTGGACGGCACCAGAGGTCAAGGAGGCGTTCGAGACCTACGGCGAGCTGGCTCAGCCGGACAAGGTGTACGGCGGGACCACGACCGTTCTCAGCACCAACTTCGCCGAGGCCGCGGGTCCGATGTTCAAGGATCCGCCAGGCTGCTACCTGCACCAGCAGGCGACCTTCATGGGCGGCATCATCACCGACACCAACCCCAAGCTCGTCCCGGGAGAGGATCTGGATTTCTTCGCCGCTCCCGACTTCAACACCGAGTTCGCCGGCATCCAGTCGATCTCCGGTGAAGTGGTCTCGATGTTCGTCCAGAACGAGCAGTCCGAGGCACTGGTGAAGTATCTCGCCACTGCCGAGGCGGCGTCGCTCGTCGCGGCCACCGGTCGCTGGCTGTCGCCGAACAAGAACAGCGAGCCGGACGCGTACGAGAACATCTTCCTGCAGCGTGCAAGCGAGACACTTCAGAAGTCCAGCGGCACCTACACCCTCGGCAACTCCCTGATGCCGCAGGAGCTCGTTGAGGCATTCTGGAAGGGTTCGTTGGAGTACGTGCAAGATCCCAGCCAGCTGGACACCATCCTCGCCACCTTGGACAAGACTCGCCAAGAGACCTACTAGGAGGGCGAGCAGCACGTCGTGACCTCGGACGTCCAGGTGAATGGAGATCGAGAACTGTGATCGCCGAACGGATCGGTCTCGTCCTGCTCGCGGTCAGCGCGACCGTCGTCATCGCCTGGGCATACCTGCTGTTCGGCGACCGGCTGATCAGCCGGTTGCCGCGGCGGCTCAACCGGCGGGTGATGCCGTGGCTGTTCGTCGCCCCCGCCGTCTTCGTGATCGGGTGTCTGCTGGTCTTTCCCGCCATCAGCACCGTGGTCCTGAGCCTTTTCGACAAGGACGGGTCGTCGTTCGTCGGCATGCAGAACTACACCGACATGTTGTCGAACGAGATCACCCAGGGCGCCCTGCGCAACACGGTCCTGTGGGTCATCGCGCTGCCCTCGTTGGCCGCGCTCCTTGGCCTGCTGGTTGCCGTGCTCGCCGAGCGGGTCCGGTACGGCACGCTGGTCAAGGCAACGCTGTTCCTGCCGATCGCGATCTCGCCGGTGGCGGCAGGGGTGATCTGGACGTTCATGTACGACTACCAGCCGCCCATCACCGAGCAGACGGGCACCATGAACGCTCTGGTGACGCTCGTCCCCGACACCGAGCCCATCGCGTGGTTGATCAGCCAAGCGACCAACAACTGGGCCCTCATCGCAGCGATGCTGTGGACCCAGGCCGGCTTCGCGATGGTGATCTTCTCCGCGGCCCTGGGATCTGTACCGGTCGAGCTGCACGAGGCTGCCCGCCTCGACGGCGCGTCGGAGTGGCACGTCTTCCGCCGGATCACGCTGCCGCTGCTCATCCCCACGGTCGTCGTCGTCATGACCGCGATGACCGTGATCGCCCTGAAGACCTTCGACATCGTCTACGTGATGACCAACGGGAACTACGGGACGGACGTGATCGCCACCGTGATGTACAAGGAGCTCTTCACTGCTCGCGACAACGGTACGGCGGGCGCCGTCGCGACCCTGCTGATGCTCGCCGTGCTCCCAATCATCTTCGTCAACATCCGGCAGTTCCGACTCGAGAACAAGGAGGCGTAGTGCTGCAACGCGTGAGCAGGTCGCGCCTGGCGGTGCCGAGCATCAGGCTGCGGCGCCTCCCGGTCCACCTGACGGTCCTGGTGATCGCCGCCATCTGGCTGATACCTGTGGTCGGCCTGACGGTCAGCTCGTTCAGGCCGGCGCTGTCCGTTGCCACGACCGGGTGGTGGAAGTCGTTCGCGCTGCCCGGGGACTACACGCTGGAGAACTACTCCAACGCCCTGGACAACAACGGGCTCGGCCTCAGCCTCTTCAACAGCCTCGCCGCGACCGTGCCAGCGACGGTCCTCACCGTCACGGTCGCCGCCGCCGCCGCGTACGGCCTGGCGTGCATGAAATTCCGGTTCAGGAACAGCGTGCTGCTGCTGACGGTCGGGCTGCTGATCGTCCCGATCCAGATCACGCTGGTGCCGCTGCTCAAGATCTTCAACTCACTCGGTCTGACCGGCAGCTTCCTGGGGCTGTGGCTCGCGCACCTGGGCTACAGCCTGCCGTTCGGGATCTACCTCCTGCACAAGTTCTTCTCCCAGCTCCCCCGTGACCTGTTCGAGGCCGCGGCGATGGACGGCGCCAGCGCCACCCAGGTCTTCTTCCAGATCGTGCTGCCGGTCTCTCGTCCGGCGTTGGCGTCGCTGGCGATCTTTGAGTTCGTCTGGAACTGGAACGACCTGCTGACCGCCCTGATCTTCCTCGGCGGCTTCCGCGAGGTCGCGCCCATGACCGTCACCGTGAGCAACATGGTCGCCTCCCGCGGCAACGGCTGGGAGGTCCTCACTGCTGCTGCCGTGCTCTCCATGGTCGTCCCGATGGCGATGTTCATCGCCATGCAGAAGCACTTCGTCCGAGGCATGCTCGCCGGCAGCACGACCGGCTGAGTCCGCCACGCCACCGTCCAGCCGGAGAGGAAGCAACAGATGCAGCCGACCGAGATGTCGACCGAGCGACGGAGCCCTGCTTCGTCCTGGTGGCGTGAAGCGGTGCTCTACGAGTGCCACCTGCCCAGCTTCCGCGACGGCAACGGCGACGGGATCGGCGACCTCGAGGGGCTCACCTCCTCCTTGGACTACCTCAAGCACACCCTGGGTGTTGACGCCATCTGGTGTGGCCCGTTCTTCCGCTCGCCACTGCTCGACCAGGGGTTCGACGTCTCGGACTACTGCGACGTCGAGCCGGTCTTCGGCAGCCTCGCCATCTTCGACCGCCTGATCAAGCACGCTCACGAGCGCGGGCTCAAGATCATCGTGGACTACATCCCCAACCACACCAGCAACGAGCATCCCTGGTTTCGCGAGTCGCGCTCCTCACTGACCAACGACAAGCGCGACTGGTACGTCTGGCGCGACCCTCGAGCAGACGGCTCACCGCCGAACAACTGGACCAGTGAGACCGGCGGCTCGGTCTGGGAGTGGGACGAGACGACGGGCCAGTACTACCTGCACTCGCACCTGGTGCAGCAGCCCGACCTCAACTGGCGCAACCCGCAGGTCCGCGCCGCCCTCTTCGACGTGCTGCGCTTCTGGCTCGACCGCGGCGCCGACGGCTTCCGGATCGACGTGGCCCACATGTTGATGAAGGATCCCGAGCTGCGCGACAACCCGCTTGCCGAAGGCGGCAACGACAACCCGTTCGACCTGCAGCACCCCGACTTCGGCACCCAGCTGCACGTCCACGACCGCCGGCACCCCGACACCCATGCCACGCTGGCCGAGATCCGCGGTGTGGTCGATGCCTACCCCGACCGCGTCACCATCGCCGAGATCGAGGCGATGTCGTGGCAGGACTGGGCGCTGTACTTCGGTTCGGACCACGACGGCATCCATCTGCCGTTCGCCTTCCGGCTCCTGGAGACCGTGTGGACCGCCGCGGACCTGCGCCGCGAGCTGTCCGCGCTCTACGCCGCCCTTCCGCCGGGCGCGTGGCCGGTCCTGGCCCTGGGCAACCACGACCGTACCCGGCTGGTCACCCGTCTGGGGCCGGAGCAGGCCAAGGTGGCGGCGGTGCTGCTGCTGACGCTGCAGGGGACGCCGTGCCTGTTGTACGGCGACGAGCTCGGGCTGGCGGACCAGTCGGTGCCTCGCGAACGCCAGCGCGACTACTTCGGACTCGCCGAGGGTGGCGTCTCCCGCGACCCGACGCGTACCCCGATGCCGTGGAACGACGGAGTCAACTTCGGCTTCTCGACTGCACCGGAGGACGAGCTGTGGCTGCCACTCTCTCGCGTCGGGGCAACGGTCAACGTGGTGGCACAGCAGCAGCGCCCCACCTCCCATCTCGCGTTGTACCAGCGCCTGATCCGGATGCGGGTCGCCAGTCCAGCGCTCCACCAGGGCACGATCGACCTGCTTGACCCCGGTGGCTCAGACGGCGACGGTTCGGTGTTGGCGTACGTCCGCCGGTGCGAGCGCGACGTCAAGGCGGTCGCGCTCAACCTGACCGGCGAACCGACCACGGTCGTGCTGCCGTCGGCGGGCACCGTGGTCGTCTCCACCTCCGCGGCCATCGAGGGGCAGCGGACCGGCTCACACACACGGCTCGAACCCCACCAGGCGATCGTCGTCGACCTACCCCAGAAGGATGAGTGGCCATGAAGATCACCGATATCCGTGCCGCCGGGCTGCGGGGTGCGACCCCCAAAGGGGGCTGGGCCAACGAGATCAAGCCTGACGACGTGATCCACACCCTCATCACGGTGCACACCGACGAAGGACTCGTCGGGGTCGGGAGCGTGTTCTCCAGCCACGAACTGGTTCGCGCTGCGCTGGACGTCCTCGCCCCGGTGTACCTCGGTGCCAGCGCACTCGAGCCGGACAAGCTGAGCCAGACGATGCACCAACACACCTTCTGGCTGGGCCGCGGGGGCGCCATCACCCACACCGTCAGTGGGATCGACATAGCGGTGTGGGACATCCTCGGCCAGGCCACGGGGCAACCGGTGAGCCTGCTGCTCGGCGGACGGTACCGCGAGAGCGTACGCCCGTACGCGTCGGTCCTCATCGAGGAACCAGCGACGCTCGCTGACAATCTCAAGATGCTCTACTCGGTGGGCTTTCGTGCCTTCAAGATCGGGTGGGGCCACTTCGGACGGGTCAGCGAGGCAGCCGACGAGGCCGCGGTGCGTGCTGCCCGCGACGCCGTTGGCCCCGACAGCCTCCTCGCCGTCGATGCCGGCGGCTCCGACGCGTTCTGGCCCGGAGACCGCAAGTGGGCCGCTCGGACGGCCGACATGCTGGGTGACTACGGCGTCGCCTGGTTCGAGGAGGCGCTCCGCCCCGACGACCTGGAGGGGTACGCGCAGCTTCGCCGCACGTCGAAGGTCGCCATCGCCGGCGGTGAGGTCCTCACCCGGCGACAGGACTTCACCCGGTTCCTCACCGCAGGCGCCTTCGACATCGTCCAGCCCGACACCACCAAGGGCGGGGGCCTCAGTGAGTCGCGGCGCGTCGCCTGGCTCGCGGAGGAGCTCGGAGCACGCTTCATCCCGCACGGTTGGAACACCGCGGTCGGACTGGCCGCCGACCTGCACCTCGCCTCGGCGCTGCCCCACACCGAGCTCGTCGAGTACAGGACCGGCTCGGCCTACATCGACGAGCTCACCATCGACGGGTTCGAGCTCGACGACGAGGGCATGCTCGCGGTGCCGTCGGGTCCGGGCTTGGGCATCCACCTCGATCCGGTCGCCCTCGACCGGTACTCGCCGTCACACGGGCTCTTCGACGGCACCGTGTCGTGACGGCGGCACCTCTGACCTGGCGCTGACCCCTGGTCATGTCGATCGGCGGGTGCGGCACACTCTGAGGATGGCCGACCAGGACGACACCGTGACCTACACCGTTGACGCGGACGTCGCAACGATCACGCTGCGACGTTCGGACGCGATGAACAGCCTCGACCTGCAGACGAAGCTCGCGCTGCGCGACGCCGTGCACCGGGCGGCGTCAGATGATTCTGCCCGCTGCGTGGTGCTCACCGGGACGGGTCGAGCGTTCAGCGCCGGCCAGGACCTGAAGGAGCACGTTCGCGACCTGCGTGACCCCGACCGCTTGCTGTCCGACACCGTCGAGGAACACTTCAACCCGATCGTGACCGCCATCGCGACGATGCCCAAGCCCGTCATCGCGGCCGTCAACGGCGTAGCGGCCGGGGCCGGTGCGTCCCTCGCCTTCGCATGCGACTTCCGCGTCCTCGCCGACACCGCCGGCTTCAACCTCGCCTTCGCCGCCATCGCCCTGTCGTGCGACTCCGGAGTGTCGTGGACGCTCCCGCGGCTGGTCGGGCGGGCCAAAGCGGTGGAGCTGTTGATGCTGCCTCGCACCATCGAGGCTGATGAGGCGCTGAGCCTCGGGTTGGCCCATCAGGTGGTCGCTGCTGACGTCTTCGAGGACGCCGTCGCCGAGCTCGCGCAGCGCCTCGCCTCGGGCCCCACGCTGGCGCTCGCCTCGATCAAGCGGGTGCTCGCCTACTCCGCGACGCACGACCTGCCCGAGTCGCTCGCGCACGAGGCGCAGAAGATGGCGTTGACCGGGGCGTCGGTGGACCATCGCCGCGCCGTGGAGGCCTTCCTCGAGAAGCGGTCCCCCACCTTCGAAGGCCACTGACCCCCCGTTGAGATTGACGTTCTGGCGCCGCCGCGCGGCGTGTCGCAACAAACTCGTCAATCTCAACGGGGAATGGGCGCGATCAGCGGTCGGCGTGCGTGACAATCGGCGAGATGGTCATCGACGATCCCGGTCGCCTGCATCAGAGCGTAGGCGGTCGTCGGGCCCACGAACCGAAGACCTCTGCCTCGCAGGTCGACGGCCAGCGCGCGCGACTCGGCGGTCTGGGACGGTACGTCGGCGACCGTACGCGGCGGCGCGGACTCAGCGCTGGGGACGAAGCGTCTCACGACGTCGCCGAGCGGTTCGTCCATCTGCGCGATCGCGCGCGCATTGGTGATGGTGGCTTCGATCTTGGCCCGGTTGCGGATGATCCCGGGGTCCCCCAGCAACGCGTCGACGTTCGTCTCGGTGAACGCAGCGACCACCGCTGCATCGAAGCCGGCGAAGACCGCGCGGAATCGCTCGCGCTTGCGCAGCACGACGGCCCACGACAAGCCCGACTGGAATGCCTCGAGCGTCACCCGCTCGAACAGGTCACGCTCCCCGGTCGCGGCGCGGCCCCACTCCTCGTCGTGGTAAGCCCGCATCTGTGGTGGACCGTCGCCCCACGGGCAGCGCAGCAGCCCGTCGTCCCCGCGGACGACTCCGCTCACGACACCGGGGCCGGCCCGGCTCCGGACTCGAGCCGGTCCCGCAGTCGCCGCAACGCGTGCGCGAAACCGAGCTGCAGGGCGGGTCGGGCCGCCAGCCAGAGCACCGGCGCGGCCGGTCCCCCGGGCACCGCCACGTGCTCGGACCAGACGAACCTCGTCCCGGTGCCGGCCGCGGCGCAGGTGAAGGCGCCGGTGCCGCGCACGACCCGGCCGGTGTGGACGAGCTCGCACCGGTGTGGGGGCTCCCAGGCGGCGACCTCCATGGGGTCGTCGAACCCCAGTGGCCCCAGGGCCGTTCGCGCGATCACGGTGCTGCCCTCGGTGCGCACGGTGGTGAGCGGGATCCACTCCGACTGGCGTTCCCAGTCGGTCACGTAGTCCCATACCGTCCTCGGCGGCGCCGCGATGTCGATCCCGACCTCGAGGTCACCCAGCACGGTCGGTCTCCGTCGGGGCGGGGTCCGCGAGATCGGGCGGTAGGGGGGCTGCGCGCTCGGACCACTCCGCGCGGAGCCGCAGCAGCAAGGCGTCGACCTCGTCCATCCGGTAGCCGCGAACCGTGGTGGTGAAACGTACGTCGTCGAGGTCGCTGGCCACCAGTGGACGGTCGAACGGCAGGACGTCCGGACGGTCGTCGTGAACGGCGGCCATCGGTGCGCCCGCGCCGACTCCCACCACGACCGCACCACCGGCGACGAGGACGATAGCGATGACGATGAACCAGGTCACGTACTTGATCGTGCCAGAAACCCTGGAACCTGCTGGGTTCAGGGGCTGAAGTACGACACGGCCTCGTCGATGTCGTCGGTCACGTGGATCATGGCGAAGTCGACCTCGGAGACGTTGCCCGCGACGAGGACGGTTTCACGCAGCCAGTCCAGCAGCCCCTGCCAGAACGCCGAACCCACGAGTACCACCGGGAAGGACGTGACCTTCTGCGTCTGCGCGAGCGTGATGGCCTCGAAGAGCTCGTCCAGGGTCCCGAACCCGCCCGGCATGACGACGAAACCTCTGGCGTACTTGACGAACATCGTCTTGCGCGCGAAGAAGTAGCGGAAGTTGATGCCGACGTCGACCCACTCGTTGAGCCCGGTCTCCCACGGCAGCTCGATGCCCAGTCCGACCGACACACCACCTGCCTGGCTCGCGCCCTTGTTGGCCGCTTCCATGACTCCCGGACCGCCGCCGGTGATGACGCCGTACCCCGCCTCCACCAGCCGGCGTCCGAGGAGCTCCGACAGCGCGTACATCGGGCTGGAGGACGCGACGCGCGCAGAGCCGAAGACGCTGACCGCCGGGCCGAGCTCGGCGAGGGCGCCGAACCCCTCGACGAACTCGGACTGGATGCGCAGCACCCGCCAGGGGTCGGTGTGGACCCAGTCGGCCGATCCGCGCGAGTCCAGCAGGTGCTGGTCGGTCGTGCCTGCCGGCACCTGGGCGCGACGTAGCCGTACCGGTCCGCCGAGGTGCTCGGGCGGGGCATCGGCTTCGGGCGGCACATCGCCAGGTCCGCTGCCGGTAGGCGGCGCGTGGTCCGAAGGTGGAGTCATGGGCGCAGGCTACGACAACCAGCCGACGAGCTGGTCCTCGAGCCGGCTGAGGTGCTCCAGGGGTACGTGCTCGTCCTGCTTGTGCGCCACCAGCGGGTCACCTGGCCCGAAGTTGACGGCCGGGACGCCGAGGGCGGTGAACTGTGCGACGTCGGTCCAGCCGAACTTCGGGTTGGCTCGGCCGCCGACGGCCGCGAGGAACGCCGCAGCGGCCGGCCGGTCCAGCCCGGGCATCGCACCCGGCGCGACGTCGGTGACGCTCACCTCGTACCCGGCGAAGACCTCGCGGACGTGCGCGATCGCCTGCTCTGGGGTCCGGTCCGGTGCGAACCGGTGGTTGATGCTGATGCGTGCATCGTCGGGGATGACGTTGCCCGCGACCCCACCGCTGATCCCGACCGCGTTGAGCCCCTCGTGGTAGGTGAGCCCGTCGATCCGCGGCGTGCGAGGGACGTACTCCACGAGTCGCTGCAGGACCGGTGCCACGGCGTGGATGGCGTTGGAACCCATCCACGCCCGCGCGCTGTGGGCCCGCTCACCGCGTACGGTGACGTCGACCCGCAACGTGCCCTGACAACCCGCCTCGACGACGGCGTCGGACGGCTCCATCAAGATCGCGAAGTCGGCCACGAGCAGCTCGGGACGCTCGCGGGCGAGCCGGCCCAGTCCGTTGTGACGGGCCTCGATCTCCTCGGCTTCGTAGAAGACGAAGGTGATGTCGCGGCTCGGCGCTGGAAGGGTCGCAGCGAGCCTCAGCGCAACCGCGACGCCGCCCTTCATGTCGCACGAACCCAGACCGTAGAGCAGGTCGCCGTCCAGCCGCGACGGCAGGTTGGCGTTGACCGGCACGGTGTCGAGGTGGCCCGCGATCACGACCCGCTCGTCGCGGCCGAGGGTAGTGCGGGCGACGATGGTGTGGCCGAAGCGGACAACATCGAGGTGGCTGAGCGCCGCCAACGCTGCCTCGACGCTGTCAGCAATCTCCTGCTCCCCGGTGCTGACCGACTCGATGTCAACGAGTGCGGCGGTCAACGAGACGACGTCTTGTGCCAAGTCCAAGGTGGCCATGGCCCATTCCACCACTGCCTCCGGTCGAGCGTGCGCCCGCAGGTGCGCGTACCTTCTATACCCTGACACTCTCAGAGCGCCCGAGGGAGACTCCATGCATTCGGTACGACAGGGATCGGGCGAGCCGCTGCTGCTCGTGCACGGGCTGGGCTCGACCCACCACACCTGGGACCTCGTCCTGCCGGCGCTGGCGGCAGAGCGCGAGGTCGTCGCGGTGGACCTGCCAGGGTTCGGCGAGACGCCGCCGCTGTCCACCGAGGTCACGATCGCTGCCCTGACCGACGCGGTCGAGGAGTTCGTCGACGCCGAGGGCCTGGCGGACGTGGACATCGTCGGCAGCTCCATGGGCGCCCGGATCGTGCTGGAGATGGCTCGCCGCGGACATCGCGGCACGGTCGTCGCCCTGGACCCGGGCGGTTTCTGGACCGATGGCGAGGTCACGTTCTTCAACGCATCCATCAGGGCATCGACGGCTCTGCTCCGCGTCCTCGGGCCAGCGCTCCCGGCCATCACGCGCAGCGCCGCCGGGCGTACGGCGTTGCTGGCGCAGTTCTCCGCACACCCGTGGCGTCTGCCGGCCGATCTCGTGCTCACCGAGCTCGAGGGCTTCATCGCCTCGGCGAGCTTCGACGACGCGCTCACCTCACTCGTCCACGGCCCCAGGCAGGCCGGCGCACCGGCCGGCACGCTCAGCTGCCGCGTCGTGATCGGCTGGGGACGCCAGGACAGGGTCACCCCGCCCAGGCAGGCCCACCGCGCCATCGAGCTGTTCCCCGACGCCACGCTGCACTGGTTCGACAGCTGCGGCCACTTCCCGACCTGGGACCAGCCGGCGCAGGCTGCTTCGCTGACCCTGGACGCCATCGGCCACCCGGCCTGACTCAGAGGAGCGCATCCGCATGACAAGTGGGATCCTGGCCGGCGCCGCCGCGGGGGCTGCGGCCACCACCGCACTCAACGCCGTCACCTACATCGACATGGTCGTACGGGGAAGGCCGGTCAGCAGCACGCCGGAGGACACCATCGAGACGTTGTCCCAGAAGGCGGGGGTGCCCATCCCCGGTGATGAGCAGACCCGCGCCAACCGGGTCGCCGGCCTGGGTCCACTGGGAGGACTGGCGGCGGGCGTCGGTGTCGGGGTGGCGCTGGGCCTGGCGCGCTCGGCCGGCTGGCGTTCTGGTCCGGTGGGCACCACGCTGGCCGCCTCGGCTGGCGCGCTGATGGCCGGCAACGGTCCGATGACCGTGCTGGGCGTGACGGACCCGCGTACCTGGTCGACGGCGGACTGGCTGAGCGACGTGGGCCCGCACGTGGCCTACGGCGCGGTCGCCGCGTACGTGCTGCGGGGATTGACCGACCGCTGACCTCGACCGCTGTCGATCAGGGCAGGCCGGTGGTGCCGACCGACTCGCGCCAGGTGGCAGTACGCGCACCGTCACTCTCGTAGTGGAACCCGTCGACCTGATCGGCTTCGGTGACCACGAAGAGCACGCGGGCGTAGGCACATTTGCCCGCGGCGACGCGGCGTGACGCATCGATGCTCGGTGCTCCCTCCGTCGCCGGCGCCGGAGGGACGGTGCTCGTGACCTGCGACCCGTCGGACAGCAGCGCCGACCAGCCGGAGCTGGGCAGGGTCGTGGCCTGTCCATCGCGGGCACACTCAGAGATCACCGCGGCGACCACCCGCTCCGACGACGCCGTACGCAGTCCGGCCCCACGTGCCTCGGCCAGGTCGATCGGGTCGACGAGCTCGTTCACCTTGTGCGACCCGTAGTCGGTGTCGCGCCCCTCGCCGAACCCGACCGCCCCGGCGAGCATGTCGGCGTTGGTCGGCGCCGGCTCGGCCCGGTCGTCGCCACATCCCGCGCCGAGCAGCAGCACGACAGCGCTCAGGCAGCCTGCCCACCGCGATGGTCCGCGCACCTGCTCTCCTGCCTCAGCTACCACGGCCGGCATGCCCGTACGTGCTCGGAGCCCGGCTTGGCGTGGATGCGGCGCTTGCCGCGTTGCTCGAACCGGAAGTGCTTGACAGCGTTCGTGCGCCAGAGCGAGTCCGGCGACAGTCCCCCTCGCCGGCGCGGTCCTCGGAGTCACCGGGCTGCTCCCCCACCACCATCACCCGCGCACGTGCCGGGCCGGCGCCTATGACCGCCTGGGTGGCGTCCTCGTACAGCTCGCAACCGCGACACTCCTGCACCGCATCGCGCAGCCGCGCAACGCTCGGCCGGGCCGGTACGTACGGTTGCGCCTCCGGCTCCTGCGGTGCGGCCCTGCGGCTCACGCGATCGTCCTCGGCTCCTACGCGGCTCAGTCGCCGGTGACGAAGGCACAGAACTCGTTGCCCTCGGGGTCGGTCATCACGGTCCAGGAGATCTGCTCGTCGGGACGGCGCAGGACGGACGCACCGGCGGCCGCGAGCGCCTCGATGCCGCCGGGCGCGACGTCGACATCCCAGTGGATGCGATTCTTGATCGTCTTCGGCTCGGCCACGGCGCCGAAGACGAAGCCGTCGAACGGTGCACCAGGTACGGCGAACGACGTGTCGTGGTCGTCGTCGACCACCGCCTCGGTGCCCAGCACGTCCGCCCACCATCGGCCGATCGCCTCGGCGTCGACCGCGTCGATCCCGATCTCGTACAAGCGGTACATCGGCACCTCGTCCCGCTCGAACACACAGAGCTCCCCGCCCTCGGGGTCGGCCATGACGGTCCACGGGAACGGCCCCCAGTCCGGGAGCACGCTGGCGCCGAGCGCCGCGACGTCGCCGACCGACAACGCGTGGACGTCCAGGTGTACGCGCTGCTTGACGGTGTGGGGCTCTGGCACCGCGTTGAGCCAGACGCCGTGCTGCGGCGTCGGTCCGACTAGCTGGGCGTCGCCGTCGTCGTGGACGCGTACGTCGAGGCCAAGCACCTGCGCCCAGAACGGCGTCATCATCGCCTCATCGACGACGTCGACACACAGGTCCTTGTACCGCGCGAGCGCCATGGTCGTCCCCTACTTCGCCAAGAAGGCCAGGAGGGCCGCGTTGAACTCTCGGGCGTGCGTCGCGTTGAGGCCGTGCGGCGCTCCTTGCACGAGCACCAGCTCGGCGTCGTCGATGCTCTCGTGCGCGCGCTTGCCGCTGACCTCGAACGGCACGATCGCATCGGCGTCCCCGTGGATCACCAGCGTCGGTATCCCAGCATCGCTCATCGCCTCGAGATCCCCGCGGAAGTCGGTACGACCGAAGGCGGCGATGCAGTCCAACGTGCCCTTGGGTGAGGCGAACTCGGCGATGGCCCGGTGGTAGAGCCGGTTCGGCTCACTGATCCGCGCCTCGCCGTCACCGACGTTGAAGAATCCCTTGGTGAACTCCTCCAGGAACGCGATCCTGTCCCCCGTCACGCCGGCCTCGAAAGCGCCGATCGTGTCGTCGTCCAGTCCGCCGTCGGGGTTGTCGTCGCTCCGGTACAGGTACGGCGGCACCGCGGCGGCCAGCACCGCCTTCGACACCCTCCCCGCGCCGTACGTACCGAGGTAGCGGGCCACCTCACCGCCACCCATGGAAAACCCCACCAGCGTTGCCCCGCTGACGTCGAGGTGCTCCAGCAGGGCCCTGAGGTCGGCCGCGAACGTGTCGTAGTCGTAGCCACCCCACGGCTGCGACGACGCCCCGAAGCCGCGGCGGTCGTAGGTGATCACCCGGTAACCGGCGTCGACCAGCGCGGGCACCTGGTGCTCCCAGGACCGGCCGCTGAGCGGCCAGCCGTGGATGAGCACCACCGGAGCACCTGTCCCGTGGTCCTCGTAGTGGATGTCGACAGGGTTGTTGCGGTCGGAGCCGACGGTGAGCTCGGGCATCAGTGGTTCCTCTCGGTCGTGGCGGCAGCCGACGGCTGCCGTGTCGACCATAGGCACGCTCGGGCGTACTCGCACATCGCCCGGTTGTCGTACCTCGATACCGTTGTCCCATGACCGCAGATCCCGCACCCGACGCCTCGGCCTACGGGCTCGCCACGGTGACGGCGGACGGCACCGTGCTCGACGTGTGGTACCCCGAGCCCGTTCTGGGTCCGGTCGCCGCGATTGCCCCGGCCTCGTTGACCGCGCTGGAAGCCGCCGATGACATCCGCGAGGTCCGCAAGGTCGTGGTACGCACGCTGGTCAGCGACCTGTCCGCACCGCCGGGGGACGCGTACGACGCGTACCTGCGACTGCATCTGCTCTCGCACCGTCTGGTCCGCCCGCACGGACAGAACCTCGACGGAATCTTCGCCTTGCTCGCCAATGTCGCCTGGACCTCGCTCGGGCCGTGTGCGGTGGACGGCTTCGAGGCCACCCGCGCACGCGCCCGCGCCACCGGCCAGCACGTGCAGGTGATGAGTGTCGACAAGTTCCCGCGGATGACCGACTACGTGGTCCCGACCGGCGTCCGCATCGGCGACGCCGACCGCGTACGCCTGGGCGCGCACCTGGCCGAAGGCACCACCGTGATGCACGAGGGGTTCGTCAACTTCAACGCGGGTACGCTCGGGCACGCGATGATCGAGGGGCGGATCTCTGCCGGTGTGGTGGTCGGTGACGGCTCCGACGTCGGCGGGGGTGCGTCGATCATGGGAACGCTGTCCGGAGGCGGCAAGCAGGTGATCGGGATCGGGGCCAACTGCCTGGTCGGTGCGAACGCCGGGATCGGGATCTCGCTCGGCGACGGCTGCGTGGTGGCGGCCGGGTGTTACGTCACCGCCGGCACCAAGGTCACGTTGCCGGACGGACGGGTGGTCAAGGCTCTTGAGCTGTCGGGTCAGGACGGGCTGCAGTTCTGGACCAACAGCGAGAGCGGCGCCATCGAGGCGCGTCCACGCAGCGGCGTCGCCACGGTGACGCTCAACAGCGCTCTGCACGCCAACTGATGGCCCGCAAGCTTCTGGTGCTGCTGGGGTGTGTAGTCGTGGTCGTGGTCGCGGTCCTGGTCGTACGCGGCTCGGAGACACTCACCGGCTCGCGCGGTGAGTTCTGCAGCGCCGAGGTCGACGGCGACCTGGTCGAGGTCGACCTGGCGCAGGCACGGTACGCGTCGCTGATCGCGGCGACCGCGGTGAAGCGCGGTATGCCCGCCCGCGCGACGACGATCGGGATCGCCACGGCGTACCAGGAGTCCAAGATCCGCAACCTCGACTACGGCGACCGTGACTCGCTGGGCCTGTTCCAGCAGCGCCCGTCGCAGGACTGGGGTACCCCTGCGCAGGTTCAGGACCCGCGCTACGCGGTCGACAAGTTCCTGCAGACGCTCGAGCAGGTCGACGGCTACGCCACGATGGAGGTCACCGAGGCGGCACAGGCCGTGCAGCGCTCTGCGTACGGCGACGCCTATGCCGAGCACGAGCCTTACGCCCGGGTCCTCGCCTCCGCGCTGAGCGGGAACAGTCCGGCGGCATTCACGTGCCAGGTGGACCCGCCTGCCGAAGGTGACCAAGAGATCGTCTCCAGTGGTCTCACGGTCACCGCGGACCAGGTGCGCGCGGACGTGCAAGCGAGCTTCGGGGCGGTGCCGAGCGGCGGTTACGCACCGGGCGGCGTCGACTCCGGACACAGCCCAGGCTCCGCGCACTACGACGGGCGCGCCATCGACTTCTTCTTCAAGCCCGTCTCGGACTCCTCGTTGACCAACGGGTGGGCACTCGCGCAGTACCTGGTGGCCAACGCCCCACGGCTCAAGGTGCAGACGGTGATCTTCGACGACCGGATCTGGACAGCGCAGCGTTCATCGTCGGGCTGGCGCGAGTACGACCCGCCTGCGCGTGCCGGCGCCTCCGAGACACTACGTCACCGCGACCACGTCCACGTCGACGTCGCCTGACCGCCGGGGTCGCGCTCGCCGCCCTGCACCGCCCTCCAACCACAGCCGTACCAGGTTCTCCTGGGACAGCGTCACTGCACCGAGGTCGCAACCCAGGAGAAGTGACGCTACGCCAGGTGGAGTGGATCGACGGACGCCGCAGGCGCCCAGGGGGTCGACGATCGACGCTGGCTCCCCTACTCTTGATCCGAATGCGCGAAACCGAAGGTGGAGACTGGATGCAGATAACCACGGACCGGCCGCCGTCTCAGCGTGGCCCCGAGGAGTGGTTCACCGGTGCTGTCTGGCTCGACGAGATCATGGTCCCACCACCAGCATCACAGAGCCGACTTCGCGTCCTCAGCGTGCACTTCACACCTGGTGCCCGCACGGCCTGGCACCGACACCCCGTCGGCCAGGCCCTGTACGTCACCGAGGGCGCGGGACTGGTGCAACGCAGAGGCGATCGAGTACAGCCGATCCGTGCGGGTGACACGGTGTGGATCGAGGCCGGCGAATGGCACTGGCACGGCGCCGGACCGGAGACGTTCATGACCCATCTGGCGGTCCAGGAGACAGACGAAGCAGGCGCCGCGGCCGAGTGGGCCGAACATGTCAACGCCGAGGACTACCCCGGAACCTGACGACGCGTCTCAGGCGGCGCCTTCGCCCTGCAGCGCGCGGTACGCGTACGCCGACGCGATCGAGACCACCGGCAACGCCGCGAGCACGCCGACCCCGCAGGCGAGGAAACCGAGGATGACGATGCCGATCGAGGCGAGGGCCAGCAACAGGCACGGGCCGATGCTCGCCGACACCAGGGTGACGCTCGACATCACCGCCGTGACGGGGCTCTGCTGCTTGTCGAGGACGAACATCAAGGTGAACCAGGACACGAACGCGAAGACGATGCCCGGCAGGACGAACAGGAGCAGCCCGATCAGCGTCAGCACGGTGGTGAGGAGACCGGCCAGCACCACGTCGACGATGTTGCCGAGCCGCAGGACCGACTCGAAGGACGCCTTGCGCCCGAACGTCTCGTCGAGCGAGCCGCGCACGACGGCGGCGTGCAACAGGGAGTTGATCACTGCAGTGGCCAGGGCGCTGCCAACGCCGGCAAGGGTGAAGGTGACGGCGAGGCTCGCGTCGGCGTCGGCATCGTCCGAGGCGTAGTCGAGCCCGCCGAAGGCGAAGTCGACGGTCACCGAGATGACGACGATGACGAGCATGATGAGCACCCACTGCACCGTGTTCGCCTTGAACCGGTTCCAGCCGTACGAGACGGCGGCCCCGACCGAGAAGACTCCCGCAGGAGGGTTGGTACTCATGCGAGCCGGGCGCAGCCGGCGGCTACGCGTTCGTCGGTCGCGGTGAAGGTGATCCGCACGTGCTGTGCGCCCGCTGCGCCGTAGAAGTCGCCGGGAGCAACGAGGATGCCGCGCTCGGCGAACCAGGCGACGGTGTCGCGGCACGGCTCGTCGCGGGTGACCCAGAGGTACAGCGAACCTGCCGAGTGCTCTATCCGGAAGCCGGCACCCTCCAGCGCCTCGCGCAGCATGGCGCGCCGGCGCGCGTACCGTGCCCGCTGCTCGTCGACGTGCAGGTCGTCGTCGAGGGCGGCGACGCACGCGGCCTGCTGCGGGCCGGGCATCATCAGGCCGAGGTTCTTGCGCACCGCCAGCAGCTCGGCGACCACCTGCGGGTCTCCGGCGGCGAACCCGGCGCGGTAGCCGGCGATGTTCGACCTCTTGGACAGGGAGTGGACGGCGAGCACCCCCTCCAGCGATCCACCGTTGACGGAGTCGTGCAAGACCGACACCGGGCGTCCGCCCTCCCAGGAGCTCTCGAGATAGCACTCGTCGCAGACGACGAGGGTGCCGCGCTCGCGTGCCCACGCCACCACCTTGGCCAGGTGCGCGGTGGGCAGGACACGCCCGGTCGGGTTGGCGGGGGAGTTGAGCCACAGCAGGGCGGGCGCCTGCGGCCCGAGCGCGGTGGTCGAGTCACTGACGATGACGTCGCAGCCGGCCAGTCGCGCACCGACCTCGTACGTCGGGTAGGCGATCTGCGGGATCACGACGGCGTCGCCCGGGCCGAGACCGAGGTGCAGAGCGAGGCTGCTGATGAGCTCCTTCGAACCGATGGTCGCCAGCACGTCCGTGGCGTCGACGCCCTGGACGTCGAAGCGCCGGGCGAGCCAACCGACGTACGCCTCCCGCAGTGCCGGCGTACCGATGGTCGCGGGGTAGCCGGGTGAGTCAGTGGCGGCGGCCAGTGCGTGCCGGACCACGCTGGGCGTCGGGTCGACCGGGGTGCCGACGGAGAGGTCGACGATGCCGTCGGGGTGCGTCCGCGCTGTCCGCCGGTGGTCGGCGAGGGAGTCCCAGGGAAAGTCGGGCAACCGCGCCGAGACCGCGCGCGGCGGCGCCGGTGGGGTCACTCCTGGTTCTGCGGCGGCAACGCCGCGATGATCGGGTGGTCCTTGTCGATCACGCCGACCTTGGCCGCACCACCGGGCGAGCCCACGTCGTCGAAGAAGTCGACGTTGGCGGTGTAGTACTCCTTCCACTCCTCAGGAGTGTCGTCCTCGTAGAAGATCGCCTCGACGGGACAGACCGGTTCGCAAGCACCACAGTCGACACACTCATCGGGCTGGATGTAGAGCATGCGCTTGCCCTCGTAGATGCAGTCGACGGGGCATTCGTCGATACACCCCCTGTCCTTCACGTCCACGCATGGCTGCGCGATGACGTACGTCACGAGCGTCCTCCTTGGTCGTCGAGGGCCGAGTATGTCGTCCCTGACAGTAGTATCGCGCCCGAAAGCGTAGACGGCCGGTCCGGGTCCGTCTGTCGGAACGACCACGCGGGTGGCGACGGAGGCGACGTGGACGCGACGACTGTGGCGGTCGGCACCCGCGTCGTCGTGCGACGGCTCCTGCGTGGCCGTGCGGGGCCCTCTGGCGGTCCGGCGATGACCGACGTCGTCGGCCGGGTGGTGGCACGTTCCGGCGAGGTGTTGCGGGTCGAGCGTCGCGACGGCGAGCTGGTCGACGTGGCCGTCGCCGACGTGGTCACGCTGAAGCAGGTCCCCGACGGAGCCGGTCGTCGGCGGACCCGCCCGGCCCGGTCCGTCGACGCCGACACGCTGACCCGAATCTGCACGCGGGGCTGGCCACCGCACGAGGCCGGCCGGGTCGGTGACTGGGAGCTGCG
>JACCZT010000152.1 GCA_013695785.1 Nocardioidaceae bacterium | reverse complement strand
ACTGGCGCCACCACATCGGGTGATGCAGCGCGCGCATGTCTCGCGTACCCCAGAACGCAGGAAGCATCGCGAGAACCTCGGTCTGCGCGGCTGCGCCGTCCTCGGGTCGTAGCCGTTCCACCCTTAGAGGTTCGTCCATCGCCCATTCGTGTGCCACTGACTGTCAGTCGGTCGGAGGATCGGCGCGGGAGAAACTCAGCGTCTCGCCCCGGGCACCGCCCATCCAGATGTCTTGGCACGCCGCCGCCATCTCCGCCAAGCCCGAGACCACCGTCCCGAACACGTTGCCCGGCACCCAGCCCTGGTCGCCGTTGATGAGCAGGTTGTTGCGTCCGTAGAAGACGGCGAGGTCGATGATCTTCGCCAGCTGGGTGTGTCCCCCGTCCGCCTCGTAACCGTAGGCGGGGTTACCGAGGTCGTCGGAGTCGAAGGCGAAGTAGCACAAGTCGCCAGGGATGGGGGTGATGGTGGTGTTCTCCTTGCCCGGCTCGGCAGCGGCGAACCCCGGCAGCAGGCTGTAAATCTCGTTGCGGGCGTACTTCCCGTGGAACACCTGCCCCGACAACGGCAACGCGTCCCACACCGCAGCGGCGGTGCGAGGCGCTTCGTCGTCGAGCAGCCGGGCGATGCACTGCACGTTCCGATGCTCGAGCGTCACACTGATGAACCGCGACATGTTGGCCTCCTGGGACCGGTAGAAAGGGTCAACGAGACGTACCGCTGAGATGCCGGGCGATCAGCGTCGGGACGGCTTGGGCCCAGCTCGTGCGTTGCTCGTACGCCCGCCCCGCCCGGAGCACCAAGGCGTCGCCGTGCCGCGGCCCGACCACCTGCAGGCCGACGGGGAGTCCGGCATCGGTGAAACCGCACGGCACGCTGAGCGCCGGCTGTTGGGTCATGTTGAACGGATAGGTGTACGGCGTCCAGCTCGTCCAGAGCCGAGACGGCCAACCGTCGGGGGCGTCCTGCCCGGCGCGGAACGCGGTGATCGGCATGGTCGGGGTGAGAAGAAGGTCGTAGGTCTGGTGGAACTCGCCCATCATCGAACCGAGCTCCATCCGCACCGCGGTGGCTTCCAGATAGTCGCAGGCGCTGTAAGTCCCGCCCTCCTGGGCGGCCGCAAGCAGGCCGGGATCTATGCCTTCGAGGTCCGCGTCGGAAAACCTCTCCAGCACCTTCGCCGCCCCCGCGAACCACAACACGTGGAAGGCCTCGACCGGGTCGTCGAAGCCTGGGTCGACCTCGGTGACCTCAGCGCCGGCCTCGGCCAGGACGCCGACCGCGGCGCAGACGGCCGCCTCGACCTCGGGCTCGTTCGAGCCGTAACCGAGGGTCGGGGAGAACGCGATCTTCAGTCCGGCGACACCGTCGTCGAGCGCGTCGAGGAACGAGCCAGACGCGGTCGCCGACGCCGACCAGTCGCGCGGGTCGAACCCCGAAATCACGTTCAACAGGGTCGCGTTGTCGCGCACCGAGCGGGTCATCGGGCCAGCATGGGCAAGCGTGCCGAACGGGCTCGCAGGCCACAGCGGCACCCGGCCGTACGTCGGCTTGATCGCCACGGTGCCGGTGAACGAGGCCGGAATCCGCACCGATCCGCCACCGTCGGTCCCGAGCGACCAGGTGCCCATGCCCAGACCCACGGCCGTAGCGGAGCCACCGCTGGACCCGCCGGAGGTCAAGCCTTCGCTCCACGGATTCGCGGTGACGCCGTGGCGGAGCGAGTCGGTGACCCCCTTCCAGCCGAACTCAGGCGTCGTCGTCTTGCCGAGGAACACCGCTCCAGCCTGTCGCAGACGAGCGACCGCGGGAGCGTCCTGAAGCCACGGGTCCGCCGCATCGATGAGCCGGGTGCCGCGCAGCGTGGGCCACCCTTCGGTGAGGAAGAGGTCCTTGATCGAGGTCGGCACGCCGTCGGCCGGCCCGCGCGACTGCCCCGCCCGCCAGCGTTGTTCGGCCTGGCGTGCGGATTGCAGTGCACCCTCGTCGTCGACGAGGACGAAGGCGTTGACCTGTTCGTCGTACGTCCGGATGGCCTCTAGCGCCGCACGGGTCGCCTCGACCGGGGAGAAGTCGCCGCTGCGGTAGCCGTCGACCAGGTCCGCGGCGGTCATCCGGCTCAGGTCGGTCACGCGATCGTCCCTGACCCGGCCGCCGACGAGGCGGGTACGAAGCCGAGCCGCTTGTCGACGACGTTGAGCAGCGCCTCCCCGTCGAGCCAGCGCAGGGCGTTGGCGACGAACTGTTCGGCGAGCGTGTCGCGCCATCCCCGCTCGTCCCCTGACATGTGCGGCGTGACGGCGACGTTCGGCATCGACCACAGGGGGCTCTCAGCTGGCAGCGGCTCGGTGACGAACACGTCGAGGGACGCCGCCGCCAGCTGACCGGCGTCGAGGGCGGCGATGAGGGCGGCCTCGTCGACGATTGCGCCCCGGCCGACGTTGACGAGGTGGGCCGAAGCCTTCATGGCCGCCAGCACTGCCGTACCGATGAGACCACGGGTCTGGTCGGTCAGTGGCGCGGCCACGACGACATGGTCGGCCCAGCCGACATGATCGGCAAGGTCGCTGCTGGCCACCACGGTGCTGAAGTCGGGGTCGTCGGCTCTGGCCGTGCGACCCGCTCCGCGCACTGTCATGCCGAGCGCGCAGAGCAGCCGCGCCGTCTCACGCCCGATGGCACCGGTTCCGACGATGAGGACATTCTTGCCGGCGACACGTTCGGTCTCTCGATGCTGCCAGGACCCCTCTCGCTGCAGATCTTGGCTC
>JACCZT010000131.1 GCA_013695785.1 Nocardioidaceae bacterium | reverse complement strand
GACCTGCTGGCAGCCAACCGTGCCTATGCGAGCACGTTCGCGCTGCAGGGCTTCGACGGCGTGGCCCGCGCGGGGGTGGCGATGGTGACGTGCATGGACTCGCGGATCGACCCGCTGCGGATGATCGGCCTCAGCCCCGGGGACGCCAAGATCCTGCGTAATCCCGGCGGCCGGGTCACCGACCAGGTGCTCGTCGCACTCGTGCTCGGCATCAACCTGCTGCACGTGGACCGGGTGCTTGTCGTGCAGCACACATGTTGCGCGATGGTCGGCTCGAGCGAAGCAGCGCTGCAGGAGCGGATCAGCGCGTCGAGCGGTCAGGACGCGTCCTGGATGACACTTGGCGTCATCACCGACCAGCGTGCCGAGGTGCAGAACGAGGTCGCCAAGGTCTACGCGCACCCGCTCATCCCCGACTCGGTCCGCGTCGGCGGCTTCCTCTACGACGTCGAGACCGGGCTGCTGGAGCAGATCGTCTGACTCGTGGACCTCACCTTACGGCCTCAGGCGCACATGGGCGGCTCGGCCCGGGTGCGGTGGAACCGGAGATCGGGCAGGCCGGGCGTCCGGAACACAGCTCTGCCATTGGCCAAGAGGTACATCGTCCCGGCCTGACTGGGGTTGTCCCACCCCGGTGGCGGGTTGCCACTACCGTCCGACCGGGGCTTCGTCGCCCAAGTCTGCCGGTCGAATCTGGCGAACCGGATCCCGCAATGCGTGTACAAGGTGTACGCGAAGGAGTCCACGACGTTGACCTCGTTGGACGAACCTTGTGGAGTCATCGAGGTTGGAGCCACGGATTCGACCGTCTCCGCGGCCCCACAACCGGTCAGCACAGCGAACAACCCGGCCATACCCACCACAGTGTTCGCAACTTTGGCCATGATGCCTCCCGATCGGTTGCTTCATGAGACGTCACGAAGGCCACATCGGTTCCGCAGACCCGCCGCAGCGGGCACGGTAGGTCAGGCGTCGATCCGGTCGGCGTCGAGCTCGTAGGCGCCTTGGACGATGAACTCCTTGCGCGGAGCGACGTCGTTGCCCATCAGCAGCTCGAAGACGTCACGGGCCGCCTCGGCGTCGTCGACGGTGATCCGGCGCAGCATGCGGTGGCGCGGGTCCATCGTCGTCTCGGCGAGCTGCTGGGCGTCCATCTCGCCAAGGCCCTTGTAACGCTGCACGGGCTCCTTCCAGCGCACGCCCTTCTTGCTGAACTCCGCGAGCCGGCGTTGTAGCTCTGGGTCGGAATACGTGTACACGTACTTGTCCATCCCCTTCTTGGGGTTCGCCAGCTCGATCCGGTGCAACGGCGGCACCGCGGAGAACACGCGCCCCGCCTCGACAAGCGGGCGCATGTACTGGAAGAACAACGTCGCGAGCAGGCATCGGATGTGGGCACCGTCGGAGTCGGCGTCGGCCATGAAGATGATCCGCCCGTAACGTGCGGCGTCGAGATCGAAGGTACGCCCAGAACCGGCGCCGACGACCTGGATGATCGAGCTGCACTCGGTGTTCTTGAGCATCTCCGCGACCGACGCCTTCTGGACGTTGAGGATCTTGCCGCGGATCGGCAGCAACGCCTGGTACTCCGAGTCTCGCGCGGACTTGGCGGTCCCGAGCGCGGAGTCGCCCTCCACGATGAACAGCTCGCTGCGGTCCACGTCGTTGCTGCGGCAGTCGGCCAGCTTGGCGGGCAGCGCGCTCGACTCCAGCGCACTCTTGCGTCGCTGGGTGTCGCGCTGCTGACGGGCGAGCACCCGCATCCGGGCAGCGGCAACCACCTTGTCCATGACAAGCCGCGCCTTGGTCTTCTGCGCGGCCTTTGTCGAGGTGAGGTACGCCTTGAGCTCGCGTCCGACGATGGAGCTGACGATCCTCGTCACTGCCGGGGTGCCCAGGACCTCCTTGGTCTGTCCTTCGAACTGTGGCTCGGCAAGACGCACGGTGACGACGGCCGTCATCCCCTCGAGCACGTCATCTTTGATGACGTCGGCGTCGCCGTTCTTCAGCGCGCGACTGGCTCGCAGCACGTCGTTGAAGGTCCGCGTCAGCGCGCGCTCGAACCCCGAGACGTGGGTGCCGCCCTTGGGCGTCGCGATGATGTTGACGAACGACTGCATCTCGGTCTCGTAGCCGCTCCCCCAGCGCACGGCGATGTCCACGCCCAGCTCACGCTCGACGTCCTGTGGCGTCATGTGACCCTTGTCGTCCAGGAGTGGCACGGTCTCGGTGAAGGCGCCGCTGCCCTGCAGTCGCACCACGTCGCTGACGGGTTCGCCGTGGCTGAGGAACTTGCAGAACTCCGCGATGCCACCGTCGTGGCGGAACCGCTCGGTCACTGGCGTCCCAGCGCGCTCGTCACTGATGACGAGCTCGAGCCCGGGCACCAGGAACGACGTCTGCCGTGCTCGGGTGACGAGCTCGTCGTAGGAGAACGTGGCGTCCTTGATGAAGATCTGCGGATCGCGCCAGTAACGGACCCGGGTGCCGCTGACGGTCTTCTTGACCTTGCCGACCTTGCGCAGCTCCGGCGCTGCGGTGAATGTCGATCCGTCCGACGGTCCGTCGAACATGCCGGGCACGCCTCGACGAAAGGACATCGCCCAGGTCGCCCCACCTTTGTCGACCTCGACGTCCAGCCGCGAGGACAGCGCGTTGACGACCGAGGCGCCGACGCCGTGCAGTCCGCCGGTGGCGACGTACGAGCCGCCGCCGAACTTGCCGCCGGCGTGGAGCTTGGTGTAGACGACCTCGACGCCGGTCAAGCCCGTCTTGGGCTCGATGTCGACCGGTACGCCGCGGCCGTCGTCGCGCACCTCCACTGAGCCGTCAGCGTGCAGGAAGATCTCGATCGAGGTGCACGCACCGGCCAGCGCCTCGTCGACGGAGTTGTCGATGATCTCCCACAAGCAGTGCATGAGCCCGCGCGTGTCGGTGGACCCGACGTACATCCCTGGGCGCTTGCGAACCGCCTCGAGGCCTTCGAGCACCAAGAGGTTGCGGGCGTTGTAGGCGGTGTCGATGTCGAGCTCCTCAGGCGGTGAGTGGGTCACCGTGCCGCAGGTGGTGTCTACGCAGAATCTACCGCCCGCCACCCACAGGACCGGCCGACACGCGGTCGCCTGCGAATCCACACCCATCCGACCGCGCGTTGCGCTCCGAATTGTCAGCGTGCCGAGTAAGAATTTGTCATCGACCACTAAGGTCGAGTACAAGACACGTCATGGCCGGTAGGGCCGCAGCGGCATCGTGGAAGCGATGTTACCTAGCGCACCCTTCGGGCCGGGAAGTTCCGGACGTGGTTGGATGTTGACCACGATGTGACGAGTTCAGTCCCACCGAGAACGAAAAGAGGTCAGACGTGACGACTGCTGTTGCTCCACCTGCTGCCCTCAACGCCGCCGATCGTTGCGACCGTTGTGGTGCTCAGGCATACGTACGCGCTGAGCTGACCAATGGCGGAGAGCTGCTGTTCTGCGCCCACCACGCCCGCGAGCACGAAGACAAGCTTCGTGAGATCGCCGTCACCATCCACGACGAGACGAGCCGGCTCGCAGAGACACCGGCAACGGCACCCAGCGGGGAGATCTGACCGCCTCCTGACCCCCTCACCAAGGGCCCCCGACCGTCTGGTCGGGGGCCCTTGGTCATGCCCCGGCCCTGTCGGACTGGGCCGTGCGGCACAGTGGACCGGTGAGCACCGGTGCCGAGGTCGTCGTGGGGCTGGTGATCCTCGTGGGCGTGGTCGGGATCATCGTTCCCGTCCTGCCGGGCACCTTGCTGGTATTGGCGGCGATCGGCGTCTGGGCGTTCCAGGTCGGTACGACCGCTGGCTGGGTCGTGTTCGGCGGCGCCACGCTCGCAGTGACGGCGGCCTTCGTCGCCAAGTACGCCTGGCCCGGTCGCCGCCTCAAGGCCGCCGGTGTTCCCAACGCCGCGCTGATGGTCGGCGGACTCTGCGCGCTGGTGGGGTTCTTCGTGATCCCGTTCGTCGGGCTGTTCGTCGGCTTCCCGCTGGGTGTCTACCTGTACGAGCTCCAGCGCCAGCAGACGCAGGAGGCCGCGTGGGAGTCCACCAAGCATGCGATGAAGGCGGCCGGCGTGTCGATACTCATCGAGCTGGCCGGAGCGCTCTTCGCCGCCGGGTTGTGGCTGTTCGGCGCCGTCGCGCTGACCTAGAGCGGTCCAGGAGCGTCCGGGGCGAGGTCGGGTTGGCGCTCCGGCTCAGGGTTCGCGAACGGCTCCGGTTCGGAGCTGGGTACGACGTCCGGCTCCACCTGGTCGGGGTCTGTGGGGGTCTCGGGCATGGGAGTGGTCATCTCCCCATCAAACACCCGCGTCGAGAGTTCCGCTTGCTGACGCCATGCCCTCCGTCACAGGCGATGAACCTCAGTCGAGGTAGTCGCGGACTAGGAACGCTTGAACGCTATGCATTTGAGCGTGACAAGCGTGCAGGTCAGGAGCGGTGTGGGGTGAAATATCCTCGACTGACGACCACCAGCCCCCGCGCGCGCGGATGAAGTTCAGGGGTCTGGACTGCGAGGCACCTCCCCAGCGGTGCTGATGTATTTGCACGAGTCGAGGTCACTCCCCTGGGGGTGTCAAACCTGCGTTCATCGTGGGTCATGTGACCCGGTCGCTGTCATCGCGCGTGGAGTTGCACACCACCCTGGGTCTCGCGCCGACCGGCCGCAGGCGCAGGCAAGGCGGGTGTCCTGCCCGACCCAGGCGCGGTGCACGGCCCTCGGCGCCGCGGCCCGCGGTGACGCAGAAACCCGCGCGCGGCCTGTTCCTCGACCTGATGGCGTTCGACGCCTGGGCGGAGCGCTGGCACGCCTTCGGTCCGGACGCCGACGTGATGGACCGAGTCAACCCCGTCTACATCCCCCGCAACCACCTTGTCGAGGAGGCGCTCGCCGCCGCGACCCACGGCGACTTGGATCGGCTCGAACGGCTCCTGCACGTGGTGGTCGCTCCCTTCCACGAGCGCCCCGGCCTCGAGCGCTACGCAGCTCCCGCTCCCGATGACTTCGGTGCCTACCGGACCTTCTGCGGTACCTGAGGCTTCTCCGCGCCACCCGACGAGTGAG
>JACCZT010000124.1 GCA_013695785.1 Nocardioidaceae bacterium | reverse complement strand
CAGCTCATCAAGCAGCGCACGAGCCTCACCGGCCACGACGACGGCGTCCCTGAAGTCGGTGCCCTCCTGCGGGTCAAGGTCGATGCGCAGCTCGTCGGGCCGTTCGACGTCACCGCGGCGCACCGGCCACGGGTGGAACGTGATGGTGCCCATCTGCGCCGCCCAGGCGAACACCCCCGGCTCGGTCGCGCAGATCTCGTCGGCGGTGCGGCCGGAGGGGAAGGAGATCTCGCAGGTCTCGACCCAGTCGGGCGCACCCTTGGGCAGGCGCTTCTGAAAGAAGGCGTCGCCGTGGTTGTCCTGCCGGGTCGCCAGGACCGCACCATCGAACACACCCTTGGGCCACCGCTCAAGCGTCACGGGCCGCTCGTACATCGCCCGCAGCAGCGCCTCGCCGACACCGACGTAGTACTGCACCACCTCGAGCTTGGTCACCGCTGGGGCGTGTTCGCTCGGGGGGAAGATCACCCGGTCCGCGGAGCTGACCCGCACTGCCCTGCCCCCGACCTCGACCACGGCTGTAGAGGACGCCATGTGCCAACCGTAGGCCACCGCGACGAGGGACCGCTTCCGATGCCGGCCAGCGGCGACGCTTGCGACATACGTTGTGATGACGTTTGGCGGTTGCCAGCCGTCGGTCGCTGGCCGGGGGGACGTACACGTACCCTGGTGCGATGGAGCTCTTGCTGATCGTGGCCGTCGTCCTCTTAGCCGTGGCGTTCTTCAGCTCGCGGCGCAAGAAGCTCGACGCCGCCCGCCACGCTGAGGTCGAGTCCGCCGAGCTCGCTTCGGTCAAGCGGGTGGTCGATGAGGACATCACCGCGCTCGGCGAACAGCTGCAGGGGCTCGACATCGATCTGCTGGGCCGCGAGCTCGACGAGGGTGAGCGGGCCGACTACCAGCGTGGGCTCGACGCCTACGAGTCTGCCAAGAGTGCGATCGACGACGTCACCGCGCCCGATGCGATCCGGCACGTGACCGAGATCATCGAAGACGGCCGGTACGCGATCGCCTGCGTTCGGGCTCGCGTCGACGACGAGCCGTTGCCCGCCCGCCGCCCACCGTGCTTCTTCGACCCACGACACGGGCTGTCGACCGAGGACGTCGAGTACTCCCCACCCGGCGGCGCACCGCGGGACGTACCCGCGTGCGCACTTGACGCCGAGCGGGTCAAGTCCGGCGCCGAGCCGGACATCCGCAAGGTGATGGACGGGCCACAGCGGGTGCCGTACTGGGAGGGGGGAGCGGCGTACGCTCCCTACGCGGCGGGCTACTTCTCCGCTTTCAGCATCATGCCGGCGATGTTCATGGGCACGATGATGGGATCGATGATGTTCGGCGGGTTCGACGGCGGCTTCGGTGACATGGGCGGCGACGTCGGCGACGCAGGAGGGGACGCCGGCGGCGACGGCGGCCTGGACTTCGGCGGCGACGGCGGGGGCTTCGACTTCGGCGGCTTCGACTTCTGACGATCCGCAGGTTCTGGCCTGACGATCCGATGAGGGTCAGGACAGCAGGCGGAGGCGGATCGTCTCGGGGAGGTCGGCGAGCTCGCCGAGGGCGGTGTCGTCGAGCTCGGCGCCGATGTCGGTGATGACGTAACCGATATCGCCGCGGGTGCCCAGCGACTGGCCGTCGATGTTGACGTTGTGCTCGCCCAGCGAGCTGTTGATCCGCGCCAGCACTCCGGGGACGTTGTGGTGGATGTGCACGAGCCGGTGGCCGTACGCCGGGAGCGAGAGGTGCGGCAGGTTGGGGCTGAGCTCGGTGCCGCCGTCCTTGAGGTACGACCGGAGCTTCCCGGCGACGAACCTGCCGATGTCCTGCTGCGCCTCCTCGGTGGAGCCGCCGATGTGTGGCGTGAGGATGACGTTGCGCAACCCTCGCAGCTCGGACTCGAACGGGTCGCCCTGCTTCTTCGGCTCGATGGGGAACACGTCGATCGCCGCCCCGGCGATGTGCCCTGACTCGATGTGCGCGCGCAGCGCGGGTGGGTCGACCAGGATGCCGCGGGACAGGTTGAGGAACACAGCGCCCTCGCGCATCATCGACAGCTCGGCATTTCCGAACAGGCCGGCGTTGCCCGGTCGACCATCCACGTGCAGCGTGACGATGTCGGCGGTCTCCAGCAGCTCCCGCAGGGACTCGCACCGGCGAGCGTTGCCCAGCGCCAGCTTGTCGGCCGTGTCGTAGAAGTAGACGGTCATGCCGAGCGCTTCGGCAAGGACGGAGAGCTGGCTGCCGATGTTGCCGTAGCCGACGATGCCGAGCTTGCGGCCGCGTACCTCGTGGCTGCCCTCAGCAGACTTGTTCCAGATGCCGTTGTGCATGTCGTTGCTCTTGTCGCCCAGCCGGCGGGTCAGCGAGATGATCTCGGCGATCGCGAGCTCGACGACGCTGCGGGTGTTGGAGAACGGGGCGTTGAACGCGGCGATGCCTCGCGCGGCGGCCGCCTCGAGGTCGATCTGGTTGGTTCCGATGCAGAACGCACCGATGGCGAGCAGCTCTGGGGCGTTCTGCAGGACCTTCTCGGTGACGTACGTGGTGGAGCGGATGCCCAACAGGTGGACGTCCTGGACGGCCTCGACCAGCTCGTCCTCGCCGAGGGCCGTGCTGCGCGTCTCGACTTGGTAACCCTGATCCCGCAGCAGCGTTGCGCCACCCTCGTGGATGTTCTCGAGCAGCAGGACGCGAACGTCCCCGTCGGCGAGGCGGGTCGTGGGTGCGAGCTCGGTCATGGGGGATTTCCTGATCAAGGTCTGGATCGTCACGGGGTCTCCTGGGCTCGAGTCAGCCTTACTTGACTGCAGCGGTGGCCGACCCAGGGCCCAGGCGTACGGTCCCGCGGTCTGATCATGCAGCCGCTCCCTGGTGGTCTACCCACCTCAGCGCCAGTCGCGACTTGTCACAGTGTACGGCGAGCCGGCTCGCC
>JACCZT010000121.1 GCA_013695785.1 Nocardioidaceae bacterium | reverse complement strand
CTCGTCGGGTTCGCCGCCGAGACAGGGGACGACGCCGGCTCGGTCCTGGACCACGGGCGCACCAAGCTCGAGCGCAAGGGATGTGACTTCCTCGTCGTCAATGACGTGAGCCAGGGTCGTGCCTTCGACAGCCCCGACAACGAAGCGGTCATCCTCGGCAGCGACGGGTCGGTCACCGACGTTCCCCACGGCCCCAAGATCGCGTTGGCACACGCGCTCTGGGACGTCGTCGTCCAACGGCTGGACCTGGCCTGAGCAGCTGCGACACCCGTTGTAGTCTGAGTCGTCAAACTTGTCTCTCCCAGGAGTATTCGTGAGCCGTCGCCTCTTCACCTCCGAGTCGGTCACCGAGGGCCACCCGGACAAGATCGCGGACCAGATCAGCGACAGCATCCTCGACGCCCTGCTGGAGAAGGACCCGCACAGCCGCGTCGCCTGCGAGACGTTCATCACGACCGGCCTCGTCGTCGTGGGCGGTGAGGTGACGACCGACGCCTACGTCGACATCGCCGGCATCGTCCGCCGCAAGATCCTCGACATCGGCTACGACTCCTCGACCAAGGGCTTCGACGGTCTGTCCTGCGGGGTGCAGGTGACGATCGGCCAGCAGTCCCAGGACATCGCCCAGGGCGTCGACACCGCCTATGAAGGGCGGAACGAAGGCTCGGTGGACCCGCTCGACCGCCAAGGCGCGGGCGACCAAGGGCTGATGTTCGGCTACGCCACCGATGAGACCCCCGAGCTGATGCCGCTGCCGATCACGATCGCGCACCGACTCGCCGAACGCCTGTCGGAGGTGCGCAAGAACGGCACGCTGTTGTACTTGCGTCCGGACGGCAAGACCCAGGTTACCATCGAGTACGACGACCACGACAACGCGGTCCGCGTGGACACAGTGGTGATCTCGACCCAGCACGCCTCCGACATCGACCTCGAGGCGATGCTGCTGCCTGACGTCAAGAAGCACGTCGTCGAGGAGGTGCTGTCCACCTTCGACATCGATCACAGCGACTACACCCTGCTGGTCAACCCCACTGGCCGATTCGAGATCGGGGGGCCGATGGGTGACGCGGGGCTCACCGGGCGCAAGATCATCATCGACACGTACGGCGGGATGGCGCGCCACGGTGGCGGCGCGTTCTCCGGCAAGGACCCCAGCAAGGTGGACCGGTCCGGGGCCTACGCAATGCGCTGGGTCGCCAAGAACATCGTCGCCGCCGGGCTCGCGAGGCGTGTGGAGGTCCAGGTGGCGTACGCGATCGGCAAGGCGCACCCGGTCGGCTTCTACCTCGACACCTTCGGCACCGAGACCGTACCCGTGGAGGCCATCCAGCAGGCGGTGGAGTCGGTGTTCGACCTCCGTCCGGCAGCGATCGTGCGCGACCTCGACCTGCTGCGGCCGATCTACGCCCAGACCGCGGCATACGGCCACTTCGGCCGTGAGCTCGACGACTTCAGCTGGGAGAGGACCGATCGTGCCGAGGCGATCAGGAGTGCCGCCGGACTCTGATCGCCGCTGGCAGGTCACCGGGGTCGTGTCGCAGGCGGCTGGTACAACGGCCTCGTGACCGATCCGGACGTGCACCAGCAGCTCGAGCTGCTCCGCGCCCAGGTGCGTCCGCCCCCCAAGCCCAAGGCACAGGCGGTGGCCACGCATCTCCCGGTGGCGCGGGTGGCGGTCGACGTCCCCCTCCCACACCTGGACCGGCCGTTCGACTACCTCGTGCCGGCCGACCTCGACGACCAGGTCGTCCCCGGGTGTCGGGTCTCGGTGCGGTTCTCAGGCAAGCTGGTGCGCGGGTTCGTGCTCGAGCGGATCGCTGAGTCCGAGCACGAAGGCAGCCTCGGGCGGATCGCCAAAGCCGTCTCGCCGGAGGTGGTGTTGCGGCCCGACATCATCGCGTTGGTGCGGCAGGTCGCCGACCGCTACGCCGGCACCTTCTCCGACGTCGTACGCCTGGCGGTGCCGCCACGGCACGCCCGCACTGAGCAGCGGGTCTCATCGCCGACTCCACCCGGTTCGTTGCCGCCTCTCGATATTTCCCCTTGGGAGCGCTACGACGGTGGTGCCGCCTTCGCGCGTGACCTCGCCGCCGGACGGGCGCCGCGGGCGTGCTGGGG
>JACCZT010000119.1 GCA_013695785.1 Nocardioidaceae bacterium | reverse complement strand
CGACTAGGGACGCAACGCCGGCGTCTCCAAGCGGAGTCGTGCTCACCAGTACCTCGCGTGCCGCTGTCACCGTCACGCCCTGCGGGTCGTTCGTTGATGCACGCGGGAGTACGCGGGACAGTTCTTTGGCTTCCGCCTTCGACACGGTCTCGGCGATGAATACTCGGAAGATTCCATTTGACTCGCGGACCCCAATCACCTTGCTTGAGTCCAGGCCGTCGAAGGACCAGACGTCGACCTGATGCGGGTTCTCAGCGAAGTACGCCCCTCGCGCATCCGCCCCCATGTCGTCGCAGTCGGCCCCGTCCGCTTTCCCGACCTTGCTCGCGGCGTGCTCGGTGAACCCGGCCTCGATGTACGTCGTTGCGTCGCGGTGCACCGCGAGACTGCAGTCGCTCCCTGCCGGGCTCTCGGGGCCACCGCATCCCAACAACGGAAAGATCATGACCAGGACCGCGAACGACCACCTCATGAACCGAGTCTCCCTCCGTAGGTACCCCTAGGACGTCAATATCGGTAGAGCCGGTTCCGCAGCGCCGTCTGCCGTTTATCGTCAACAGCCGCTAGTAATGGCAGCGGCTTCGCTCGCACCGCCTCAGGTCGAGGGCGCCAGCGGCCGCTGGCCGGTTACGGTGTCCCACGTATTCTCGTTGGCGTGAGTGTCGCACCCCCACCGACCGTCACCCTTGACGCCCGCTTCGCCCGCGAGCTCGCGGAGATGGCCCTTCCCTGGCAGGCCGAGGAGGCTCCGGACCCGCGGCTGGTCGTGCTGAACGAGCCGCTGGCCACCGAGCTCGGCCTCAACCCCGCCTGGCTGCGGAGCTCCGAGGGCCTGCGCCTGCTGGTCGGCAACCTCGTCCCCAGCGGTGCCACTCCGGTGGCGCAGGCCTACGCCGGGCACCAGTTCGGCGGGTTCGCCCCGCGTCTGGGCGACGGGCGCGCACTCCTGCTCGGTGAGGTCGTCGACGCCGACGGCCACCTTCGCGACCTCCACCTCAAGGGCTCCGGGCGCACGCCGTTCGCGCGCGGCGGTGACGGACTGGCCGCTGTCGGCCCGATGCTGCGCGAGTACGTCGTCAGCGAAGCGATGCACGCCCTCGACATCCCCACGACCCGCTCGCTCGCCGTGGTGGCGACGGGGGGCTCGGTGCGCCGCGAGACCGTGTTGCCTGGAGCCGTGCTGGCCCGGGTGGCGAGCAGCCATCTGCGGGTGGGTAGCTTCCAGTACGCGTGGGCCACGGGTGACGTAGACCTGCTGCGTCGCCTCGCCGATCACGCCATCAGCCGTCACCACCCCGGCGCCGCGGAGTCCGATCAGCGGTATCTCGCACTGTTCGAGGGGGTTGTGGCGGCGCAGGCCTCACTGATGGCTCACTGGATGCTCGTGGGCTTCGTACACGGGGTCATGAACACCGACAACATGACGATCTCCGGCGAGACGATCGACTACGGGCCGTGCGCGTTCATGGAGGCATTCGACCCCGCTGCGGTCTACAGCTCGATCGACGTGGGCGGGCGCTACGCCTACGGCAATCAGCCGATCGTGGCTGAGTGGAACCTGGCCAGACTCGCCGAGACTCTCCTCCCGCTCTTTGGCGACGACCAGGACCAGGCCGTCGCCATGGCCGTCGAGACGCTCGGCGCGTTCCGCCGGCAATACAGCGCCGCCTGGTCAGCCGGCATGCGAGCCAAGCTTGGCCTGCCTGACGGTCTCGACGACGACATGGCCTCGTCTCTGGTCGACGAGCTGCTCAACCTGCTCCAGGAGGGCCGCGTCGATCACACCTCGTTCTTCCGCAGCCTCGGCGCCGCGGCCCGTGGCGACACCGAGCCCACGCGAGGCCAGTTCCTCGACCTCGCGGCGTTCGATTCCTGGGCGGAGCGCTGGCGCGCATTGACCCCGGACACCGACGTGATGGCCCGGGTCAACCCCGTCTACGTCCCCCGCAACCACCTCGTCGAGGAGGCCCTCCTCGCCGCGACCGAGGGAGACCTGGATCCGCTGGAACGGCTCCTGGACGCGGTGACCGCCCCCTACGCCGAGCGTCCGGGCCTCGAGCGCTACGCCGCCCCTGCCCCGGAGGACTTCGGCGACTACCGGACCTTCTGCGGGACCTGAGCTCGCTGAGAAGATGATGGGCCCGCAGGTTCACATGTTGGCGGAAAAGCCCTCCGGGGCGTTTGCCGTCGGCGGATAAGAGCTCTCTCACACGCCTCTCACGACCGCCTCACGCGTCCGCCCGATCCTTAGGTCACCGCACCAAAGGAGAAGGCAATGAACCGCAAGGTCACGCTGGCATCACTTACGGCAGGGTTGCTGACGGTGTCGGCCTTTGCCGCCGCTCCCGCACAGGCCGACGAGCGTACCTGCCGAGGCACCATCGGCAGCACCACGGTCGACAACCTGCTCGTTCCTCAGGGCGCGACCTGCACCCTGGATGGCACGACGGTCAAAGGCACCATCACGGTGAAGGGCGATGCGACCCTGCGCGCCGCCCACGTCCGGGTGGTCGGCAACGTACAGTCCGAGAACGCCAAGCGCGTGGTCCTCCGGGGCTCGTCCGTCGGCGGTAGCGTCCAGCACGTCCAGGGGGCTCGGCGAAGATCAACAACAACCGGGTCAACGGCGACGTCCAGATGTTCAGCAACAACGGCGAGATCACCATCACGCGCAACAGGATCGACGGCAGCCTCCAATGCAAGTCCAACAACCCGGCTCCCACCGGTGGCAACAACACAGTAGGCGGCAACAAGGAGGACCAGTGCCGCTCCCTGTGACCTGACCACCTGACGAGACTGCCCGGCCACCGCCTCGGTGGCCGGGCGGTCTGCAGTCAGCGGTGCGACAGCACCTACTTCGAAGGCTGGGGGGTCTTGCACTTCACCTCGGGGTTGACCCCGACGTAGTTGAGCGGGCCGGCGATGATCGTCAGAGCCGTGTCGCTCACTTCGGCACAGTTCGTCTTGGCATCGCTGAAGTAGTCCCGCTGTACCGCCGCAAGCACGCCGATCACCAGCCAGATGACGACGATGACGCCAACGATAGAACCGATCTTCATGGTGTCCCCTAGCGCGATTAGTGTGTGTGGTCCCTTGCCGGTCAGCCCCCGGTCCCTCAGTGCATGATATGCCCATGGCGTTCTACCGAGACACGGTCTTTCCTCGGGTGATGAACCACTTGATGGACAGCAAGGAGACCCGCAAGACCCGTGCCCGCGTGTGCGAGAGCCTCGAGGGCGACGTCGTCGAGATCGGGTTCGGGACCGGGCTCAACCTGCCCCACCTGCCCAGGACGGTGACGCGGCTGCGCGCGGTAGAGCCGTCCGCGCTCGGAGTACGGATCGCTGAGGACCGCATCGCCGCCTCGGCCGTCCCGGTGGAGATCGCCGGTCTCGACGGGCAGTCGTTGCCCTTCGCGGACCGGTCAGCCGACGCAGCGCTATGCACCTGGACCCTGTGCAGCATCCCCGATCCCGTCGCTGCGATCACCGAGATTCGCCGTGTGCTCCGTCCCGGTGGGTCGTTGCACTTCGTCGAGCACGGTGTTGCGCCAGATAAAGGTGTACGCAAGTGGCAGGATCGCCTCAACGGCATCCAGCAGCGTGTCGCCTGCGGTTGCAACCTGAACCGCGACATACCAGCCCTCATCCGGGCCGGCGGCCTGTCGATCAACCGGCTCGACACGTACTACAGCGAGGGCGAGCCCAAGCCGTTCGCCTGGAGCTACGAAGGCGTCGCGACCCTCACCTAACGCAACGCGGCGACGTCGTCGTCGGTCAGCTCGACGGTGGGCGACTCAGCCGAGGAGCGGATGGACTCCGGCCGGCTGGCCCCCGGTATCGCGATGACGGCGGGGGACAGGCGTAACAGCCACGCCAACGTGGCCTGCTGCGGGCTGACGGCGTGACGTTCGGCGACCTGGGCGAACGCGTGCTGGTCACTGCCGAGATCCTTGGCGTTGCCGATGCCGCCGAGCGGGCTCCAGGGCAGAAAAGCGAGCCCGAGCTCTTCGCACACCTCGAGCTCCGGCAGGCTGGACCTGAACCGCGGTGAGAGCTGGTTCTGGACACTGACGAGTCCGTCACCGAGGATCTCCTGGGCCATGCGGATCTGGTCGGGATCGGCGTTGGAGACCCCCGCGCGCTCGATCAAGCCGGCGTCCAGGAGATCCCGCAGAGCACCCATCGTCTCGGCGTACGGCACGTCCGGGTCGGGGCGGTGGTGCTGGTAGAGCCCGATCGAGTCAACTCCGAGACGGCGGAGCGACCCCTCGCAAGCCGTGCGTAGATACTCCGGCCGCCCGTCGAGCCCCCAGTCCTGGCCCTCGCGGGTGTGGCCCCCCTTCGTCGCGACCAGGACGTCGGAGGCGTCGCCGTACGATCTCAGTGCCGCGGCCACCAGCTCCTCGTTGTGCCCCAACGCGCCGTCGGGTGTGTAGGCGTCGGCGGTGTCGATCAAGGTCACCCCGGCGTCGAGGGCGGCGTGAATCGTCGCCTCGGCCTGTGCGGCGTCGGGGCTGCCAGGCACGGACATCGGCATCGCGCCGAGCCCGATGGCACTGACGGTCCGGTCACCGAGCTGGCGTTGCTGCATGTGTTGCTCCTCGTCCTCGTCGTGGCTGCTCTCAACGTACCGCCGAGGCGTCTGGCGGTCAGTTCAGGTGGCGAAGAGGGACGTAATGACGAAGGATCGACTCCGTTGTCCCGCTTACGAAGGAGAACCGCTGATCATGTCCGACACCACACGGCCGACGTCGCACGAGCCGACGACCGGCGAGCTCGTCTCCCAGCTGTCGCAGGAGTCATCCCGGCTGGTACGCGACGAGCTGCGGCTCGCGCAGGTCGAGCTGACCGAGGCGGCCAAGCACGCCGGCAAAGGTGCCGGGTTGTTCAGCGCAGGCGGGGTGCTGGCGCTCTACGGCCTGGGCACGCTGATCGCGACGGTGATCTTGGCCCTTGCGCTGGTGCTCCCAGCGTGGCTTGCAGCACTCATCGTCGCTGTCGTGCTCTTCGCAGCCGCGGGCGTCGTGGCGCTGATGGGCAAGAAGCAGGTCGACCAGGTCTCACCCAAACCCGAACGTACCGTCGAGAACGTCAAGTCCGACGTCGAAGCCGTCAAGGAGGCGCGTCAACGTGACCACACCAGCTGACAGCACGGAAGGCGGCCCGCCCAAGGGCGCCAGCACCGAGGAGATCGAGGCCGACATCGCACGTACGCGCGAGCGGCTGGGTGACACCGTCGATGCGCTCAGCGAGCGTCTCGACGTCAAGGCTCAGGCCAAGAAGAAGGCCCAACAGACAAAGGACCGGGCCAAGTCCAAGGCCCAACAGACAAAGGACCAGGCCAAGTCCAAGGCCCAGCACATCCAGGACCAAGCCGGTCCGGCCCTCCCGATCGGCGCCGCTGTCGCCGTGGTGCTCGTGGTCGCGCTGGTCATCTGGAGGCGCCAGCGATGAGCCGCAGTAGTCGTAAGGAGAAGAAGACCCACGCCGACGCGCCGGACCCCAACGACGACCGCAAGCCCGAGTCGCCCAAGGACATCACCAAACCGTCGTGGTTCTACGTCCTTCGCAAGACCGCCCGCGAGTTTTCCAAGGACCAGTGCACCGACCTGGCCGCGGCCCTGACCTACTACGCGGTGCTGGCGCTGTTCCCGGCCATCCTCGCGTTGTTCTCCCTGATCGGCCTGGTCGGCCAAGGACCACAGACCGTCGACACCCTGCTCGGGATCATCAACGCTGTCGGCCCGTCCTCGGCCGTAGACACACTGGAACCGATAATCGTGCAGCTCAGCACGTCCTCCGGTGCCGGCCTCGCGCTCATCATCGGCCTGCTGGGTGCGCTGTGGTCAGCGTCGGGTTACGTGGGCGCATTCGGTCGGGCGATGAACCGCATGTACGAGATCGGCGAAGGTCGACCTATTTGGAAGCTTCGCCCCGTGCAGCTGCTCATCACGCTCGTCTCGCTCATCCTGGTTGCGATCGCCGCGATCGCCCTCGTCGTGACCGGACCGGTCGCTTCGGCGGTCGGCAGTGCGATCGGCATCGGGTCGACGGCGCTGCTGATCTGGAACATCGTCAAGTGGCCGGTGATTCTGCTCATCATCGTGATCGTGGTGGCACTCCTCTACTACGCCACCCCCAACATCAAGCAGCCGAAGTTCCGCTGGATGAGCATCGGAGCGTTCGTCGCCATCCTCACCTGGCTCCTCGCCTCGGCGGCCTTCGGCTTCTATGTCGCGAACTTCTCCAGCTACAACAAGACGTACGGCTCGCTGGCCGGGGTCATCGTCTTCCTGTTGTGGCTGTGGATCACGAACCTGGCCCTGCTGTTCGGAGCCGAGCTGGATTCTGAGCTCGAGCGCGGACGTGAGCTCCAGGCTGGGCTACCGGCCGAGCGGACCGTCCAGCTGCCGGCGCGCGACACCCGCAACATAGAGAAGGCAGAGGAGAAGCAGAAGGAGGACGTCGCGAAGGGCCGTAAGCTTCGCGAGAGCCGCGGGCAGGACAGCGATCCCGACGCAGAGGACGAGCGGATGGCAGGCGCGCGGGAGCGGAGCTAGTCAGTCATCGAACGCGCCGGGCCGGCCACCCCCATAGGCTTGGGCTCGGCCCGCGGATCGCGGCGCCAGCGCGAGGGAGGCAGGACATGGCAGCCCTTCGGACCGGCCAGCCGGACGATCCCACCGTCAGCACCGTGGGAATCCGCGTGAACGACGAGATGAGCGAGCTGACCGTCGACAACCGCACTTCGCTGCTGGACGCGCTTCGCGAGCACCTCGGCCTGACCGGCGCGAAGAAGGGCTGCGACCATGGCCAGTGCGGGGCGTGCACGGTGCTCATCGACGGCCGGCGTGCGAACTCGTGCCTACAGCTTGCGGTGATGGTCGACGGCCAGGACGTCACCACCATCGAGGGGTTGGGCGCCGCGGAGGATCTCCACCCGGTCCAGCGTGCCTTCCTCGACCGCGACGCCTACCAGTGTGGTTACTGCACCCCGGGACAGATCTGCTCGGCGGTGGGGGCGATCGCCGAAGCCGGCGCCGGGTGGCCGAGCGCGGTGACACCAGCTGACAGCCTCGGCATCGAGGGGACCGCCGGGCTTGACGCGAGTGAGGTGCGCGAACGAATGAGCGGCAACCTGTGCCGGTGCGCGGCGTACGTCAACATCGTCCCCGCCGTGCTGGATGCGGCCCGGGAGGTCTCGGCTTGAAGGCGTTCTCCTACAGCCGTCCGGACTCGGTCCGAGACGCCGTCGCAGGCGTCGCTGCGGACCGCGAGGCGAAGTTCCTGGCCGGTGGTACCAATCTCGTCGACCTCATGCGGCTGGGTGTCGAGCGCCCGGACGCGCTCATCGACGTACGACATCTGCTCGGACACGACATCGAGCCCACCGCTGACGGCGGCCTGCTCGTCGGTTCCGGCGTGGCCAACAGCGACCTCGCAGTCGATCCGCGGGTACGCCAGGCGTACCCCGTGCTGTCGCAGGCGCTGCTGTCCGGCGCGTCCGGGCAGCTCCGCAACGCCGCGACCGTGGGCGGCAACCTCCTGCAGCGGACGCGGTGCGTGTACTTCCAGGACGTCACCAAGCCGTGCAACAAGCGTCAGCCCGGCAGTGGTTGCCCTGCGCGCGAAGGGTCGCACCGTGATCTCGGTATTCTCGGCACGAGCGAGGCATGCATCGCGACCCACCCCTCCGACATGGCGGTCGCCCTTGCCGCCGTCGACGCCACGGTCCATCTCACCGGTCCCGGTGGCGAGCGGACGGTGCGGCTCGAGCAGCTCTACCGGCTCCCCGGCGACGACCCGAGCCGCGACACGACGCTCGAGCACGCGGAGCTCATCACCGCGGTGCAGCTGCCCCCGCCCAGCGCGTTGTACCGCAGCTCGCGCTATCGCAAGGTTCGTGATCGTGCCTCCTTTGCGTTCGCCGTCGGCTCCATCGCCGCGGCGATGGTGATCGACGACGGCCTCGTACGCGAGGTGCGGATCGCCTTCGGAGCCGTGGCGCCACGTCCGTGGCGCGCACACACCGCCGAGGATGCGCTGCGGGGACAACCCGCCGACGCCGCCGACTTCGCGGCCGCGATCGCTGCCGAGCTCGAGCTGGCCGAGCCGCTTCGCGACAACGCCTTCAAGGTCGACCTCACCAGGCGGATGGGCGCGGCGGTGCTCACCGAGCTCGCAGAGGCACAACAGCAGGGGTCAGGGCGATGACGGCGGCGACCGGGACCTCGACCGAGCCAGCGACCCGGGTCGAGGGTCTGGACAAGGTCACCGGCACCGCGAAGTACGCCTATGAGTACACCGCACCTGCCGTGGCGTACGCCTGGGTGGTCCAGGCGACGGTTGCCACCGGGCGGGTGACTGCCGTGGCGGCTGAGGCGGTCCTGGGCATCGACGGGGTCATCGCCGTCATCTCGCACCAGAACGCCGCCGACATCGCCGCGACCGACAGCGCGTTCACTGATCTGCTGCGCGGGCCGGGGGTCGCGTATCGAGGACAATGTGTTGCGCTCGTCGTCGCGGAGACCTCCGAGGCGGCGCGGGAGGCGGCGGCGCGGCTCCCCATCATTTACGACGAG
>JACCZT010000093.1 GCA_013695785.1 Nocardioidaceae bacterium | reverse complement strand
GGCTGACCCGGCGCTTGACTCGGTGCCGGCCAGGCCCGTTCCATCGGTGGCGGACCGGAGCCGATGAACTCCTGCGACGTACCGGTGGCGTCCAGGAACGCCTCCTCCAGCGTCGCCTCACGGGTCAACAGCTGGTGCAGCCGGGCGCCGTGCTCGTGCGCCGCGTCCCCGACCTGCTCGGCACTCAGGCGCTTGACCGCGTAGCTACCGTCGGGCTCTGCGGCAACGTACCCGCCGATGGCGGCAAGAGCAGGGCCGAGGGTGGCGATGTCCGGGGTACGGATCACCACGCCGGCTCGAGCGCTCCCCCTGGTGAAGTCCGACACCGGGCCGTTGGCGAGCATCACCCCGCGGCCGATCACGACCAGCTGGTCGGCCAGCATCGCCATCTCCTGGAGCAGATGGCTGGAGACGAAGACCGACCGACCCTGGCCGGCGACATCCTTGAGCAACGTGCGCAGCCAGGTGATCCCCTGCGGGTCCAGACCGTTGGACGGCTCGTCCAGGATCAGGGTGTGCGGGTCGCCCAGAAGGGCCGCAGCTATGCCGAGCCGCTGTCCCATGCCGAGGCTGAACTTGCGCGGCTTGCCACCGGCCACCGACTCCAGCCCGACCATCGCCAGGACCTCATCGACCCGCGAGCGCCGGATTCCGTTGGCCGCCGCGAGCATCCGCAGGTGGTTGCGTGCCTTGCGGGTCGGATGGAACGGCTTGGCCTCCAGCAGTGCGCCCACCTCGCGCATCGGGTGCTTCAGCTGGCTGAACGTCCTGCCGTCGAAGGTCGTACGCCCCTGCCCCTTGTCCAGGCCGAGCATGAGCCGCATCGTCGTGGACTTGCCCGAACCGTTGGGACCCAGGAACCCGGTCACGCTGCCCGGCAACACCTGGAAGGAGAGGTCCACGACAGCGGGTTTGGACCCGTAGATCTTCCCGAGGTGCTGAGCCTCGATCACTGCCACGAATCTGCTCCTGTCTCTGCCGGTCTCACCGGTGCGCGAGCACGGCGTCGACGACCTGGTCGAACCTGACGCGGTCGAGGACGGCGCCCTCGCGACGCACGGCTGCAGGATCGACGCTCAGGAGGCGGTCTACCCGCACCTCGCTGGGCCGTCCCTGCGCGTCCCACGGGCCGGAGCCGATGTCGACCCAGTAGCGGCCGAAGCTCGCCTCGTCGGCGGCGTCGCGGTCATGGTCCTGGCTGGTCAACATCAGACCCACCAGAACCTCCCCTGCCCGGGCGACCAGCAGCACCGGACGGTCCTTGCCAAGGCTTGGATCGTCTTCATACGCCACCCAGGTCCAGACGATCTCTCCTGGATCCGGCCGGCCATCCGGCGTGGGTGTGTACTCCATGCTGACCTGGTCCGGGTCGATCCCGTCGGCTGCGTCGCCGACGATCCTGCCGAGAACGGTCTTGATCATGGGGTCACGATCTCACGGTCGCCGTCACCGGTGCACAGCCTGTTCGTGGCGCCCCTAAACTTGCCTGCGATGACCGCCGAGCGCGCCGCCGAGTCGACGACTACGCCACGCACCCTTGCCGAGGAGCTGCGCGGCCGATCCGACGCGCAGCTCACCCGGCTGCTCACGGCGCGGCCGGACATCGCGTCCCCGCCTCCGGCGGACATGACGCAGGTCGGTTCGAGGGCGGCGACCGGTGCCTCTGTGTCGTGGGCGCTGGACCGGCTCGACACCGCTCACCTCGCCGTGCTCCACACCATCGGCACCATGGCGCCACCAAGCGCACTTCAGCAGGTACGCGACTCCTCGCCGTTGGCGGCTGACTACGTCGCCGCCGCGGTGAGGAACCTTCGTGACCTGGCCCTGGTGTGGGGTCCCGACGACGCGTTGCACGTCGTCCGTGAGGCCCGGGAGATGGCGCGCGCCACCGCCAGCGCGGCGTGGGTGGGTCACGGCGTACGCGAGACGCCACCCGCGCCGACTGCCAGCGATGTCGACACCGGTCGCGTCGACCAGACGTGCGCCGGCACCGTGCTCGAGCTCGTGCAACGCGCCGAGCAGCTGCTGGAGTCGTGGTCCACCGCCCCACCGACCGTCCTGCGCTCCGGCGGCGTCGGCGTACGCGAGATCCGGACGACGGCGGTCTTGCTGGGTGTCGACACCGCCGACACAGAGTTCCTCATCGATCTCGTCGGTGCCGCCGGACTGCTCGGACGTACCGACGACGGCGCTGTCTGGCTCCCGACGGCGGCGTACGACCGCTGGCGCGACGGCACGATCGCCGAGCGTTGGACGCGGCTCGCCACCGCGTGGGCGGACTCCCCCGGCCGGGTGATCCGCAGGCAGACACTGCGCGTGCTCGACCACCTCCGTCCGGCCGCGTTCGCCGACGAATCCGACGTCGTCGCCGCCGTCGCCTGGCAGACACCGCGGCTCGGCGCCGGCGAGCGCGACGCGCTGGTGTCCCGCACCCTGACCGAAGCCACCTCCTTGGGAGTCGTGGCTCTGGACGCCTTGACCTCGGCCGGTGCCGCCATCGCCACCGGGACGGACCCCACGTCGGTGCTCGAGGGGCTACTGCCACGGCCCGTCGACCACGTGCTGCTGCAGGCTGACCTCACCGCGATCGCTCCCGGGCCGCTCGAGCACTCCGTCGCAAGGCAGCTCGGCGAGATCGCCGCGCTCGAGTCGCGCGGCGGAGCCGCGGTCTACCGCTTCACCGCCGACTCCGTTCGCCGGGGGCTCGATCTCGGCTGGCCGGCCGACCAGGTCCACGACTTCCTCGCCCAGCACTCCCGCACCCCGATCCCGCAGCCGCTGACCTACCTCGTCGATGACGTGGCTCGTCGGCATGGTCGTCTCCGCGTCGGTGACGCCGGCGGCTACCTGCGCACCGACGACCCCGCCGAGCTCGATGCCCTTCTCGTCGACGCCGGCCTGTCCGGCCTCCTGCTGCACCGCGTGGCCCCGACCGTCGCGCTCAGCGAGCTCCCCGCCGACCTTGTCATCGCGCGGCTGCGTGCCGGTGGGCACAACCCGGTGCCCGAACGGACCGGTGGAGCGCTCGAGGTCGAGCGTCCTCGGCGACGCCGCGCGCCATCGACGCCTGTTGTCGACCGGCGTCGCCCTGACGTCGATGCCATCGTCGCGGCAGTACGCGCCGGTGACTCCGCTGCCCGCTCCCGCCCCACCGACGCCGGCGACTCCGCGCCGATGGGGCGTACCGGTTCGATGCACACCGTCGCGGCACTGCGGGACGCCGCCGAGGCAGAGAGCAGCGTGTGGCTTTCCTACCTGGACCAGGCCGGGTCGCTGACCGAACGCGTCGTCGACCCCGTCCGCGTGGACGCCGGCTGGCTGACGGCGTACGACCACCGCAGCGGGCGCAAGCAGAGCTTCGCCATCCACCGGGTCACCCGGGTTGCCGGCGCCGACGAATCACCGGTTCGTTCGACCGGTTCTGACGAACCCGCTAGACTGCCCCGGTGATCTCTCGAGTACGCGTCGTCCTCTGCGCACTCTCGGTCGTGATGACGCCGTTGTTCGGCGCAGCGATCACCTCTGCGGCCGAGGCGGCAGACCCGAAGGTCGTCGGCCACCGCGGGGCGAGCTATGAGCGCCCCGAGAACACCATGCCGGCGTTCCGCAAGGCCATCGCCGACGGCGCCGACTGGATCGAGCTCGACGTCCAGGAGTCCAGCAACGGCCGGCTCATGATTTTCCACGACCGGACGCTTGAGCGAACAACGAACGCCGAGACGAAGTTCGGCGCGGCCGCCGGCGCCAAGAGTGTCGGGGACTTCACCTTCGACAAGCTCCGGACGCTCGATGCGGGCAAGTGGTTCGGACCGAGGTACGAAGGAACCCGCATCCCGACCCTGGGGAAAGTGCTGGACCTCGTCGAGCCCACCGACCTCAAGGTGATGGTCGAGCTCAAGGCCGAGGAGGGCCACTCCGCGCCAGATCGAGCCCGGGTCATCCAAATCCTCGACGACGGTGGGTGGATCGCGTCGAACCGCGTGCTCGTCACCAGCTTCAACCGGACGTACGTGCACCGGATCCGTGACCTCCCCAACCCCGGCGCCGACACCGTCCGCCTCGGGCCGGTCTTCACTCGGGACGAGGGCCAACCGGACGTGACGAAGTTCGGATGGGCGCACACGCTGTGCGTCCCGTACGACAACGCGACCAGGGCCTACAACGCGGACGCGCACGCCGAGGGCCTGAAGATCTCCTCGTGGGTGGCGAACACCACCACCGAGATGCAGAAGGTGGCAGACTCCAACGCCGACACACTGGTCACCGACCGGCCAGACAAAGCCGTGGCGTACCTGAACTGATCGCCCAAGGGTCAGGCCGTCGACTGGGACGACCCGGGCGAGTCGTCCGCCGCCTGAGCCCGTCGGCGGAACAGATCCGCCCCGGGAATGCCCTGGATCACCTCGCCGACGTCGTCGAGGCGCTCCCCCAGCTCCTCCAGGCCTGGTGCGAGTTGGGCAAGGGTCGTCAGGGCCGGGTCTGCCAGCGCGAGCACGCGCGGCACCGCCTCCAGGGCCTGCGTGAGTGCGCGGACATGCTGTGGCTGCACCTCGAGCGCGACCTCGCTCAGCAGCGGAGCCAGGGCTGCGAGCTGCTCGTCGTACAGTCCGATCAGCCCTCGGACCCGCTGGATCTCGGCCTCGGCGAGCTCCACCGTCAACG
>JACCZT010000113.1 GCA_013695785.1 Nocardioidaceae bacterium | reverse complement strand
CCGTATGGGATCCCGTGCAGGTCGCGGCTCGTGCACTCGCGGGCAAGTTGGGATACTGAGGGCGCAAGCGCCAGTACCGCCCGTGAACAGGAGCCCGCCATGCCAGTCGCCACACCCGAGGCCTACGTCGAGATGCTCGACAAGGCGAAGCGTGAATCGTACGCCTACCCCGCGATCAACGTGACCTCGTCGCAGACGCTCAATGCCGCGCTGCAGGGCTTCGCCGAGGCCGAGAGCGACGGCATCGTCCAGGTCTCGACCGGAGGCGCGGAGTACTGGTCCGGCAGCAGCATCAAGGACATGGTTCGCGGGTCGCTCGCCTTCGCGGCGTACGCGCAGGAGGTCGCCGAGGCCTACCCCGTCAACGTGGCACTGCACACCGACCACTGCCCCAAGGACAAGCTCGACGGCTTCGTTCGGCCCCTGCTCGAAGCCAGCGAGGAACGGGTCGCCAACGGAGGGCTGCCGTACTTCCAGTCCCACATGTGGGACGGTTCGGCGGTGCCGGTGCAGGAGAACCTCGAGATCGCCGAGGACTTGCTCGCCAGGGCCGCCGCGGCGCACATCATCCTCGAGGTCGAGATCGGGGTGGTCGGCGGTGAGGAGGACGGAGTCGAGGGCGCGATCGACAACAAGCTGTACAGCACCCCCGAGGACGCGCTCGCGACCGCCGAGGCGCTCGGGCTGGGCGAGAAGGGTCGCTACCTGACGGCGCTGACGTTCGGCAACGTGCACGGTGTCTACAAGCCCGGCAACGTCAAGCTGCGCCCGGAGGTCCTGCAGAAGGCACAGCAGGTAGTGGGCGAGAAATACGGCAAGGAGCGACCTTTCGACCTCGTCTTCCACGGCGGGTCGGGGTCTCTTCCTGAGGAGATCTCCGCTGCGCTCGGGTTCGGTGTGGTCAAGATGAACGTCGACACCGACGCGCAGTACGCGTTCACTCGGCCCGTGGCGGCGCACATGTTCGCCAATTACGAGGGGGTCCTCAAGGTCGACGGCGAGGTCGGCAACAAGAAGCTGTACGACCCGCGTGCGTGGGGCAAGGCCGCCGAGGCCGGCATGGCCGCCCGGGTGACCGAGGCCTGCCAGGCGCTCAACTCCGCCGGCACCCGCCTCAGCTGATCTCCGCACCGGGCTGGCCGTGCCGCCGGTCCCGATCCGCCGTCGACCTGCGCGGTTTCCCACGCATACGCGTGACGTTGTCACCGTGCTCGGGAAATGTTGCGCGCAGGGTGACTCCATCGCGCGCACAGCCTCATGCGCTGAACCGGAGTCTCCAGTCGGCGCCGGCTGCAGATATCCACATGCAACGCTGTGACGCCGGTTACGCACAGGGGTGGCGCGGGACACCGGTAGACCCCCGTCACTACCGACACGCTCGGCGCATGGAAATTCTGATCGCATCAATCGCCGAGTCCAACGGTGGCTACCTCACTCGAGCCGACGCACTCGCCTACGGCCTGAGGGATCGAGACCTTCGCGAGGCCGTACGCTTCGGTCTCTTGCGCCGAATTCGGCACGGTTGCTACGCGCCAGCCGCGACGTACGACCGGCTCAGTGATTCTCAACAACATTGCGTGCTCGTGAGGGCGGTGGTCAGGAGAGCCCGCGGCAAGGTAGCAGTCACACACGAGTCCGCTTGCTGCTTGCGGGGCTACGCGATGTGGGGCGTCGACCTGCGCACGGTCAATCTGACACGTCTCGACGGCGCCTCGTCGCGGACAGAAGCCGGCGTACGGCACCACCGCGTGCGCGATGATCTGGGCGAGCAGCTCGAGCTGCAAGACGGAATGCTGGTCACAACGGCGGCACGATCGGTTTGGGACGCGCTGACCCAGGTCGGCATCGAGAGCGGTCTGGTCATTGCAGACTCTGCGCTCCGCGCGAACACATCCCTCGAACCGGAACTTCTGCGGCTCGGCGAGGTCTTTCGGTTCCGGCCCGGCTCGCGTAGCGGCCGCCTGGCGCTCAGCCTTGCGGACGGGAAGGCCGAATCGCCGGGAGAGTCACGTAGCCGCTACCTGTTCTGGAGGTATTCGATTCCTCGACCGGACCTTCAGTACGAGTTGTACGACAGTCGCGGCGTCCTCGTCGGACGGACGGATTTTGCGTGGTTGCTCTACCGGCATCTAGGGGAGTTCGACGGGCTGGTGAAGTATCGGAGGATCGAAGAGGGTGACGACCCGAGTGCGGTGGTCATCCGTGAGAAGCTCCGCGAGGACAAGCTCCGCGCGGAACGCTTCGGGATGTCGCGCCTCGTGTGGTCGGATCTATCTCCAGCCCGTGCAGCGGCAGTTGCAGCGTCGGTGCGCTCGGACCTCGAGCAGTCTCGGCGTCTGTATACCCGAAATAGAGTCTTCATCGCTTGACCTTGCTCGGAATGTTGTCGCCGAGCGCGCGATGTATCGCGCGCACAGTGACAACATCCCACGTATACGTGGGAATCCACCCCTGGGGAGGGGCAGGTAGCTAGCGGCGGCGGGTCGGGCAGGATGGGGGGATGACGAACCTGCTGGGCGAACCGCCCGAGACGCTGCTGCCGGTCGACCCCGCCGAGTCCGCGTCCAACGGCGATCCACGAGCCGTCGCCAGGGCGTACCCCTCATCGAGTCACGCCTGGGCCTTCCTTGCTGAGCAGGCGCTCGCCGCCGGCGCAGCCGTCGAGGCTTATGCGTTCGCCCGCACCGGCTACCACCGTGGCATGGACCTGTTGCGTCGCAGCGGGTGGAAGGGCTTCGGCCCGATCCCGTGGTCGCACGAGCCGAACCGGGGATTCCTGCGCGCCCTCGCGGCGTTGGCGACCGCCTCGGAGCTTGTCGGTGACGACGTGGAGGCACACCGGTGCCGGGAGTTCCTGCGCGAGTCGAGCGTGGAGGCGTACGAAGCGCTGACGTGACCTGAGCCCGCGCGGGGAAGGACTCAGGCAGTCTCTTCGTCCTTGTCCGGGGCCGTCGCGGGAAGCAGCATCCGGAAGGCACCTTGCTCGAGCCGCCAGGAGCGCGACCTCGTCGGTTCGCTGATCTCGCCGTCGCTGTTGAGGCGGAACTCCTCACCGGCTACCTCCACGTGCCTCCCCCGGACATAGACGACGTCGTCGCGCCTGTCGTGCACACCGAAACGCAGGCTGACCACGTAGGCGATGCGCCGGTGCAGCGGGTTGGCGTACGACACCGAGACATCGAGCTCGCCGTCGGCGGGGTCGGCCTCGGGGAGCAGCGAAGTGCCGCCGCCGACGTAACGGCCGTTGCCGATGGCGACCTGCAGCACCCGGCCACGCGGGCGTACGCGCTTGCCGTCGATAGTGACCGAGACGTCGACGCCAGGCTTGGTGAAACCGGAGATGGCGGCACCGACGACGTACCCCAGCGGGCCGAAGCGGTCCTTCCACGGCTTGGCCGCGATACCGGCATCCGCGCCGAGGCCGAGGTGGACGGCGTTGACCGTGATCTGGCCGGTGTCGTCGATGATCAGGTCGACAGCTCGGGCGTCACTGGCGAGGACCTGGCGAGCCGCCTCGGCGGGGTCCTCATCAAGATGGACGCTGCGTGCGAAGTCGTTGCCGGTGCCAAGGGGGACGAGCGCGAGCGTGACGTCGCCCAGCTCGCCGCGTGCGTGCAGGGCGGCGACGACGGCGTGCAGGCTGCCGTCGCCCCCGACCACCACGATCGTGTCGCAACCCTCGGGAGGGTCCACGCGTTCCTTGAACACGCGGTCGAGGTGGTCGAGGTCCTCGGTGGCCTCCAGCTGAACCGTCCGCTCCGCACGCAGCACGTCGAGTACGGCGTCGAGCACCGAGGTGTCGTCATCGCCGGCTGCCGCGTTGCTGATCACCAGAATCTTCTTCACAAGGCGTAACCCTACGGTGGCGCGCGATGTCGTTAGACTTCGACCGTAAGAGCCCCGTACCTCATCCGTACCCGGGGCTTCGCGTGCCGTCTGTCGCACCGTGTGTCCACGAGGGGAGCCGCAATGCCCGCGGTCGTGATCGTCGGAGCGCAGTGGGGCGATGAGGGCAAGGGCAAGGCGACGGACCTGCTCGGCAGCCGCGTCGACTACGTCGTGAAGTTCAATGGCGGCAACAACGCCGGCCACACCGTCGTCATCGGTGACCAGAAGTACGCTCTGCACCTGCTGCCCAGCGGAATCCTCAGCCCCGGGTGTGTCCCCGTCATCGGCAACGGTGTGGTCATCGACCTGTCCGTCCTGTTCGAGGAGATCGATGCGCTCCAGGCGCGCGGGATCGACACCTCCAAGCTGCAGGTCAGCGCCAACGCGCACGTGATCGCCGACTACAACCGGAGCCTGGACAAGGTGACGGAGCGGTTCCTCGGCTCGCGCAAGATTGGCACCACCGGACGCGGCATCGGGCCGACCTACGCCGACAAGATGAACCGTCTGGGCATCCGCGTCCAGGACGTGTTCGACGAGAAGATCCTGCGTCAGAAGGTCGAGGGCGCGCTCGAGCTCAAGAACCAGATCCTCACCAAGGTCTACAACCGCCGCGCGGTCGACGTGGACGAGATCGTCGACGAGCTGTTGTCGTACGTCGACCGGTTGCGGCCCATGGTCAGCGACACGCCCCTGCTGCTCCACGACGCCTTGGTCGCCGGAAAGACCGTGCTGCTCGAGGCCGGCCAGGCGACACTTCTCGACGTCGACCACGGCACGTACCCGTTCGTCACCTCGTCGTCGGCGACGGCTGGGGGGGCCTGTACGGGCTCGGGTATCCCGCCGACACGGATCGACCGCGTCATCGGCATCGTCAAGGCCTACACCACGCGGGTGGGTGAGGGGCCGTTCCCGACCGAGCTGCACGACGACGCCGGTGAGCACCTGCGCAAGACCGGTCTGGAGTACGGCACCACCACAGGCCGCCCGCGCCGTTGTGGGTGGTTCGATGCGGTGATCGCCAGGTACGCCGCGCGGATCAACGGCGTCACGGACTTCGTGCTCACCAAGCTCGACGTGCTCACCGGCTTGGAGAAGGTGCCGGTGTGTGTCGCCTACGACGTCGCCGGCGTCCGTCACGACGAGATGCCGCTGAGCCAGAGCGACTTCCACCACGCCGTGCCGATCTATGAGGAGCTGCCGGGGTGGACCGACGACATCTCCGCCGCGCGGACGTTCGAGGACCTGCCCAAGAACGCGCAGGCGTACGTCACGGCCGTCGAAAAGATGTCCGGCGCCCGCATCTCGGCGATCGGTGTCGGACCCGACCGTGATCACACGGTCGTCGTGCACGACCTGCTCTGAGCCGCCTGCGGTCCCGGTCGCACTAGGCTCGACCCGTGAAGACCCTCGTCATCGGCTCGGGTGGGCGCGAGCACGCCCTTGCCTTGGCCCTCGCGCGCGATGGGATTGTCACGCAGGTCCATGCAGCCCCCGGCAATCCAGGCATGTCCGCGGTGGCCACCCTGCACGACACCGATCCCCTGGACGGTGCGGCCGTGGCCGCGCGTGCCGTCGACCTCGGGGTCGACCTCGTCGTCATCGGCCCCGAGGGACCGCTGGTCGCAGGTGTCGCCGACGCCGTACGCGCGTGCGGCATCGCATGCTTCGGGCCGAGCGCGCGAGCGGCGCAGCTGGAGGGCTCGAAGTCGTACGCCAAGCAGGTCATGGCTGCCGCCGAGGTGCCGACGGCGATGGCCCACGTGTGCGACAACCCCGCAGAGGTCGCCGCCGCACTGGACGCCTTCGGTGCTCCCTACGTCGTCAAGGCCGATGGTCTGGCTGCAGGCAAGGGGGTGATCGTCACCGACGACCGGGACGCGGCGCTCGCGCACGCCGCCGGCTGCGGCCGCGTCGTCGTCGAGGAGTTTCTCGACGGTCCTGAGGTGTCGTTGTTCGCCATCACCGACGGCGTCACCGTGCTCCCGCTGCAACCCGCCCAGGACTTCAAGCGGGCGTACGACGGCGACACCGGCCCCAACACGGGCGGGATGGGCGCGTACTCCCCGCTGCCGTGGGCGCCCGATGACCTCGTCGTCGACGTGGCACGCCGGGTCCTGCAGCCGACCGTCGAGGCGATGGCACGCCAGGGCACACCATTCGCGGGTCTTCTCTACGCCGGTCTGGCTCTGACCTCACGCGGGGTCCGCGTCGTGGAGTTCAACGCCCGGTTCGGTGATCCCGAGACCCAGGCGCTGCTTCCCCTGCTGGACAGCTCGCTCGCGGCTCTCCTGCACGGCGCTGCGACCGGTACCCTCGGCGAGGTGGGGCTTCCGGTGTGGCGCGACGGTGCTGCCGTCACCGTTGTCGTCGCCGCACACGGCTACCCCGTCTCGCCCCGCACCGGCGACCGGATCACCGGCGTGGAGACCGCCCAGGCGATCGAGGGCGTCGACGTCATCCACGCCGGCACCGCCTGGGACGCATCCGGTGACCTCGTCACCGCCGGCGGCCGCGTGTTGACGATCACCGCCGTCGGCGCCGATCTGCCTCAGGCGCGCCAGCGTGCGTACGACGGTGTGGCGCAGATCGGCATCGACGGGTCACAGTTCCGTACTGACATCGCCGCGGAGGCCGCCGCCGGCTGAGCCGGTGCCGCCGCTCGACATCTGGAGGAGCCATGGCTGAAGACCACGAACGGCACGTACCGCCGGGCATGCGCGAGCAGCTCGACGCCCCGTCGTACATGGGCGTGCCCACCTTCGGGATGCGGCCGTTGCTCACCGAGCCCGAACAGCTCGACGCGTGGAAACCCGACGTCGCGGTGGTTGGTGCACCGTGGGACGACAACACCACGAACCGGCCGGGTGCACGCTTCGGCCCCCGTGCGCTGCGCGCCGCCGCGTACGACCCTGGTGCCTACCACCTCGATCTCGAGGTCGAGATCTTCGACCACCTCGACGTCGTCGACTTCGGCGACGCGATCGTCTCCCACGGGATGTGGGACGCCTCCCGCGTCGCTGTGCACCAACGCGTACACGAGATCGTCTCGCGGGACATCATCCCGATCGTCATCGGCGGCGACCACTCGATCACCTGGCCGGCCGCGACCGCGGTCGCGGAC
>JACCZT010000106.1 GCA_013695785.1 Nocardioidaceae bacterium | reverse complement strand
CATCTTGGCTGAGCCGAGGACCACGTCGCCGTCGACCGCCACGACTGTCTGTGCGGGCGCTTCTTCCATCCACAGCTGTCTGGCCGCGATCAGGGAGAAGATCGGCCAGATCTTGGCCCAGTCCTCGTCGACGGCGGCTCTGATGATCACAGCTGCGAAGGTACGTCGCCCTGGTGCGCGGCCAAAATCGCTACTGAGGGGTCCGCAAGCTCTTAGCAATATGTTCACGCGCGAGACGGTTGCCTTGACCTGCGGCGTTGTTAGGCTCGGCGTCGTCGCCTCAGCCCTCGCACTGCTCTCCCCCGCGCTCGTCGGTAGCGTCGCGAGCTCGGCCGCGGGTGCTGCTGCCCGCGGCCTCTGACGAGCCGCTGGTCGAAGCGTTCGGCGAGCTCGACCGTACGACGGCCTGGGAGCTGAGAAAACGGATCGCTCTCGACTTCCCGACCTACCATCCGCAGGGCTTCGCCCTCGTCGACAAGCGGATCTTCATGTCAACGGTGGAGATCATCGAGAATCCCGTGAAGTTCCCGGAGCCGCAGAACGGCTTCGACCGCACCCCGGGCAAGGGCGTCGGCCACGTGCTGGTGATGACGCGCAGCGGCAAGCTGCTGAAGGACATCACGCTCGGCAAGGGCCACATGTACCACCCCGGCGGGATCGACTTCGACGGACACAACGTGTGGGTCCCGGTCGCGCAGTACCGGCCCGACAGCCGCGGCATCGTCTACACCGTCGACCCGACCACGTACGAGGTTCGCAAGCGGTTCAGCTATGAGGACCACATCGGCGGCGTCGTGCACAGCTCTGAGACAGGTGACGTGCACGGTGTGAGCTGGGGATCGCGCAGAATGTTCCGTTGGGACACTTCCGGCCAGCTCGAGGACCTGAGCGCCAACCGCAGCCACTTCATCGACTACCAGGACTGCGCGTACGTCCGTGTAGGCAAGCAGATCTGCAGTGGCGTCACGGAGCTGCCGACGGCCGACGGGGGCAAGTACGAGCTGGGCGGCCTTGCGTTGTTGAACCTGGAGACCAACAAGATCCTGCACGAGGTGCCGTTCCAGTACTTCTCGGCGGCCGGTCACGTCGCGACCCGCAACCCAGTTGCCCTCGAGGTCGACGGCGACACCGTACGCCTGCTCGCGGCTCCCGACGACGGTGAGGAAGGCGCGGGCACCGAGCTGCTCGTCTACGAGGCGCCGCGCGGCTGATCTCCGCCCCGGCTTGGCACGAAGTTGAGGGTGCCAAGGGCGTCACATCCTCAACTTCGTCCCAACTCGTGGCCTGGCCCTTGTCGCCAGACCGCGGCCGGTATTGCCCGCTCCGACACCTAGGCGAGCTCGACTTCGCCTGAGGCGTCTGTGGCGAAAACCAGCACCTCGCCGAGCGGAGTACGCCCGCCTGCCTGAGAAGGTGACCCTATGACGGTGCGGGCAACGACATGAGCGTCGCTGCCGTGGTGGGAGCGCTTGGTGTGCTGCTGAACCAGGTCTTCATCTGGCCCCAGGTGCGGCGCGCTGTCACGACGGTCGAGGGTGTCGCCGCGCTCACGGTGCTGGGTGGGCTGTTGGCCCGCACCGCATGGACGGTGTTCGGCGCAAGCCTTGGAGACGTGCCGCTGATTCTGGGCAATGTCACCGTGGCCACTGGTTTTCTGGTGATCCTGCTATTGATGCTGCGACACGCACGACGGCCACTGGCACTTCTCGCGGGGGCAGCAGGTGTTGGCGCGATAGTCCTCGCCGCCGCGCTAGCCGGAGAGCTCGTGCTCGGTTGGATGGCGGTGGTCTCCGCCGCCGTGGTCAACCTTCCGCAGATGCTACGTGCGCTGACCGATCGCGAGCGCCTTGCCGGCGTCTCGGTTCTCACCTACGTCCTCATTGCTGCGGCGTCGACGTGCTGGCTCATCTATGGAGTTCTCGTGGACGAGCCGCTGATCAGCGCCCCGCACCTGTTGCTGCTTCCGACGGCGCTGATCACCGCCGCGGTTGCCTCGCGCAACCACTGATTGCCCTGGAGACCAGCACACGACGAGGACCGGCCGGTCGAATGCGAACATCTGGTCTGCAGGCTGGGGAATCGATGCGGCAACCGCGCGGTCGCTCGTCATCTCGCTCATCATGA
>JACCZT010000061.1 GCA_013695785.1 Nocardioidaceae bacterium | reverse complement strand
AGGCGGCGTGTCGCGCCCAGAACGTAAGCCTCAACGCTGCGCACGTAAGGCTCACGGGAGGAAAGGCGGGAGGTGGAGGTCTCCCGCCGCAGGTGGGTCAGAGCGCGGGGCTCAGCTGGTGCTGCTCGAGGTCGGCGAGGAAACGCTCGGCGTCCAGTGCCGCCGCACACCCCGTACCCGCGGCCGTGACCGCCTGTTGGTACGTGTGGTCGACGAGGTCACCGGCGGCGAAGACGCCCGGCATGTTGGTGTTCGTCGTCCCCGGCTGGACCAGTACGTAGCCGTCGGCGTCCACGTGGATCTGGTCCCGGAACAGCTCCGACCGTGGGTCGTGCCCGATCGCGATGAACAGGCCGGTCGCGGCCAGTTCGCGGGTGGACCCGTCCTCGGTGTCCGTCAAGGTCACCCCGGTCAGCTTGTCGTCGCCGTGGATCGCGCTGACGGCGGAGTTCCACGCGTACTCGATCTTGGGGTTGCTGAAGGCGCGGTCCTGCATGATCTTGCTGGCGCGCAGCTCGCCGCGGCGGTGAACCAGGGTCACCTTGCTCGCGAAACGGGTCAGGAAGGTCGCCTCCTCGATCGCTGAGTCACCGCCGCCGACGACGACGATCTCCTGGTCGCGGAAGAAGAAGCCGTCACAGGTCGCGCACCAGCTGACGCCGTGACCGGACAGGCGCTCCTCGCCGTCGACGCCGAGCTGGCGGTACGCCGAACCGTTCGCGAGGATCACCGCGTGCGCCTTGAACTCGGCGGTCGCTGTCCGTGCGACCTTCACCTCTGCGGTCAGGTCGACCTCCGTGACGTCGTCCGCGATCAGCTCGGACCCGAAGCGCTCGGCTTGCGCGCGGAGGTTGTCCATCAACGCCGGACCCATGATGCCGTCGGGGAAGCCGGGGAAGTTCTCGACGTCGGTGGTCGTCATCAGCGCGCCGCCGGCCGTCACCGAGCCCTCGAAGACCAGCGGCTTGAGGTTGGCGCGGGCGCTGTAGATCGCCGCGGTGTATCCGGCCGGACCGGACCCGATGATGATGACGTTGCGTACGTCCTGCGTCGACATGCTCACGACCTCGTGTGTTGGTGATGTGGCGGCGCGATCGCCACCTGTGGAGTCAAACGAATCCTAGGCGCACGAGATTCCCGCAGTGATCGGTGCAGGTCAGGCCGGGGGCAGGGTCGTCGCCGCGAGCCGGACCGCGGCACCGCCGGCGCATCCGATCGCGAGGTACGTCCGCTCGTCGCGCGGTCCTGTCGCCACGAGGTACGCGACGGTGCCGTCGAGCAGGACGCGAAGGCTCCCGGTGGACCGCAGCCGCGCACAGGTCTGGTCGTCCAGCGGAAGCCATCGGCGCGGAGGTTGTGCCAGACCGTCCTCGACCACCAAGGTTTCGACGTCGGCACCGAAGGTCTCCGCGCTCAGCTGGGGTCGCCGCGATGCGGTCGAGCGGTCGGACTCCGCCAGCGAGCTGTCCGGTGGCTCCGGCGCATTCTCGGCGCCGCCACCCTCAGCCGCCCCCTCTTCCGGCCCCTCAGCCAGGGTCCGTTGCTCTGCCGCCGTCGACGCCGCGTCGCCGCCGGACGGTCCGGTGGTCGTGACCACCTGCGCCCCGGCAGCGACGATGCCGAGCACCACGGCCGCGGCCAGCGCGGGCCGTACCCATCGACGCCGCCGGTCGGGCAGGGTCACGACGGTCGCATCGTGGCCCCCACGCGCACGCAGGTCGGACTCGCCCTGGATCGCCGCCGACACACGGGCGGCGACATCGGCGGGGATGTGCACAGGCGGCTGGGCGTCGAGGAGGTCGCGTACCTGCTGCGGCGTCGACGGCTCGGGGGCCCGACCGGACCTGTCGTCGGACATCAGGGGGCACCTCCTTGCGTGCTGGGACTGTTCGCTGCAGATGGGACGTCCTGGGCGGGCCGTTGGTTCCATGCGGCAAGCAGTGGGACGAGCCTTGCCCGTGCGCGTGAGCATCGGCTCTTGATGGTCCCCGGCGGGCACTGCAGCATCCGGCTCGCTTCGTCGACGGAGTATCCCTCCATGTCGACCAGGACGACGGCCGCGCGTTGGTCGAGGGGCAGCTGCTGAAGTGCCCTCAGGACGTCCAGCTGCTGCTCGTGGCGGACGACGTCGTCGGTGACAGTGGTCGGCGGGGCGGCTGCCCGAGTGCGGTCGGGATCGTCCGGCAGGGGGTCGGTCGGCCTGGCCGCGGACCGGCGGGTGCGGTCGATGCACGCGTTGACGACGATGCGGTGCAACCACGTGGTGACGGCGGCGTCACCGCGGAACCCGGCTGCGGACCGGAACGCCTTGACCATCGCGTCCTGCAAGGCGTCGGCGGCCTCCTCGCGGTCGCCGAGGGTACGCAGCGCCACGGCCCACAGGCGGTCCTGGTGGCGCGCGAACAGGACCCCGAATGCGTCGCCGTCGCCGTCGACGTGCCGCCGGAGCAGGTCGGCGTCTGAAGGAGCCGGATCCGACGCCTCGTCCGACACTTCGTCCGACGCTTCGTCCGACGCGTTGCCCGACGACGCGGGTGGGGTCACGGCGTTCCTCGGACGACGATCTCTTCGATGATCCCCTCGTAGTTCGCCGCCGCGTTGGGCGGCAGCTCCGTCACCCACAGCAGCACGAACCTCGTACGGGCCGGCTGCTGCAGGCGTGCGGACGCCTGAGCGGGTGCCTCGTCGATGCTGACCGCGTCGCGCAGCCCGGACAGCGAGGTCGGAGCCGAGGTGACGCCGGGCTCGCTGATGAGGATCTCAAAGCTCGTCGGCGACGCGCCGAACGCCACCGCGACGGAGGAGACGAGCCTGACCCGGCCCAGGTCGAGCAGCAGCCCCACGCCGGGCTTCAGACCACCGAGGTCGGGGCGGTTGTAGTACTCCAGCGTCGACCAGCTCGTGCCGCGGTCGCCGTCGACGGCGTTGGCGACCTCCGCGGGGCTCTCCTCACCGTCGCCCTTGGGGTCGAAGGACGCGATCTCCTTGACCGCGAGCGGTCGGACTGACACGTCGCGCGGCGGGGCACCAGCGGTGTTCGACGCCGCCTCGGAGGTGCCCGCGCCGGTAGTCGTGCGCCCGATGATGAACGCGAGACTGACCGCGAGGGCGACGCCGACGATGATCCCGGTCCAGATCAGGGCACGGTCGCCCTGGGTGGCGCGGCGCGCGCGGGCCTTGTTGACCTCGAACGCCGACGGAGGAGCCGGGGCGAGCGCCGCGGGCTTGCGTCGGGGTGGGTTGACCGCAGGCGGCGGTCCGAGCGGCAGCACCACGGGGTCGTTACGGAACAGGTCCGGGGAGCAGACGCCCACCAGGCTCGGCTGGTCATCGTGCTGCGGGGCGTCGTCGTCTCCGACGAGCCGTAGCTGGTGGGCGATGTCCCGGGCGCTGCGCAGGGCGGGCGCATGGTTGCGCGGCGGAGTCCCTAGGATCTGGTCGCACACGGTGTCTACGTCGCGGGAGACGCCCGCGCGTACCTGTCGGCTGCGCATCAGGCGCTGGTGCTGGGTGGGCGCCTGGCGAAGGTGCCCAACGCTCGAACCGGGCCACCGCCCCGTCAGGCACGCATACAACACCTTGCCGATCGCCTGCACGTCGAGCTGTTCGGCGTACCCTGCGTCGGCACCGGAGCTGTCGTACTCCTCGACCGGGGCGAGCAGGGCGTGGTCGACGGCCAGCCCGGTGATGCGCACGGCGCCGCTGTCCTTCAGCAGGACGCAGCCGGGGTGAAGGTGGCGGTGGTGCACTCCCGCCTCGTGGGCGTTGCCGATGGCCTCGGCGAGCTCGGCGACGACCGTGGCAGCGCGACCGTTGGGCAGGGTCGACTCACGCAGCAGCAGGTCGAGGGAGGACGCGCGCGCCCACTCGCGGACGAGGTAGGTCACCCCGTCCTGGCTCTGGACCGCATCGAGCACACGCAGGAAGCGCGGGTCCGAGACCGTGGTGGACTGACGCGCGGCGCTGAAGAAGGCCTCGGCCCGGCGGTCGTCCTCCGGTAACGCCTGGATGCAGACCGACCGGTGGAGTGTCTCGTCGCTGGCCCTCCAGGTGGAGGTACCGAAGGACTCGCTGATCAGGTCCTCGAGGCGGTAGCGGGCGGACAGCACCAGGCCGGAGGACAACGCGGTTTGATCCACGACAGCTGTTCCCGATGCCTTCCCGGTCTCGCTCGTACGCACGGCTTGTCCACCCATGCTAAGAGATCAGGGCGGAACTAGCCGGATGTTGCGCGACCCCGCCGGCCGAGCAGTGCGCCGGCCAGCGCCCCGACCTCGCTGATCCGCAGCACGCGGGCGGCGACGAGGTACGCCAGTGCGCCGAGCGGACCGGCGGCGGCCACGATCACCAGGGCAGCCCCGACGTCGGTCACCACCAGACCCGCACGGGTGAGCCCGGCGTACGTCGCGAGCATGACGGCTGCCGCAACGGCGCCGGCGAGCAGCACGCGGACGAAGTAGGCCCAGGTGGAGGCGTCGATGACGGGTCCGATCCGGCGGCTGAGCAGTGTGGTCGACAGCACGCCGCCGACGAGGTAGGCGCCGCCGTAGGACAGCGCCAGCACCATCGCCACCCGATCCGGCGGGGCGAGCATCGCCAGCGTCACCGCGAGCACGATGTTGGTGGCAGACAGCCAGACCTGGACGAGGAACGGTGTGCGGGTGTTCTCGATGGCATAGAAGCCGCGCAGCATCAGGTAGTGCACGCTGAACAGCACCATCGCCGGCGCGAAAGCCATGATCGCGTAGCCGATCGGACGAGTCTCTCCGACCTTGTCGCCGTAGCCGGTGACGACGGTGGCGACCGCCTGGCCGAGGCAGGCGACCGCGATCGCCAGCGGGATGATCGCGGCGGACACCAACCGCAGGGACCGTCGCAGCTCGGTGCGCAGGTCGGCGTAGGCGTTGTCGGCGGCGAGCCTGGACAGCAAGGGCATCGTGGCGGTGACGATCGAGACGGTGATGACGCCGTGCGGGACCTGGCTGATCAAGAACGCGATCCCGTAGACCGTCGAGCCCGCCGCGCCGCCGCCGGTGTCGTTGATGGTGGCGCCCGACCCGATCCGGTTGATCACGAAGAAGGCGACCTGGTTGGCGAGGATGAACAGCAGCGTCCACAGCCCCAACCGCAGGGTGTGCCCCATGCCGACGCCGCGGAAGTCGAACCGCGGCGAGAAGCGGAAGCCGGCCCGGCGCAGGTACGGCACCAGCACCGCGGCCTGCAGGGCGATGCCGGCAGTCGACCCGATGCCCAGCAGCAGCTCCTGGCCGGTGCTGAACCCGTCGCGTGCGTCGCTGCTGCCGTAGAGGTAGATGTAGGCGCCGAGGACGCCGGAGGAGAGCACGTTGTTGACGATCGGGGCCCACATCATCGGCCCGAACCGGCCGCGGGCGTTGAGGATCTGCCCGACGAGGACGAAAGCTCCATAGAAGAAGACCTGCGGGATGCAGTAGCGCATCAGCGCGTACGCCGACTCGCGTGCTCCGGCGTTGCGCTGGTCGAACAGGCCGCCGTCGAAGACCAGCCGGACCAGCAGCGGCACCGCGGCCACGAGCGCGACCGTGGCCAGGAGCAGCACCAGCAGGCCGAGAGTGACCACCCGGTTGCCGTACGCGTCGCCGCCGTCGGCATCGTTCTTCATCGCGCGGACCAGCTGCGGGACGAGCACGACGTTGAAGACGCCACCGGCGACGAGGATGTACAGGGCGTTGGGGATGGTGTTGGAGTTGCTGAAGACGTCGGCGTTCAACGACGTGCCGATCGCGGCGACGATGAGCCCGGCGCGGACGAATCCGGTCAGCCTCGACACGACGGTCCCGGCAGCCATCAACGCGCTCGCCGAGAGCAGCGTCTGTTGCTTCGGTGCGTTGGGACTCATGGGGCGGGTTCCTGCGCAGTCGCCGGCGACGCCTTGACGCGCTGACGGCGACGGTTGCGGATCTGGCGGCCGAACGCGACGACGGCCAGGGCACCGGCGACACCCATCACGATCCAGATGATCGTGCCGACGACGCTGGTGCGGACGTTGAACTCCGCCGGCGTGCCGAACGTCTCGCCGTCCGGCGTCGTCAGCCGCGCGACGACCGCGGAGTTGCTCACGTTGCCGTCACCGTCGGCGCTGACGGTCACGGTCACGACCTGGCCGGGCGGGATCTCGACCGGGTCGACCGGGTCGAAGGCAAGGTTCGCGCTGCTGGTCTTGAGCTCGACGCCGACGCGGACGGCCTTGTCCAGCCCGTTGGTCACCGTCAGCGGGAACCTGCCGCTGGTGCCCGGGAGCGTCACGAACTGGTTGGACTCGATCGCCACCTTCGCGAGTATCGCGCTGGCTGCGGCGTCCTGCGCCTCGGCGTTGGCCAGCCCTGCCGTGGGTTCGGTCCGCCAGCTCGAGGACACTGCCAGTGCGGCAAGCTCGTCGTAGTACGCCGAGGTGCCGGTGTCGGCATCGATGATCGATGCGTAGTCGCGGGCCTTTCGGACGATCCCCGCGGCGAGGCGTACCTGCTCGACGCGGATGGCTCGCGGTGCAAGCCGCTTGGGCAGCAGCACCTGTTCCGGTGGTGCGACGCGCACGGCGTCGACAGCGTCGTCGGCGTCAACGGGGCGTATCCACGGGGCGCGGTAGAGGCTGGCGAGGTCGCCCTGCCGCCAGGCCGGGCCGGGGTCCCACGCCGGTCCCAGAACCAGGGCCAGCGAGGCGCTGTCCGGCTGTTGCGCGGCGCCGCCGATGGCCAGCAACGCGGCTTCGCTGAGGGTCCGCTGGCGTGCCTCGAGCGCAGGGGAGCTCCCGCTGCCGCCCGCCAGCAGCGTCGGATCGGTGACGAAGGTGCGGAGCCGTTCGGCATCTGCGGCGTCGTCGCCGTCCCTGAGCGCTGTCGTCGCAGCGTCCACGACGACACCATCAGTCGGCAGCCACCCGTCGAGAACCTTTGGTGAGAGCATCGCAAGCGGACCGCCACGCGTCTTGACACTTGCCAGGGTCTCGGCCGACGCAAGCCCACCCGCTGGCCAGTACACGTCGAGCCCCTCCAACTGGTACCGCTTCAACGAGTTCCTCGTGGCACGTCGCGTCGCGTGCGAGACGGTACGGCCGCCGCGCCCGTCCGAGGTGTCGGTGAGCGCCTGCTCGTCGGGGCGCCCGTACGCCGGGACCCACAGGGGATGATCCTCGGCGAGCTCGACGAGGCCGGCAAGGAACACACGCGCCGTCTCGCGGGCCTGGGTGCTCGATACACCGTTGTCGTCGTCCGGCGTGGCGCCCGAGTCCGGACCACGACTGAGGTCACGGGCCGCGTCGAGCAGCGCGGGATCGACGAGGACCGTCGACCCCGGACCGGTCGATGCTGTCGCCATCTCGAGCAGGCGTCCCAGGCGACCGTCGGGGCTGATCTCAGACAGGAGCCGGCTCGGATCGAGTGTTCCGCCATCAGGGCCGCGACGCAGTGCGGTGACGAACGGCCAGACGGTCGCGACGCCGACCGGGTCGGTCTTGTCCGGCACCAGCGGGATGAGGGTCGAGGCCTCGCCGGCCGCCGTGGTGCTGCGCAACCCCGACTCGTCGGTGGCGAGCACCTGCACCCCTACCGGATATACCCCGGCGGCCTGGCTGATGCCGAGAGTGTCGTACGGCACCTCGAGCCTGAAGCTCTTGACCTGTGTCGGCGCCAGGGAGCCGATGTTGTCGAAGGTGTCGATCTCGATCAGCCGCGACCCGCCTGGCGGCGCGCCGGCCGACAGCAGGGTGTCGATCTCGGTACGGGTGGTCAACGGCGTCGGGCGGATGACGAGATAGACACTCGCATCGGCCCAGACCTCGGTGTCGACGTTCTGCACCGTCCCCCTGAGCCTCAGTGGACGGCCCGGCTCGAGGTGGGCCGGCACCATCGACGTGAGTGTCACGGCAAGGGGGTCGTCGTCAGCCGCGGCGCCGCGGGCACCGCCGCCGGCGGCGGGCTCGGACAGCATCAGAGCGCTGAGCGCGACGGCGAGCGCCGCAACCACCGTTGCGGCGGTGCGTCGTCTGCTCATCGCGACCATGCTAGTGGGGCGCTACACGGCCACGTAGAGTTTGGCCCCGTGTCCACTCCGCCGCCCTTCGCAGCCGCTGGCGACGGCCCGGTTCCGTTGACGAAGGCCCAGCACAGCGCCCTGCGCGAGCTGGTACGGATCTCGCCGGTCACCGGTGAGATCGGCCGGCGGTTCGAGGACGCCGATGAACAGATCGCCCTGGTCGGGGGCCCCGTGCGCGACGCGTTGCTCGGACGGCTCGGCAACGACCTCGACTTCTCGACGTCGGCGCGGCCGGACGTCATCGAGCGGCTTGTCACCGGGTGGGCAGACGCGATCTGGGACATGGGACGCGCGTACGGCACCATCGGCTGCCGCAAGGGCAACACGCAGATCGAGATCACCACCTTTCGCTCCGACGTGTACGACCCGTCCTCGCGCAAACCGGCCGTCGACTTCGGCGACACCCTCGAGGGGGATCTGTCCCGCCGCGACTTCACCGTCAACTCGATGGCCGTACGACTTCCCGACGGCGCGTTCGTCGACCCGTACGGCGGGCTGCGGGACCTCACCCGCGGCGTCCTGCGTACACCGGTGACCGCGGCCCAGTCGTTCGACGACGACCCGCTGCGGATGCTGCGCGGCGTGCGCTTCATGTCGCAGCTGGGGTTCTCGATGGCCGACGACGTGGCCTCGGCCATCACGCAGATGGCCGACCGGGTCGCGATCGTCTCGGCCGAGCGTGTGCGCGACGAGATCGACAAGCTGCTGCTCAGCGCGTCTCCGCGCGCCGGTCTGGACATGCTGGTGCGCACCGGCCTCGCCGAGCACGTCCTGCCAGAGCTGCCGGCGCTGATGCTCGAGCGGGACGAGCACCATCGGCACAAGGACGTGTACGAGCACTCGCTCACCGTCTTGGAGCAGGCGATCGCGCTCGAGGACCGGCTGGCGTCCGGGGCCCCTGACCTGGTCATCCGCCTGGCAGCGCTGCTGCACGACATCGGCAAGCCGCGGACCCGCAGGTTCGGGCCGGGGGGTGTGGTCACGTTCCACCACCACGACGTCGTCGGAGCCACGATGGCCCGCAAGCGCTTGAAGGCGCTGCGCTACAGCAACGAGATAATCGACCAGGTCTGCACACTGGTCGAGCTGCACCTGCGCTTCCACGGGTACGGCTCAGGCGAGTGGAGCGACTCGGCCGTACGTCGCTACGTCCGTGACGCCGGCGACCAGCTGACGCGTCTGCACGTGCTGACCCGCGCTGACTGCACGACGCGCAACTCGCGCAAGGCACAGCGGCTGCAGCGTACGTACGACCACCTCGAGGACCGGATCGCTGTGCTCGGCGAGGCCGAGGAGCTCGCCGCACTGCGTCCTGACCTCGACGGCAACCAGATCATGCAGGTGCTCGGAGTCGGGCCCGGGCGCGAGGTCGGGGAGGCATACCGCTATCTTCTGGAGCTGCGCATGGACCGCGGGCCGCTCGGCGAGGCCGTCGCTGCCGACGAGCTTCGCGCCTGGTGGGCCCGCCGCGCCACCCCACCTCGCTGAGACATGCCGGCACAGCACCTTGCCCCGTGGGACTTGCCTGCTCGGCACCTTCCCCGTGGGACTTGCCTGCTCGGCACCCTTCCCGTGGGACTTACCTGCACGTCGCTGAGACTTACACCAGCGGCGCGACACGCCGTCTTGTGAACCAACGTGCGTAAGTCTCAGCGATGACGGGTGGTCAGGTGGCGAGGGCGAGGAGTGCGCCGCCGACGAAGGCGACGTTGAAGCAGATGTCGTAGACGGTGAACGCTCGACCGAGGTACGAGTCGTCGACGTGACGCTGCACCTGCGTGTCGGTGTGGATCTTCAGCGTCTGGCCGACGAGCCCGAACACCAGCGCCTGCACGACCAGCACGACAGCGCCCAACGCCGGCGCCAGCGCGATGGTGAGCGCAAGGACGACGGTCCCGGCGGCGGCCAGGACGGCGACCCACCGTCCCAGCCGCCATCGGCGGACGACGAGCGGGGTCAGCAGGGCCGCGAGGCCGTACCCAGCCGCCAGCGTCACCGCCACGGCCGCCACGACCTCGGACGAGGCGGGCGGGTCGGCGCCGAGGGCAAGGGTGAAGACGACGAGCGTCCACGCACCGAACAGCAGGCGGAATGCCGAGAGCCTGAGCAGCGCCGTGGCGGCGGGCCGGCGGGCGCCCAGGTGCCGCAGGCCGCTGATGACGTCGCCCGCCGCGGAGCCGAGGATGGGGTTCCGGCTGGGCGTGTGCGGCCCGAGCGCGCTCCGGTCGAATGCGGCGGCGACACCGGCCGCGCAGACGTAGGCGGCGACGGCGACGGCGATCACCACCGGTGAGCTCCCCGTCACCCCCAGGACGACTGCGCCGAGACCGATGCCGGTACCGAGTGCGATCGTGCCGGCCGTGGGCGCGATCGCGTTGGCGGTCACCAGCCGCTCAGATGTCACCACATGCGGCAGCGCGGCTGAGAGCGCGGCGAGTAGCACCCGGTTGAGTCCGAGGGCGACGAGCACGAGGACGTACGCCGGCCACAGCGGCAGCCCGGTCGGCAGCGCAGTGACGGCGACGCAGACGACGACTGCCGCGCGCGCCAGCTGCCCGAGGACGAGCGCCTGGCGGCGCGACCAACGGTCGAGCAACACGCCGGCGAACGGGCCTACGAAGCTGAACGGCAGGAGCACCAGTGCGAGCGCACCGGCGAACGCGGCAGGGCTGGGCTGCGCATCGGGCGACAGCAGGACGAGCCATGCGACGCCGACCTGGAACAGGCCGTCGCCGGTCTGTGCGACGAGGCGCGCCGCCAGGAGCCGGCGGAACCCGCTGGCCCACAGCGACGCTGGCGGCGAGGGAGGCATCGGCTGATGCTAGAGCCGCGCCACCCACCTCGTCGATGACCCCATCGAGTCGTACGACTCCGC
>JACCZT010000051.1 GCA_013695785.1 Nocardioidaceae bacterium | reverse complement strand
ACGGTGAAGGCTATGACATGGTGTCGTACCAGCCGTTGTCGGTGCTGGAGACGCAGGGCAACAACATCCTCCCTGAGATCATCCAGTGACGGGGCTGGTGGATGGTAGCGACTGACCGTCACCGCCTCAGGTTGCCGGTCGCCGCGGACGTTCCCAGCCGCCGCGCGCAGATCGTCGGAGGAATCGCCGCACTGGTCGGTCTGCTGGTCATCGTCGTCGGTCTTCCGTTCGGGCTGCTCGCAGCCTTCGGCGCCCCCTGGCCTGATTCGATGCCGTCAGGCAGTTTGCTGTCGGCGGAAATCTCTGCCGGAACGCTGTTCTCGATCCTCACGGCCGCGGTGTGGCTCGCGTGGGCACATTTCGTCCTCTGCGTGGCGGTCGAGGTCTGGACCGAACGCCGTGCCCGCGGGCTAGCGCCACGGATACCCGGCGGTGCGATCGGCACCCAGGCACTCGCTCGCCGCCTCGTCGCCGCAGTCATGGTGCTCACCGGTTCGGCCGCGACGGTTTCCGCCGCGTCCGCGGCGGCCAGGCCTTCGGCAGATCAACAGCCTCACTCGTCCAGCGTCCAGTCGTGGAGCCCTCCCGCCGCCGCGGGAGCCGAAGGCACGAAGGACTCCACCGCGTCCGGTGCGTCCTCCCCGGCGGCTCCGGACCAGGTCGCCGGCCAGCGCAAGGGGCGGGTCACCTACTACGACGTCAAGCCGCCCCACGGCCGCAACTACGACACCCTGTGGGACATCGCCGAGCGCTACCTCGGTGACGGCTTGCGGTACAAGGAGATCTACCGCCTCAACAAGGACCAGACCCAGCCCGACGGTCAGGTCATGACCCGGGCCGACCTGATCCACCCGGGCTGGGTGATCCAGCTGCCCTCTGACGCCAAGGGGCCAGAGCTCAAGATCGTCGACTACGGCCGCGGCGAGGACGACATGGCCGCGGTGACGCGGGAGGTCACCGCTCGCCCAGCCGCCGCGCAGAGCGAAGCCGGGCTTCACAGCGATGTCGCGCCGCAGAGTGATGTCGAGATGGACAGTGCTGCCGCGGGCCGCAGCGGGGATGACGCCGACACGCGTGCGACTGAGCCGCAGACGCCGTCATGGGCGCCGGTGTTCGGGGTCGCCGGCGGCCTGCTGGCTGCGAGCCTGCTGATGCGGTTGCGGCGTCGCAGTGCAAGCATGAGCGCCGCGGCACTGTGGGCGGGACGAGCCGACACCGAGCCAGACACGCACGGTGCCGGCAGTGGCGTCCCGATGCCGGTCATGGCGCTGCGCGAAGAGGCCGACGAAGAGACCGCCCTCTGGGTCGATCGCGCCCTGCGTGCGTGGAACCCCGTCAACGGCACGGTGCCCGCTCCCGCCCGCTGCACCCTCGGCACGGACGGCCTGGTGATGGCGTTCGCGGCCGCGCCGGAGACGGCCGTACGCGAAGGCTGGACAGCGCGGCAGGACGGCAGGGTCTGGGTTGCCGACCGGTCGGCGGCGTTCGGATGGACCGCCCCTTCCGCGCCGTCGCCCGTGCCGGGTCTGGTGGCGCTCGGACGCCGCGACGACGGTTCGCTGGCGATGTTCGACCTCGAGGGCGTACCCGGACTGGTGTCCATCGGAGGCGAGCCGGTCTCTGCACGTGCCGTCGCCCTCAACATGGCAGTCGACGTGGCGATACATCCCTGGGCCGACCTCACCCGAGTCACCCTCGTCGGTTTCGCCGACGACCTCTCGGCATTGGGTCACATCCGGCACGTCGATGACGTCGAGCGAGCCATCGAGTCGCTCGACAACGTCGCCTCCTTCCAGCGATCCGGTTGCCGACGTGCCGACGCCACGTCCGCCCGTACCGCGCGCATGCTGCCTCAGCGCGAGCAGGAGTGGACCTTCGAGCTCGTCGTGTGCTCTGCGGTGCCTGACCCCGGGGCGGTCAAGCGGCTGACCGACCTGGCGGCCGACACGCAGGTCGGCGTCGCCGTGGTGGTCGTCGGCGACTGCCCCGACGCCGCGGCGAGATTCGCCATGTCCGCGCAGAACCGCATGACCAGCGGGGTGCTCGGCATCGATGTCGAGGCGCAGCTGCTCACCACCTCGGCGTACCGGTCGCTCGCCGGCTTGTTCGCCGAGCCGAAGGATCCGGCAGCCTCGCAGCTGCGCCTCGACGAGGTAGCCCGTGTCCTCGCTGCCGAGGTCGAGGCGGACGTCGACCGGGCCGACGTCGTGACGACCCAGATCAACATCAACGTCCTCGGACCGATCGAGGTCCAAACCGACGGCGAGGTCGAGGAGGGGCGGCGCGAGCTGCTCACCGAGATCCTCGTCTTCGCCGCCCTGCACCCCGGCGGGGTGCACCCCGACCGTTTCGGCGCAGCGATCTGGCCGCGCGGTGTCGACCCGTCGACCCGCGACGCCGCGCTCGCCGAGGCTAAGCGCTGGCTCGGCAACGGCCCGGACCACGAGGCGCTGTTTGCACTACGAGATGGCGCCTGGGCGCTTGACACCGACCACGTGTCGGTCGACTGGGACGGGTTCCGCGCGGCCCTCAACCGCGGTGCAACGCAGCCGGGCGGTGACACCCGGCTGCTCCAGTCCGCGCTCGACCTCGTACGCGGCCCGGCGTGGACCGGTCTACCGGGCAGACGGTACGCCTGGCTGGCTCAGGAGAGCGTCGAGACCGACATGCCGTTGGCCGTCGTCCTCACGGCCCGGGTGGTCGCTGAGTCGTGTGCCCAGGGCGACGACGCCGTCGGCGCGCGTGACGCCCTGTTGCGCGGACTGGCGATGGCACCGGCCAGCGAGGAGCTGTGGCGTGCTGCGTTGCGGCTGGCATCGAGGTTCGGCGGCCCCAACGACACCAGGACCGTCGCAGATCAGATGTACGCTGCCATCGCCGAGCACGGTTCGCCAGGTGGCGCGGCGCCGCAGACCGATGCGCTGGTGGACGAGCTCCTCCCCGGGTACCGCAGCTTCGCAGCCTGATCCGTACCCTTGACATGCGATGTTGACAGTTCACGATCTCGAGCTCCGTGTGGGCTCCCGCGTTCTCATGACCGGTGCCAGCTTCGGGGTCGGGGACGGCGACAAGGTGGGGCTCGTCGGACGCAACGGCTCGGGCAAGACCACGCTCACCCGGGTGCTGGCCGGCGACGGCGAACCGAGCGCGGGGCGAATCACCAACAGCGGGACCATCGGCTATCTGCCCCAGGACCCACGGACCGGGGACCTGGACATCGCTGCCCGGGACCGGATCCTGTCGGCCCGCGGCCTGGACGAGTCGGTCCACACCCTCCGGCGGGCAGAGATCGACATGGCCTCGGCAGACAACTCGGTGCGCGACAAGGCAATGCGACGTTACGCCCGCGCCGACAGCGAGCTGTACGCCGGCGGCGGGTACGCCGCTGCGTCCGAGGCGGCGACCATCGCGGCAAGCCTGGGCTTGCCCGACCGTGTCCTCGACCAACCACTCCGCACGCTCTCGGGCGGGCAGCGTCGTCGGATCGAGCTCGCCCGGATCTTGTTCTCCGGTGCCGACACCCTGCTGCTGGACGAGCCGACCAACCACCTGGACGGCGACTCCATCGTCTGGCTGCGCACGTTCTTGAAGGCGCACAAGGGCGGCCTGATCGTGATCAGCCACGATGTGGCCCTGCTCGATGAGACGGTGACCCGCGTCCTGCACCTCGACGCCAACCGGGCCGAGATCGACGTCTACAACATGGGCTGGAGGGCCTACCTCACGCAGCGCGAGACCGACGAACGGCGTCGCAAGCGGGAGCGGTCCAACGCCGAGCGCAAGGCCGAGCAGCTGATGGGACAGGCCAACAAGATGCGCGCCAAGGCGACCAAGGCGACCGCAGCACAGAACATGGCCAAGCGGGCCGAACGCCTGCTGGCCGGGCTCGAGGCAGAACGCGCGAACGACCGCGTCGCCAAGATCTCGTTCCCGACGCCGGCGCCGTGCGGCAAGACCCCGCTGACGGCCCGCGAGCTGAGCAAGTCGTACGGCTCGCTGGAGATCTTCACCGACGTCGACCTGTCCATCGACCGTGGGAGCCGCGTGGTGGTGCTCGGCCTCAACGGCGCCGGCAAGACCACGCTGCTGCGCATCCTCGCCGGCGTCGACTCAGGCGATACCGGCGAGGTGGTGGCCGGTCACGGCCTCCGGGTGGGCTACTACGCGCAGGAGCACGAGACTCTCGACGTCACCCGGAGTGTCTTGGAGAACATGCAGTCCGCCGCGCCACAGCTGACCGACACCCAGGCCCGCAGCGTCCTCGGTTCCTTCCTGTTCACCGGCGACGACTCCTACAAGCCCGCCGGGGTGCTCTCCGGCGGGGAGAAGACGCGCCTAGCGCTGGCCAGCCTGATCGTCTCGGCCGCCAATGTGCTGCTGCTCGACGAGCCGACCAACAACCTCGACCCGGCCTCACGCCAGGAGGTGCTCGCGGCCATCCGCTCGTACGAGGGCGCAATGGTTCTCGTCACCCATGACGAAGGTGCGGTCGAGGCGCTGGACCCGGACCGGGTGCTGATCCTCCCCGACGGCGTCGAAGACCTCTGGAACGCCGAGTACGCGGACCTGGTCAGCCTCGCCTGAGTCGCCCGCATCTGAGCACTAGGCTCGGCGTCATGACAGCTGATGCCATGCCAGACGAGGGGGAGCTCACGGCAGCCGGTTTGCGGCTGGACGCGGACGGCTCGGTCCTGACCATCTGGCTCGCGCGTCCTGGCGTGCGCAACGCCCAGACCCCCGCCATGTGGCGCGCGCTGGCCAGGATCGGTGCGGCGGTCCCACCCGGTGTGCGCGTCGTGGTCCTGCGTGGTGAAGGCGCGTCGTTCTCCGCGGGTCTGGACAGAGCGATGTTCGAGCCTGGTGCGATCTCGGGTGATCCAGGCCTGGTCAGTCTCGCCCAGGGCAGCGACTCCGAGCTGGACGATGCCATCGCGCGGTACCAGGAAGCGTTCACCTGGTGGCGCTCTCCGGCCTTCGTCTCGGTTGCGGTGGTCCAGGGCCACGCGGTGGGCGCGGGCTTCCAGCTCGCCCTGGCCTGCGACCTGCGGATCCTTGCCGACGACGCCCAGCTGTCGATGCGCGAGACGGCGCTCGGCCTGGTGCCAGACCTGGGTGGCACCCAGCCCCTCGTCCAGGCCGTGGGATACGGCCGCGCCCTCGAGATCTGTGCGACAGGCCGCTGGGTGTCGGCCACAGAGGCGGCACAGGTCGGCTTGGCCAACATCGTCGTCCCGGTGGCCTCCCTCGACGCCACCGCTGCCGACCTGGTCGAGGCGCTGGCCGCCCCGGCGCACGGCGCCGTGACCGCGCTCAAAGGCCTCCTGCTGGCCGCCGGGGAGCGTTCGTACGGCGATCAGCTCGCTGCCGAGCGCACCACTCAGGCGGGCCTGCTGCGCGACCTGGTCCGCGCGCTGGAGTGACCGTGAACCTTGCCGGGTGCACCATGGACCCGTAGGTCTATCGAGGGAGCACGACGTGATCAGTACCGGACAACGACTGCGGGGCATGGCAGCGCTCGTTGCACTTCTGGCAGTAGTGGTCGGCGTCCCGTGGGCGCTCGTCGCCGTCGGGGGCAACCCCCTGCCCACATCCCTGTCGGGATCGTTGCTGACCGAGCCGCTCGGTGCCGACGCGATCCTGGGGGTGCTGATCGCGGTCATGTGGGTCGCGTGGGCCCACTTCATGGTGTGCCTGGTGATCGAGCTACGCGCGCACCGCCGTCACCGTGATGGCGTCACGACCGCACAAGGCACGTCCCACCCGCTGGTCCGCCGGCTGGTGGCGAGCATCGTCCTCGTGGCGAGCTCCGCGGCAGTCTCTGCGACGGCAGCGGAGGCCGCCCAGCCGGTAGCCAGCCACGCCACCTTCGTCTCCCGGGTCGCCGCCGACGCCGACGCCCTGCGTCAGCTGGCCGACCAGGCGCCGGAGGCGCACGTCGCGATCGCGCCGAAGGTCGGCAACGACGTCCAGGCCAAGCTCGGGCTGCGCTACATCGTCCAGCCGCCGCACAGCGGCAACTACGACAGCCTCTGGGCTATCGCCGAGCGCCTCCTGGGTGACGGGCGGCGGTGGCGGGAGATCTACGATCTCAACAAGGCCGTTCTGCAAGCCGACGGCACGAGCCTTCAGGACGCGGACCTGATCTATCCCGGCTGGCAGCTCCTGCTTCCCGACGACGCCACCGGCAACGCCGTCCTCGGCGACCGTGGCAACCACAACGTCAACGACAAGTCCGACGGGCGTGACCAGAGCTCTGGACGCGACGGCGGTTCGGCGCCCCGCCAGCAGAGCACACAGACAGCACCGCAACCGGCAACGGCGGACGTGTCGAGCCCCGCTGAGGACCACACGCCCATCACCGCGTCCGTCGGAGGGTTGGTCGGACTG
>JACCZT010000030.1 GCA_013695785.1 Nocardioidaceae bacterium | reverse complement strand
GCCGACGACGCAGTGGACCAGCAGATGCAGGCCGCGGGACAGACCTTCGGATTCCTGCCGCCGTTGTTCGAGCCGGCGGTGCTACGGACGCGTTCCCAGGGCGATGACCTGGTCGGAGCCGCCGTCGTAGGAAGCGGCGCCCTGCGAGTGTGGTCGCACGCGATCGTTGACTACGACACGGGCATCGACGCACTCAATGCCGAGTACGCAGCGGCGGCGCCGCACTTCGGCGTCTCCTGGTCGCCTTCGGGCCACCCGACCGAAGGGGTTCGCGATGAACACAAGGGCCACACTCCTCCGCAAGACCGCGGTGACACTGGCAGCCGTGGTCGTGGCGATGGTGGCTCTGCTCGGCCGCTGAGACCACGGACATGACGTCGCCGCAGACTCTTCCCATCGGGACCAACCCGGCTCAGCTCGACTCCCTGCGCCGCACGACCGACCTGGTGACGCTCGGGATCGGTGGCAACGACTTCGGGTTGTTCGGCGATCTCACGTCCAAGTGTCCTGAGGTACGAGAGTCCGACCCGACCGGCTCTCCTTGCAAACAAGAATTCACGGTCGACGGCGTCGACACCAAGATGCGGGACGCCGCCGCGATCGAGGGCCGGGTCGCCGCCGTGATCGCCAAGATTCACAAGCGTTCGCCGAACGCGACTGTCGCCGTGGTCGGGTACCTCCGCTTGCTGCCACCAACGGGCACCTGCGTCGACGAGATGCCGTTCGCCGACGGCGACTATGCCTGGGCCGACGCGGTCGAGAGGCGGCTCAACGCCTCGATCAGGAACGCCGCCGAGTCCAGCGACGCGTCGTACGTCAACACCTTCGGTGTCTCCAAGGGCCACGATGTGTGCGCGGGTGAACGGGCGTGGGTCAACGGCCAGACGTTGAAGCCCCTTGAGGCCTTCCCGTACCACCCGTTCGCCGTCGGCATGCAAGCCGTGGCAGCCAAGACGCACCGCACGTTGACCGGTGATCCTGCCCGAGCCGCCAATCCGTACGACTCCGGCGCCGCAACGCTCACCAAGGCGGGTCAGCGGCAGCTGGCAACCCTGATCACCGGCCGGGCGCCCGCGAGGCTCGGTTTTCGCTGAGTCGGACCTGTCATCAGCGCGTTGGTTCACTGCCGTCGGTCGTGGTGCCGGGCAGAGTTCGGTAGACGGTGTGGACGGCGATCGCCCGCTCGAGGAACTTCTCTATCGAGGAGAAGAACTCGGCACGGTACTTCTCGTCGGTGACGGCGTAGACCGAGAAGTAGAGTCCGGAAAACGCGGCCAGGAACAGGGAGACCTGGAACAGCTCGTTGCTGGGGCCCCAGGAGATGCTGCGGCCGAAAAGCATGATCTGGTCCGGATGTCCGTCGCCGAGCCATGTCGTGATGACGTCGTCGGTGACGGCGAGCTTGCCGAACACCAGGAAGAAGGCGAGGACCGCGATGCTCAGCAGCAGCACCTGGATCGCCTGGTTGAACAGCAGCACGAGCACGAGGTTGAGTCGGCCCAAGCGCGACAGCTCGGTGTCCGCGGGGCTGGTCTGGTGTTCTGGTGCCATCCCTTCGACCGGTGTGCCCTCGCAGCACTCCGCGAGGCGGTCCGACGCCACCTCCCGCTCGACGCGGCGCACCTCCTCGGGCAGGCGTACCAGCATGAAGACGACGGCGATGGTGGCGAAGAACAGGACCGAGATCCACAGCAGGTCGCGGCGAAGGCCGGAGGCAACCTGCCAGACCTCGGTGTTGATGAACAAGAACGTGTTGAACAGTAGGAGCAGCGGCAGTGCCCGCGTGGCAAGCGGGAACAGGAGCCCGAGCGAGTCGAAGGTGCGCCGAACCGCCCACCTCGCGATCGTCGCCATCCTCAACAGCCGTCCCGCGTAGACGCCCAGGATCGTCAAGAAGACGACTACTCCACACAGGGTGCCGATGGAGGCGGAGTCGCTGAGTCTCCAGATCGTCACACCGGCTCCGGCGGACAGCGCTGCGACGGCGAGCAGCGTGAGGAGGATGCGCCGGTTGCTGAGCCACGACTCGATGGCGTGGGAGCGTCCCGCCACGAAGTAGGGCAGGCCGTTGTCGTCGAACCATCTCTCGACGTCCCGCTGGGTGGTGTCGCTGACCATTGGGTGATGCTAGTTGCTGCACGTATGACGTTGCGCGGACGCCAGGCCCTCAGGCGAGCAGCTCGCGGACGTCCTCGACATCGGCGTGCATCTGTTTGATGAGATCGTCCATCCCGGCGAACTTGATCTGCCCACGTACCCGGTCGACGAAGGAGACCTCGACAGGGAGGCCGTACAGCTCGAGATCGTCCCGGTCGAGCACGTACGACTCGACGCGGCGGTCCTGGCCGTCGAACGTCGGATTGCTTCCCACGCTGATTGCCGCCGGCAGCCGTTTGGTGTGGTCGCTCTGAAGGCGGAGGTACCCGGCGTAGACGCCGTCGGCCGGGACCGACTCGTGCATCGATGCCGGCATGTTGGCCGTCGGATAGCCCATCGCCCGACCGCGCTCGTCCCCCTCGACGATCACCCCTTCGAGTGCGTGCAGCCGTCCGAGGACATGGCTCGCGCGCGCAACATCACCGCCAGCGATCAGGGTTCGGACGTAGGTCGATGACCAGGGTCGCTCGTCACCGCTGAGATCGAGTCCTCGCACCACAAACCCGTTGGACCGGCCCTGTTCGCGGAGCAGCGCCACGTCGCCGGAGCCCTTTGCTCCGAAGTGGAAGTTCGCACCGACGACGACCCCCGCGGCGCGCAGATCTTCGGCCAGCACCTTGTCGATGAACTCCACCGGTGACCAGGCAGCCAGCTGCGCGTCGAAAGCGAGGACGTACACCTCATCGGCGCCGTTCTCCTGGAGCAGCTCGATCTTGCGCCGCAAGCCACACAGCTGGGTGGGCGCCTTGGCAGGAGCAAGCACACGCATGGGGTGCGGCTCGAACGTCACCGCGACGACCGGCAGCCGCTGTGAACCGCCAATCTCCGTAGCCAGCTCACGCGCGCGATCCAGTACATGACGATGTCCTCGGTGGACGCCGTCGAAGTTCCCGATCGTGACGATCGTGGCCCCGTCGGGAGGCGCCGTCGTGGACCCGTGAAGAGAACGCCACATGTTCACCGCCCAACTCTCGCACGCTTCATAAGAGTGTTCTCACCGCGGTCTCATCGAAGTGTTGTGCTGATCGGCAAGAGTCGACCAGTGCGAATCATCCGAGGACTCCTGGCGACGGCGGTCGTCGTAGCGTTAGCTCTGGTCGGTCTGGTAATCGCCCAGGTGCTGGGCACCAGCTCGCCTGAGCCGCAGAGCCCGCAGCCGATCGTGATGTCCACCGACGATGAGCAGTCATCAACAGATGGGCAACGTCGTGGCCCAAGGGACAAAGCCAACGACGACGACGGCCCAGATCGCGCCGCCGGCCGCGGTGGCGGTGACGACGACGATGACGACGATGGCGGCGACACGTTGACTCATGGCAAGGTGCGCCTCGACCTGCGCCAACGTCAGGCCTTCGTCGGCAAGAAGCAGGTGGAGCTGTCGGCTCGGGAGTTCGGCTTGCCGAGGTCTTCTTGAGCAACGCCAACCAGGTGCTGTCGCGCGAGCAGCTGCTGTCTCACGTGTGGGGGTACGACTTCGATCCCGGCTCCAACGTCGTCGACGTCTACGTCGGCTACCTTCGCAAGAAGTTCGGCGCCGATGTGATCACGACGGTTCGGGGCATGGGCTACCGCCTCAAGTCCTGAGCGGCGGACTCAGCCGACGAACACCGCCACCGGACGGACCTGCTTGCCGCGCTGCTCGTACAGCGCGAGGAACTCGTCGCGGTCGAACAGTGCGACCGGGCCGGTGCGCCCGAGGTCGATGCCGGTGAGGGGACGGCCGAAGCGCACTGCGGCGGCTTCGGTGGCGTCCAGCTCGTATGTCGCGAACGCAGAGCGGGCGGCGTCGTCGATGGAGGTCATGGTGAAGCTCTCGGCAAGCTGGTCCAGGGTACGGGCGACGGCGAGATCGAACCCGCCGACCCGCGATCGGCGCAGCGTGGTGAGGTGCCCACCGACGCCCAGTGCGGCGCCGAGGTCTCGCGCCAGCGCACGCACGTAGGTGCCGCTGGAGCAGACGACGGTGATGTCGACATCAACGTGCTCACCATCGGTCCGCGCGTTGGCGACATCGAGGCGCTCGACGTGCACCTGACGGGACGCGAGGACTACGTCCTCCCCCGCCCGGACCCGCGCGTACGACCGTTTGCCGTCGACCTTGATCGCCGATACCGCTGACGGCACCTGGTCGATGTCGCCGACCAGGTGCCTGGCCGCGCCACTGATCACCTCCACGGTGAGGTGTCCAGCCGAGGTCTGCTCGCGGAGCTGACCCTCGGCGTCATCGGTTGTCGTCGAGACCCCCAACCGGACGGTCGCGGCGTACTCCTTGTCCGTCAGTGCCAGGTGCCCGAGCAACCGGGTCGCGCGGTTGACGCCCACGACCAGAACGCCGGTGGCCATCGGGTCCAGCGTGCCGGCGTGGCCGACCTTGCGGGTCTCGGCGAGACGACGAAGCCGCCCCACGACATCGTGCGACGTCAGTCCCGACGGCTTGTCGACGACGACGATGCCTGCGGCCGATGTCACTCGACGGACTCGTCCTCGGGCTCGTTCTTCTTCTTGTACGGGTCGGCGTCCCCCGCGTAGCTGGCTCCAGCGGCTCGAGCGGCGACGTTGGCGTCGGACTCGCGCGCCCTGGCAAGCAGGTCCTCGATCTGCCGGGCGTTCTCGGGCACGGCGTCCAAGATGAACTCCAAGGACGGCGTATGCCGCATCTGGAGCTGCTTACCCACCTCTGAGCGGATCAGGCCGGTGGCACTGGCGAGCGCCGCGGCGGTGCCGTCGATCGCCTCCTGCTCGCCAAGGACCGTGTAGAACACGGTCGCATGCTGGGTGTCACCGGTGACACGGACGTCGGTGACGGTGACGAAACCGACTCGTGGGTCCTTGATCCGATGTTCGATCATCTCGGCCACGATGACCTTGATGCGGTCAGCGACCTTGCGTACGCGTGGCGAGCTCATCGCCGTCTCCCTTTCGTCCAATCGCCGGGTCAAGCGCGCGGCATCTCGCGCATCTCGAAGGTCTCGACGACGTCGCCGACCTTGAGGTCGTTGTACCCGCGCAGCGTCAGACCACACTCGAAGCCCTCGCGGACCTCGGTGGCGTCGTCCTTGAACCGCTTGAGGCTGGACAGGTCGAGGTTGTCCGCAACCACGGCGCTGTCGCGGAGCAGCCGCGCCTTGGCGTTGCGGCGGATGACACCTGAGGTGACGATGCAGCCGGCGATGTTGCCGATCTTGCTCGACCGGTAGATCTCGCGGATCTCGGCAGTCCCCAGCTGCGCTTCCTCGAACTCCGGCTTGAGCATGCCCTTGAGCGCTGCCTCGATCTCGTCGATGGCCTGGTAGATCACCGAGTAGTAGCGGATCTCCACACCCTCACGGTCGGCGACCTCGGACGCTTTGCCTTGTCCGCGGACGTTGAACCCGATGATGATCGCGTCCGACGCCGCGGCCAACATCACGTTGGTCTCGGTGATCGCGCCGACGCCGCGGTCGATGACGCGCAGCGACACATCGGCCCCGACGTCGATCTTGGCCAGTGCATCCTCGAGCGCCTCCACCGAACCCGAACCGTCGCCCTTGAGGATCAGCAGCAGCTCGTTGGTCTCGCCCTTCTCCATGTGCTCCATGAAGTCCTCGAGCGTGCGGCGACCGGTGCGTTGGGCGAGCAGCGCGTTGCGCTCGCGCGCCTCACGCTTCTCGGCGATCTGCCGGGCGATGCGGTCATCGGTGACGACCATGAAGTTGTCGCCGGCACCTGGTACCGCGGTGAGGCCGAGCACGAGCGCCGGACGGGCCGGAGTGGCCTCGTCCATGCTGTTGCCGTGCTCGTCGAGCAGGGCGCGGACACGGCCGTACGCCGGCCCGGCCACCAGCGAGTCGCCGACCCGCAGCGTCCCACGCTGGACCAGCACCGTCGCGACGGGACCGCGACCACGGTCGAGGTGTGCCTCGATCGCCAGACCCTGGGCGTGTTGGGTGGGATTGGCACGCAGGTCGAGCTCGGCGTCGGCGGTCAGGACGATCGACTCCAGGAGGTCGCCCAGACCGAGCTCGCTCTTGGCCGAGACGTCGACGAACATGGTGTCGCCGCCGTACTGCTCGGGGACGAGCCCGTACTCGGTGAGCTGGCCGCGAACCTTGGTCGGATCGGCTTCGGGCTTGTCGATCTTGTTGACCGCGACGACGATCGGAACGTTGGCGGCCTTGGCGTGGTTGAGCGCCTCGACCGTCTGTGGCATCACGCCGTCGTCGGCAGCGACGACGAGCACAGCGATGTCCGTTGCCTGCGCACCGCGGACACGCATGGCGGTGAACGCCTCGTGACCGGGTGTGTCGATAAAGGTGATGGTCCGCTCGTTGCCGTCGACCTCGGTGTTGACCTGGTACGCGCCGATGCTCTGGGTGATGCCACCGGCCTCCTTGTCGACCACGTTGGCCTTGCGCAAAGCGTCGAGCAGCTTCGTCTTGCCGTGGTCGACGTGGCCCATGACGGTGACGACAGGCGGGCGCGCGATGAGGTTGGACTCATCGCCCTCGTCCTCACCGAACTCCAGGTCGAAGGACTCCAGCAGCTCGCGGTCCTCATCCTCTGGGGAGACCACCTCAATGGTGTAGTTGAGCTCCTCGCCCAGGATCTGCAGGGTGTCGTCGTTCACCGACTGGGTAGCGGTGACCATCTCTCCGAGATGGAACAACACCTGGACGAGGGAGGCGGCGTCGACGCCGACCTTGTCGGCGAAGTCGGTCAGCGACGCGCCACGGGACAACCGGACCGTTTCGCCGTTGCCCTGGCGGACGCGGATGCCGCCGACGGACGGCGCTTGCATCTGGTCGAACTCCTGACGCTTCGCGCGCTTGCTCTTGCGACCGCGTCGGGCTGGGCCACCGGGGCGGCCGAAGGCGCCTTGTGTGCCACCGCGTCCACCGGGACGACCGCCGCTCGGGCGGCCACCAAAGCCCCCACCGGGACGGCCGGGTGCGCCGGCGGGTGCACCGGTAGGACGACCTCCGGCACCGGGGGCGCCGCGGCCGGCGGGACGACCGCGGGCACCGGTACCGGCGCCGGGGCCTGGCCCGCCGCGACCGAGCGACGGGGACGTCTGCTTCGGCATCATCGCAGGGTTGGGGCGGGGCATCGCGTTGCCGGCGCCGCCGGGACGCGGTGTCCCGCCGTCACGAGCAGACGGCGGACGGGGGATCGAGGCATCGCGGGCGACACCGCCACCGGGGCGGCCGCGCTGCATGCCCTGCGTCGAGGAAAACGGGTTGTTGCCGGGGCGTACGTTGCCGCGCGGGCTGCCCGGGGGCCTTGGTGCGCCTGCGCGCGGACCGGGGGTGGGTGCACCGTCGGCGCTCGCTGCCGGCGCGTCAGGGATGTCTGTCTCCGCTACCGGGGCGGGGACCTGGACGATCGGCGCCGAAGGCTCAGCTGGGCGTATCGGGGCGGCCCCGGCAACTTCCGGGCCGGCCGGGTCACGGGGTCCAGGGGTCGGACCAGTAGCTGCGGGACTGGCCGCTGGGGTCGGCTCCGGCGCGGCCGCCGGAGTCGGTTCGGCTGGTGCGGCTGCTGCGGCGGCCTTGGCGGGCTTCTTCTTCGCCTCGCCCTGGGCGCGCAGCGTCTCACCGAACTGCTCATTGAGGCGGCGTACGACGGGGGGCTCCACCGTCGACGACGCCGAACGTACGTACTCGCCCATGTCGCTCAACGTCGACAGGACTACCTTGCTTTCGACTCCGAACTCTTTGGCGAGTTCGTGCACTCGGACCTTTGCCACTGCTCTCCTTTGGGGGTCCGAGCCCGCCCATCGGAAGGACGCAGACCACTAGTTGACGCGCATGCTCATTTGGAAGAACTCATTGAGTGCTCATGAGCTGGTGCTCCATCTCTCTTGGTTGACTGCTGCGCCGGCCGGGCTGGGCCTTCGCACGAGTGCGACGACTCCAGCCAGGTCGATAGTGCCCGGAGCCCGCAGCGCCCGGCCGAAAACCTTGTGCTGCATCGCCCGTTCGAGGCATTGGACCGTCGGGTGGAGGTACGCCCCACGGCCCGGTGCCGCTCCGCGGAGGTCGGGAACGACCGTTTGGGTCGTACCGTCGTCGACCACGACGACTCGGACGAGATCGGTCTTGACCGCACGCTGTCGACAACCGACACAGGTGCGCACAGGGTGTGCAGGTCGTGCGGTCGCGGCAGTCTGGGAGATCTCCACCGTCGTCCAGTCTAGCGCGTCCTGCGATCTCAGGTCGCCACTGACCCGCCCGGGGCCTCGGTATCGGAACGGATGTCGATCCGCCACCCGGTCAACCGGGCAGCGAGCCGGGCGTTCTGGCCCTCCTTGCCGATCGCCAGCGACAGCTGGAAGTCGGGGACGACCACACGGGCCGCCCGGGCCTCGGCATCGACAACGGTGACGCTCTTGACCTGGGCCGGCGACAGAGCATGCGCGATGTACTCCTCCGGCACCTCGGAGAAGTCGACGATGTCGATCTTCTCGCCGTGCAGCTCGTGCATGACGTTGCGGACGCGTTGGCCCATCGGACCGATGCACGAACCCTTGGCGTTGACACCGGCGATGGTCGAGCGCACCGCCAGCTTGGTCCGGTGGCCCGCTTCGCGCGCGATGCCGGCGATCTCCACAGCGCCGTCGGCGATCTCCGGCGCCTCCAGCGCGAACAACCGCTTGACCAGGTTGGGATGAGTACGAGAAACCTGGATCTGCGGCCCGCGCATGCCCTTGCGCACACTCACCACGATCACCTTGATCCGCTCACCGTGCACGTAACGCTCGTCTGGCACCCGCTCGGCAAGGGGCATCAGGGCCTCGAGCCTCCCGAGGTCGACGAGGACGTCGCCGGGCTCGCGGCCCTGTTGGACGACCCCCGAGACCAGGTCGCCCTCCTTGCCGACGAACTCGCCGTACTTCTGCTCGTCCTCGGCGTCGCGCAACCGTTGCAGGATCACCTGCCGCGCGGTCGCGGCGGCGATCCGCCCGAAATCGGTCGGTGTGTCGTCGATGTCCTTGCCGAACGTCACCGTGCCGTCCTCGTCGACGTGACGCTCCTTGGCCCACACGACGACGTGGCCGGTCGAGTGGTCGAGTTCGACGCGGGCGTGGGCATACGACCCCTCGGTGCGTTGGTAGGCGATCAGCAGCGCTTGCTCGATGGCGTCGAGCACAACGCTCAATGACAGGTCCTTCTCGCGTTCGAGGGCGCGCAGAGCCGCCATGTCGATGTCCATCACGTGTCCTTCCGGTTGAGCTCTACCTGCACGCGTGCCTTGCGGACGTCGGCGTAGGGAAGTCGGCGTTCGCCCGCCTCGGTGCCGATGGCGACAGCCTCGTCGTCGCTGGTGGCGATGCGTCCCTCGAAGGTCTCGCCGTCCGCGGTCTTGACCTTGACGAGCCGTCCGGCGTTGCGGCGCCAGTGCCGAGGTTCGGTGAGTGGCTTGCTGGTGCCGCGTGAACCCACCTCGAGGGTGTAGGACTGGGCGCCCATCTCATCGGAGGAATCGAGGGCGGTGGAGATCGCGCGGGTCACATCGGCAACTTCGTCGAGGGTCACTCCCCCGTCCTGGTCCACCGCGACCCGGAGCACCCGGTGCTTGCCCGCGGGGGTGAGGCTGACCTCCTCGAGGTCGAACCCCTGGCTGCTCACGCAGTCCCGCAGCAGCTGCTCCAGACGGTCCGAGATCGGCGTCGCGTTCACAGCTGGTCGCCTCCGTCTTCACTTGTCTGTCGCGTCTTGCGTACGTGTGCGGCGCCGCCGAGAGGCACCGGAACGAGCCTCGGTGGCGGGTCGTGGGAGGACAAGCCTATACGCACCGTCGGGTAGCGTTCTGCCGTGACGCCTCGCCCCCAGCCGGACCGCCGCCAGGTGCTGCGCACGACGACGATGATGGCTGGTGCGGTCGCCCTGACGCTTACCGGGTGCAGCTCGATCGAGTCCGGGCCCGGCCCGTCGGAGGAGACTCCGTCCGGTCGGCCGGCTGAGAACCTTGACGAGCCGCTGCTGCGGGCAGTGCGGGCAGACCAGCAGCGCGTGCTCGCGATCTGCCTGGCGGTGCTGCGATCACATCCGCGCCTCGCCGAGGACCTCGAGCCGGTCATCTCCCACCACCGCCTCCATGTCCGCACCCTCGGTGGTACGACCGCTGACACCCCACGCAGGCGCACCGCACCGAGGAAGCCCGTCGCCGCGGTGGCGCTCCTGGTCGAGACCGAGAGCACGGCAGCGGCGGACCGGGCGAAGGACGCGATGGAGGCGGTGTCGGGTGACTTCGCGCGTGTGCTCGGCGCCATCTCCGCCAGCCAGGCACAGCACGCCGTACTGCTTCGTGCGGTGGTGGCAGCCCGGGGCAACGGTGCCGCGCCGTGACGCTGCTGCCGGCCGCATCGTACGTCGCGACGCTCCAGGACGCCCTGGCGGCCGAGCACGCGTCGGTCTACGCCTACGGCGCTCTGGCGGGCCGACTCGCGACGTCCTCACCTGCGCAGGAGCGAGCCGCTGACGGCTATCGTGAGCACCTCGAGCGCCGTGATGCCCTCATCGCGCAGGTCGCTGGTTCGGGTGCGGTGCCGACGCCGGCCGAACCCGCCTACGCGATCCCGGTCCGCATCACCGGCCCGTCGTCGGCCGCTCGGGTTGCCCGCCAGGTAGAGGACCGGTGCGCCGTGCACTACGCCGCCGTCGTCGCGGTGGCGGAGGCGAAGCAACGCGCCTTCGCCCTGGATGCGTGGACCGACTGCGCCACCCGCCTGCTGGGCTGGGACGGCCGGGCCACGGCACTGCCTGGCTTGGAGCAACCATGACGTGTACGTCGACAATCCGCTTGAGCCAGGACGCCGACGTTGACAGGGTTGGGTCATGCGCTTCCCCGACGACGTGCCGACACTGGTCCATGGTGACGTGATGCTGCGTGCCCACCGTCTCAGCGACGCCGAGGCGGTGATGGAGCAGTGCACGGACCCGGAGTCGGTCGAGTGGACGACCGTGCCGCTCGGTTACGACCATGCCATGGCGGTCGACTGGCTGACGGGCAGGATCCCGCAGGTCTGGGCAACGGGTGAGGAAGCCCTGTTCGCCATCGAGAGCACCCACCCCGACGGACGTCGACGGTTCAGCGGCAGTCTGTCGTTGCGAAGCCGCGGCGACAAGCTCGCCGAGATCGCCTACGGCGCCCACCCAGACGTGCGCGGCAGGGGCGTCATGACAACGGCCGTGCGGCTGCTGCTCCACCACGCCTTCGCCGACCTCGGCCTGGAGACCGTGATCTGGTGGGCCAACCGCGGCAACGTCGCCTCGCGCCGGGTCGCCTGGAAGGTTGGCTTCACCTTCGGCGGAACTGTGCCGCGGTGGTTGGACCAGCGCGGCGACTTCAAGGACGCTTGGGTGGGCAGCCTGCACCGTACCGACACCCAGGAGCCGAAGAACCAGTGGCTGACCGCGCCGGTCATCGAGAGCGGACGACTTCGCCTCCGCCCGCAGTCCGGGCACGATCTCGACCGGACCGTCAGCGCCTGCAACGACCCACGGACCCACCAGTGGCTGCCGATCCTGCCGTCCCCCTACACCGCCGCGGACGCACGTACGTACCACGCGATGGTCACCGAGCGGATGGTCACGGGGACCGGGGTGTTCTGGACGATCGCGGACCCCGGCACCGACGAGCTGGTCGGCAGCATCGGCGTGCCCCGGATGGCACATGGCACGGCCGAGATCGGCTACTGGATGCACCCAGCGGCGCGGGGAGGTGGCGCGATGACGGAGGCGGTCAGGTTGCTCGTGCCCCACCTCTTCGCGCCCACCGTCGACGGCGGACTCGGGATGCGCCGGATCTTCATCAAGACTGCGGCAGGCAACGCGGCCTCACAGCACGTCGCTCGTGCCAACGGGTTCACCGAGTACGGTCGTGAACGCGGCGCGACGGTGCTCGGCGACGCGTCGTACGACGACCACGTGCTGTTCGACCTGCTCGCGCACGAGATGTGAGCGCACCACCCATCCCCACGAATTGGCGGGTCAGCGGGCCTGGGGCGCGGAGCTGAGCACGTCGACGACGTCGTGGATGCCGACGTCACGTCGTTCGCCGGTGGCACGGTCCTTGACTTCGACCACACCGTCAGCAAGACCGCGTCCGACCACGACGATGGTGGGAACCCCGATGAGCTCGGCGTCCTTGAACTTCACCCCGGGCGACACCCTGCGCCGGTCGTCGTAGATGACGGTGACGCCGGCTGCCTCCAGGTCGGCGGCGATGCGCTCGGCCTCGACGAACAGCTGGTCGTCCTTGCCCGCTGCGACGAGATGCACGTGCGCAGGCGCGACCTCCCTGGGCCAGATTATTCCGGCGTCGTCGTGGGAGTTCTCCACGATCGCGGCGACGGCCCGCGAGACGCCGATGCCGTACGACCCCATCGTCACCGTCACCAGCTTGCCGTTCTCGTCCAGCACCTTCAGGCCCAGCGCATCGGCGTACTTGCGACCGAGCTCAAAGATGTGGCCCATCTCGATGCCACGGGCGAGCTGGAGTGGCCCGGATCCGTCTGGCGCCGGATCGCCCGCGCGTACCTCGGCGGCCTCGATCCTCCCGTCCGCGGCGAAGTCGCGACCGGCGACCAGGCCGAACACGTGGCGCCCCCGCTCGTCCGCCCCGGTGATCCAGCTGGTGCCGTCGGCGACGCGGGGGTCGAGCAGGTACCGGATCGCGGACTTGCTGGTCTCCCCCAGCACCGCCGGGCCGAGGTAACCCTTGACGAGGTCGGGATGGTCGGCGAAGTCGTCCTCGTCGAACGACTCGATCTCGGCCGGCTCCACCTGCGCACCCAGACGCTTGAGGTCGACCTCCCGATCACCGGGCAGCCCGATCGCCAACGGCTCACGGCGACCATCGGGGTGCCTGACGACCACGACGACGTTCTTGAGGGTGTCGGCCGCCGTCCAGGCGTGTCCGGGCTGCGGATGCTCGGCGTTGGCCAGTGCTACCAGCGTCTCGATGGTCGGTGTGTCGGGAGTGTCCTCGACGTGGGCCGCCGGCAGCGTCGCCATCTCCTGCGCACCCAACGGCTCGGGTACGACGCTCTGGACGGCCTCCACGTTGGCGGCATAGCCGCCCGGCGAGCGTACGTAGGTGTCCTCGCCATTCTCCGCGGTCGCGAGGAACTCCTCACTCGCCGATCCACCCATCGCACCGGACATCGCCTTGACGATCACGTAGTCCAGGCCCAACCGGTCGAAGATCTTGACGTACGCCGCGCGGTGCGCTGCATAGGACGTGGCGAAGTCCTCGTCGGTGACGTCGAAGGAGTAGGAGTCCTTCATCACGAACTCCCGCCCACGCAGGATCCCGGCCCTGGGCCGTTGCTCGTCGCGGTACTTCGTCTGGATCTGGTAGAGCATGACCGGAAGGTCCTTGTAGGAGGAGTACAGGTCCTTGACGAGCAGCGTGAACATCTCCTCGTGGGTAGGCCCGAGAAGGTAGCCGGCACCCTTGCGGTCCTGCAGACGGAAGATGTTGTCGCCGTAGTCCTCGTACCGACCGGTCGCCTCGTACGGCTCCTTGGGCAGCAGCGCCGGGAAGTGCACCTCCTGCGCCCCGATCGCGTCCATCTCCGCACGCACGATGCGCTCGACGTTGCGCAGCACGGTGTAGCCCAGCGGCAGCCAGCTGTAGATCCCCGGAGCCGCCCGGCGCACGTATCCGGCACGGACAAGCAGCCGGTGGCTCGGCACCTCGGCGTCCACCGGGTCGTCACGCAACGTGCGCACGAAGAGATGGGACATGCGGGTGACCACAGTGGCGCTCCAGATCGGGAGGGTCGTACGAAGGGGGCTCATCCAGGCTAGCGCCTGCGGGCTCCCGGGGGCGGTGACGCTTGGCGGGCAGCCTTCAGGGCGGTGACGACCAACGGCAGCTGCAGGGGGAGTCTGGCGACCGTGCCGAACCGGTACGCCTTGGTGGACCGGTCGTCGGCGTTGGCAGTGACGGCCATCTGCACGTTGGCTGGGAAGACCGCCACCATCAGGGCGGCGGTCGCCAAACCACCGAGGCGGCGGGTCTCGGCTCGCGCCAGCGCCGCGGCGCACGCGACCTCGGCGATGCCGGAGGCGTAGACCAGGGCGCGCTTGTGCGGCAAGAGTTGCGGGACGATCTGCTCGAACGGCCCTGGCCGGACGAAGTGCCCGATGCCCGAGACCGCCAGCAGCACGATGAGGGCCCTGACGTCACCGGTCAGACCTGCGCCGCTCCTGGTGCCCGCCATGCTCGTTCTTGTCTCCACGACGCGACGATACGCGCGAGCCCTTCTCCGGGCGGGGGTCGGAGTCGTGAACGGTGACGGTGACCTGCTTCGTCCCGATGCGCAGCTGGCGGGCGTGGTCGAACCGGACCGTGAAGCGTTCGAGCTGTTCATGCTTGACGTCGCCGACCACCTTCACGGAGATGACGGCGCGGCGGTCCCCGATCGGCACGTGCAGGTGAGCGATCGGCCACGAAGTCATTGCCCGGTTCGGCCGAGCCCGCGCGCGTGCGGAACCTGACGCGGTTGTCGATGATCGCACGGTCCGACAGCCTGACCGGGATCTTGACCGTACGCCGTCCGTCGTCACCCGCGGTCATCGAGACGTCGCTGGCCCTGAGCTTGGGCAGTGAGCTCGACGGCCGACGTTGAGGCGCACCGTGGAGGTTCCCGCGGAGTTGTCTCGACGGTACGAGGCCGCGGCGCCCCGCACGCCCGGAACGCCGAAATTGTGCGGCTGAACCCCACATTCGCTAGAACAGAATCGAGGCAAAGG
>JACCZT010000026.1 GCA_013695785.1 Nocardioidaceae bacterium | reverse complement strand
GAGGAGGGCCAACCCGATGCGCAGCACACTCCGGGCAGTCATGGTCGGGCCTGCGCTGCACGTTCGGCCAGGTAGACCTCGAACCCGACAACGCCATCGGCGTGTTCGGGGGCGAGGTGCCCGCCCTCGCGATAACGACGGGCTACCGATCCGGGTATGCGCACCGGCAGGAGGGCGCGTCGGCGGCCGTTCGCAGCGAGCCAGGCGCGGGCGAGAGTCATGCTGACAGTTCGACGCTGAGGCGTCTGCACTCGAAACTCAGTTGCTGTCGCTGCGGCTCATGTGGTCGCCTGCCCGCATGGACCAAGAAGCGTTACGCGCCGCGTTCGACGAGCAGATGCGCCGCAACCCTGAGCCGGAGCCGGACGGACGTGTCGAGCACGACGACTGGGTCACCCGCAGCATGTCCGCGCGAGACGGGTGGAACGGCGTCACCTGGTGTGACCTACGAGGCGTCGATGCTGACGCAGTCATTGCTGAGCAGGTCAGCCGGTTCGCACAACAGGCCCGGCCGTGGGAGTGGAAGCACTACTCGTACGACGAGCCGCAAGACCTCCCCGACCGACTGCTCGCGGCCGGTTTCACGCGCGAGCCGGCCGAGTCGCTGCTCGTCGCCGAGATCGCGGACCTTGGGCTCGACGTCCCACCGCCGCCGGGCGTAGAGCTGCGGGAAGTCGTCGACGCAGCCGGGGTCGAAGCCGTCGTATCGGTGCATGACGAGGTGTTCGGCGGTGACCATTCCGCGCTGGGCCGCAACCTGCTCGCGGGACTTGCGCTCGAGCCCAGTACGGCGGCCGCCGTGGTCGCCGTTGCCGCGGACGTTCCGATCGCCGCCGGGCGCGTGGAGCTCCCTCCCGGCACCGACTTCGCCAGCCTGTGGGGCGGCGGTACGGTGGCTGCGTGGCGGGGACGCGGTACGTTCCGCTCGCTGGTCGCCCATCGGGCCGCCATCGCATCGGCGCGAGGTTACCGATACCTCCAGGTCGACGCGATGCCGGCAAGTAGGCCGATCCTGCAACGTCTCGGGTTCGTCGAGCTCGCCACCACGACCCCGTTCACCTACCCAGGCTGAGGTGGGTCGCGTCCGGTGATGGCGACAGCACAGCCTGGACATCAACCGTGGTTGAGTCTCTAGGCTGTGGGCTCGCCCAGAGAGGAGAGCGACAATGCGGATCTGTCAGACCTGTGCCGTCGAGCATGCCGAGGGAGTGGACGTGTGCGCCATCTGCGCCGACGAGCGTCAGTGGGTGCCGGTCGCCGGCCAGCAGTGGACCACGCTGGAGGAGCTGGCCGCGGCCGGTTGCAAGATGCGGGTGACCGAGCTCGAGCCCGACCTGTTCGGCATCACCGTCGAGCCCGAGGTAGGCATCGGTCAGCAGGCGCACCTGGCGCGGACGCCCGCGGGCAACCTGCTCTGGGACCCGACCGGCTACCTCGACGAACCGGCCGTACGACGGGTTCGCGAGCTGGGCGAGGTCGTCGCAATCGTGGCGAGCCATCCCCACATGTTCGGCGTGCAGGTGGAGTGGAGCCGAGCGCTGGGCGACGTACCGGTGCTGGTCGCCGAGCCTGACCTGGCCTGGGTCGCCCGTCCCGATCCTGCGATACGTACGTGGTCAGGCAGGCTCGACCTCCTCCCTGGGATCACGCTCGCCCAGCTCGGCGGACACTTCCCTGGCAGCGCGGTCGCACATTGGGCAGCTGGTGCAGGCGGCAAGGGTGTGCTGTTCGGAGGGGACACCATCCAGTCGAACCCGGACCGGGCCTCGGTGACGTTCATGCGCAGCTACCCGAACCGGATCCCGCTCTCGGCCGCCGTGGTCGAACGCGTGACCCAAGGGGTGGAGCCGTTCTCCTTCGATCGGTTGTACGACAACTTCGGCGGCACCATCGACGCCGACGCCCGCGCTGTCGTCCGCCGGTCGGCCGAGCGCTACATCGGCTGGGTGCGCGGCGACTTCGACCACCTCACCTGACGGTCTTTGGCACCATGACTCCCGATCAGGTCAAGGAGCGTACGTCCGCCACGTCGTACTCCGCTACGGACGCGGAGAGCATCGCCGCGCCCTGCTCGTCGCTGGGGCCACTGCCGCGGAACGCCTCGACCGAGGCCTGCGACTCCCAGCGTTCGAAGATGTCGATACGCCCTGGATCCACGATGTCGGCAGTGATGGCGAAGTCAAGGCAACCGGCGAAGCGCCGGGCCTGTTCGACGACGCTCGCGCAGCCCGCGAGGTAGCCCTCGCGCTGCCCAGGGTCGACCATGATGTGTCCCGCGACGATGACCATACGATGCTCCAGTGGTGGGTTCGGACCGGCTGGGTCACACAGTAGGACGGTCCGCCGCCGCTGAAATGATCGGTCACAGCTCGCACCGACGCGCCCGCGCTCAGAACCGGCGGTGCACCGGTGGCAGCACCGCGCGGAACCGCTCCTCCAGACGGGCGCGGGCTGAC
>JACCZT010000175.1 GCA_013695785.1 Nocardioidaceae bacterium | reverse complement strand
CACCGGACCCGCTCGCGCACGCCGCCCCCGCGGCCGCGCGTCCGCGCCGCGGGCGTCCCGAGACGCCACCACCGGCCGTTGACGCCGATGGGTGAGCTCCTCGACATCGTCGCGCGCTGCCTGGTGGTGGCGGCGGCGTTCCTGGTGCTGCCGCTGCTCGTCGGCCAGCTCGAGCACAAGGCCATGGCACACATGCAAGGCCGGGTCGGGCCGATGTACGCAGGTGGCTTCCACGGGTGGGCGCAGCTCCTCGCCGACGGGGTGAAGTTCGCGCAGAAGGAGGACGTCATACCTGCCGCCGCCGACCGGCGCGTCTTCGCAGCGGCACCGGGCGTCGCGCTGGTGCCGTACCTGGTGGTGATGCTCGTCATCCCGCTCGGGCCCGGACTCGTCGGCCAGGACCTCGACCTTGGGCTCTTCTTCGTGCTCGCCGTGATGAGCGTCGGGGTCCTGGGTTCGCTGATGGCCGGCTGGGCCAGCGCCAACAAGTACAGCCTGCTCGGTGCGCTTCGGGTGGCGGCCCAGCTCACCAGCTACGAGCTTCCCTTCGTGCTGGCTGCCTCCTCGGTCGCGATGGCGGCCGGGTCGCTGTCTCTCGTCGGCATCGTCGTGGCCTGGGAGCCGTGGTGGTTGCTCTGGCAGGCACCGGCCATGGCCGTGTTCTTCGTCGCCGGCCTCGCAGAGCTGCAACGCCCACCTTTCGACATGCCGGTCGCCGACTCCGAGCTGGTCTTCGGCCCGTACACCGAGTACGGCGGCATGCGTTTTGCCATGTTCCTGCTTGCCGAGTACGCCGGTATCGTCGTGCTCGCCGCCCTGACCACCGTGCTCTTCCTCGGCGGGTGGCACGGGCCGGCGAGCGACCAGCTCGGCTGGCTGTGGTCGCTACTCAAGATCGCCGCGGTGTCGTTCCTCGTCATCTGGGCGCGGGTGGCCTTCCCACGGCTGCGTGAGGACCAGCTCAACGCCCTCGCCTGGAAGGTGCTGGTGCCCGTGATACTCGGTCAGCTCGTACTCACCACCGTCGTCGCGGTTGTCATCGGCACTCCGACGTAGACCTGCGTGAGGGTGAGCACGACACCTACCTCGGCAATGTGCTATAACTCTGCTAGCATAGTGCCACATGAGGACTCTCTATCTCCGGAACGTGCCCGACGACGTCGTCGAGCGCTTGGAGCGACTCGCTGCCAGAGATGCAACCTCGGTCGGGGCTGTAGCCGTGCGGGAGCTTGCCGATGTCTCCCGCAGGGCCGACAATCCGGCGCTGCTCGGACGCTTGCCCGACCTTGACGTGGACGTCGCTGCCATCGTCGCTGACGTGAATGTCGGAAGGGTCGACAGGTGATCGTGGTCGACGCCTCGGCCGCCCTTTCTGCGCTACTCAACGACGGCGCCGCACGTCGCACCGTGGCAAGCGAGCAGTTGCATGCCCCGCACCTCATCGACGCAGAAGTCGCCAACGGCATACGCCGCAGGGTCGCCGCTCGGCAGCTGACCGCGGACTCCGGCTGGACGGCACTCGATGCCTTGCGGCGCATCGGGATGACGAGATACGCAACGTTCTCACTCTTGGAGCGCGTGTGGGCGCTGCGGGAAAACCTGTCGTCCTACGACGCGTCGTACGTCGCGCTGGCAGAGCTCCTGGACTGCGACTTGCTCACGGCCGACGCACGCCTGAGCAGGGCGCCTGGACTTCGATGTGCGATCACAGTGGTGCCGCGATAGCGAGGGGCCGTCGTGTCCGACGGCGAGCGACAGCCCCGACCCCCTCGCGTCGGCCTAGGATGCCAACCATGGCAGAGCGACCGATCGGCAGCGAGAACCAACCTGCGAGGTACGGCGCGGGACTCCTCAAGGGGCTCGCCGTCACCTGGCGCAACCTGACGCGCCGCTCGGTGACCGCGCAGTATCCCGACGTCCGACCCGAGCTGCCGCCGCGCTCGCGTGGAGTCATCGCCCTGCAGGAGGAGAACTGCACGGTCTGCATGCTCTGTGCGCGTGAGTGCCCGGCCTGGTGCATCTACATCGACTCCCACAAGGAGACGACACCGGCGACCACCGAGGGTGGACGCGATCGTAGCCACAACGTCCTCGACGCCTTCGACATCGACTTCTCGCTGTGCATGTACTGCAGCATCTGCATCGAGGTGTGCCCCTTCGACGCACTGCACTGGACGCCGGAGTTCGAGTACGCCGAGTTCGACATCCGCGACCTCACCCACGACAAGGATCGCCTGCGGGAGTGGATGTGGACGGTGCCACCGCCGCCAGCACTCGACCACCATGCCGAGGCGGCCAAGGAGCTCGAAGTGACCCGACGGGCAGTGCAGGACGACACGTGAGCATGGTCGAGCTGACCTTCCTGATGCTGTCCGGCGTGGCGGTGTTCAGTGCGCTGCTGGCCGTCAGCACGACCCAGGTTGTGCACGCGGCCCTATGGCTCGTGCTCACTCTTGGTGCGATCGCCGGCTGCTACCTCCTCATCGGCGCCGAGTTCATCGCGTGGGTGCAGGTCCTCATCTACATCGGGGCAGTCGTGGTCCTGCTCCTTTTCGCGCTGATGCTGACCCGGGCTCCCACCGGTCCCGACTCGGCCACCACTACCTCCAACAGGAACGTCGCCGCGGCCGTGTCCGTCCTGGTCGCGGGGGGCCTCGCGGCCATCATGGTCTCCGGCTTCGCCGGCGAGCGCCTTGCGCCGCCCCGGGGCGGTGTCGGCTCGGCTGCATCGATCGGTGACGCGATCTTCGGTACCTGGGTCCTGCCCTTTGAGATCCTCAGCCTCGTCCTGCTCGCCGCCCTCGTCGGCGCGATCGTGCTGACGCGGCGCGGTCCCGAGCGCGACAACGGTGCACCCGGCGACGTGCCCGAACGGGCCCAGCACTGATGTCACTGGTCTGGCCGCTGCTGCTGTCGTGCGCCCTGTTCGGCATCGGCCTGTACGGCGTGCTCGCCCGGCGCAACGCGATCCTGATGCTGATCGGCGTGGAGCTGATGCTCAACGCGGTCAACCTCAACCTCGTCGCCTTCGACGCGTGGTGGGGCGACGCGCTGCGCAGCGGGCAGAGCCTCACCCTGTTCATGATCGCCGTCGCGGCAGCCGAGATCGGTCTCGGCCTCGCGATAGTCCTCGGGCTGTTCCGCGCGACGGGCAGTGCGGACGTGGACCTGGCTGTCGTCGACACCGACGAGCAGGCGGACGGAGCCCGATGACCGGCCGGGTGGCCACCGGCCTCAGCACCGCCGTCTGGATAGCCTCGCTCGTCATCGTCCTGCCCTACCTCCAGCCCGACACCACCAGCACGTACGCCTGGAGCGACGGTGGCGGACTCCTCGACGTGACGTTGGCCGTGCACCTGGACGCGCTGAGTGCGCGGCTCGTCCTGCTCGTCACCACCGTCACCGTCCTGGTGCAGCTCTTCTCCACCTCGTACATGCGCGGGGACCCCCGCTATCGTTCGTACACAGCACTGATAGGGCTTTTCGAGGTCGCGATGCTGACGGTGGTCGTCGCCGACGACCTCTTCGTGCTCCTGGTCGGCTGGGAGGTGATGGGGCTGTGCTCGTGGCTGCTGATCGGACATCACTGGGAGCTGCCCGCCGCGCGCGCCGGAGCGGTCAAGGCGTTCGTCATGACCAGGTTCGGCGACCTCGGCCTGCTGGTCGCGATCGTGGTGACCGGGCAGGCCTTCGACACCTACCGGATCAGCGAGGTCCTCGCCCAGCTCGGCTCCGGTGAGCGGCCGCCGGCTGGGATCGGGTTGCTCCTGGTGCTGGCGGTGGTGGGCAAGTCGGCGCTCTTCCCGCTGCACACCTGGCTGGCCGATGCCATGCCCGGTCCGACCCCGATCAGCGCGCTCATCCACGCCGCGACCATGGTCGTCGCCGGCGTCTATCTGGTGGCACGCCTGCTGCCGTTGTTCACACCGGCGGCGCTCACCGTCCTCGCGCTGGTGGCCGCGCTCACCATGGTGCTGGGCGCGTTGTTCGCGCTCGTGCAGACCGACCTCAAACGCCTGCTCGCGTGGTCCACCGTGAGTCAGCTCGCCTACATGTACGCCGCGCTCGCCGCCTCTGACGCCGACGCGGCGATCGACCACCTGCTGTCGCACGGGGCGTTCAAGGCGCTTCTGTTCCTCGTCGCCGGGACGATCGCCCACGCGACCGGTTCGACGGCGCTTCGGGACATGGGCGCACTCCGCCGCTCGATGCCCCTCACCTTCGCCACCGCGACGGTCGGACTCGCCGCGCTCGCCGGAGTCGTCCCCACCTCCGGGTTCTTCAGCAAGGACGCGGTGCTGGCCGCGGTGCAGGGCGCCACCGCAGGCGACGGTCCGCTGCAGCCGGCCGTGGCCTGGATCCTGCTGGCGGCCGGGTTGGTCACCGTCGTGCTGACCGCCGCGTACGCGACTCGTGCCTGGTTGCTGGTGTTCTTCGGCGTGGCGGGACAGAGCCACCAGCGCGCCGCCCCAGCGGACCCGGGAGCGGCCATGGTCGGCCCGCTCGTCGTCCTCGGCGTACTGACGCTGGCTTTGTCCCTCTCCGCAGAACCCCACGTCGTCGTCGGGATCGTCACCACGGTCCTGCTGCTCGTCGGCGCAGCGGCGAGCGGGGCCTCGTGGCGGGCAGGTCGCGACCCGGCAGTGCTCGCGGGGCCGGCCCGTGCGGCGCTGGAGCGCGAGCTCGACATCGACGACCGGTACCTCTGGCTGGCCGGCGCCGTGCGCCGTGCCGGGACGATGGTTGTCGCCGGCGACCGCGACGTCATCGACGCCTACCCGCGAGGGGTGGGCGCGCTGGCCCGACTCGGGTCCGGGCTGCTGCACCGCACCCAGGCACGCAACGCGCAGAGCTACGCAACGGTGCTCGCCATCGGTGCCCTGGCCGTGGCCGTCGCGGTGATCGGCAGGTGAGCGCGCTCGTCGTCGCCGTCCTCCTCCCGGGACTGGCGGGGATCTGCCTCGCACTCGCCCGCGCGGTGGTCAGCGCGCGGGGAGCGGCGGCCGCCGGCGCCGCGGTCTCGGTGCTGTCCCTCATCTGCGTCGTCGCGTCGTGGTCGGCTCGCGACGGCGCCTACGCCGGCGAGGTCGACCATCCCTGGAGCACCGCGCTTGGCCTGCACTGGCACCTGGGTGTCGACGGAATCTCGCTGCCGCTGGTCGTCATGACGATCCTCCTGTGCGTGCTGGTGTGCTGGTCCCTTGCCGCCGACGTGACGTCGACCACCGACGACCACGAAGGCGCGGGCGTCGTGCTCGTCGCCCTGGTCCTGGTGATCGAGACCGCATCCCTCGGCGTCTTCAGCGCCCTCGACCTGGTGCTCTTCTTCATCTTCTTCGAGCTGGCACTGATCCCGATGTGGTTCGTGATCGCTCGGTGGGGCGACCCTGGCGGCGGGCGGCTCGCGGCCACCAGGTTCTTGATGTTCACCGTCACGGGGTCGGCGTTGATGCTGGTGGGCTTCGTGGTCATCGCCGTGACGGCGGGCACCCTGCAGATCCCCACCCTGGCGGACCTCCCGGACCCGCTGACCGGCACCGTGCCGTTGCTCGGCGGCGTCGCGATAGCAGTCGGGCTCGCGGTGAAGACGCCTCTGTGGCCGCTGCACATCTGGCTGCCCGACGCGCACAGCAAGGCGCCGACCGTGGGATCGGTGCTGCTTGCGGGGGTGTTCCTCAAGCTCGGCACGTACGGCTTGCTGCGCGTGTTCGTGTCCGTAGTGCCCGAGCCTGCGGCCCGCCTCGCGCCCTACCTCGGGGCGCTCGCCGTCGCCGGCATCATCGCCTCCTGCCTGGCCTGCCTGCGCGAGCACGATCTCAAGCGGCTCATCGCGTACTCCAGCGTCGGACACATGGGATTCGTCGTCCTGGCGATCTCCACGATGAGTGAGGTGGGTGTGCTCGCTGCGGTGTTCGCCAGCGTCGCGCACGGTCTCATCACCGGACTGCTGTTCTTCAACGCCGGTTGGCTCAAGCAGCGGTACGGATCCGCGACGTTCGACGCCCTCGGACGCGGCCTCTACACGCGCGTGCCGCGCCTGGCCGTGGTGCTCCTCTTCGCCGCCACAGCCAGCCTCGGCCTGCCCGGGCTGGCCGGCTTCTGGGGCGAGATGCTCGCCCTGCGCAGCACGTACGAGCCGAGTCCCGCACTCGACCGCACCCTGGCCTGGACGCTGCTCACCCTCGCAGCGCTTGGCGTGGTGCTCACGACGGCGTACTTCGTACGCGTCGTGCGACGGGTCCTGCAAGGCGCCGCCACTCCCCGCGACGACGACATCGACCTCACCCGGACCGAGGCCGGGATCAGCGCCGTGCTCGCCGTCGCGATCGTCCTTCTCGGAGTCGCGCCCGGCCTGCTGACAGGTGTCATCGAGCCGGCCGTCGGGGCCATCGTGCAGGTGGCACCATGATCGACTGGGCCGCGGTCACCCCGGCGTTGATCCTGGCCAGCGGCGCCATCGCGGCGCTGCTCGTGACGGCCTTCCATGCCACCCGTACCTGGCGGTGGCCCGCCATCGTCAGCACCGTCTCGCTGCTCGCGGCGTCCGCCGTGGCCGTCGCGACCGGCTCGATAGACCGGCTCACGCTCGTGCTCACCTTGGTGGTCGTCCTCGGCACCTTCATGATGGTGCTGGCCGCCGGCGTGATGGACCACGAGGAGTCGATACCGCCAGGTGAGCTGCACTTCCTGCTGCTGTCCTCGGCCGCGGGTGGTTGCTGCCTCGTCGTCGCACGCGACCTCGTCACCCTCGTCGTCGCGCTCGAGCTGTTGTCGCTGCCCTCGATCGCACTCGTCGGACTTCGCCGCTCGGACCTGGGCGCCGCACGCGCGGCATGGACGTTCTTCCTGCTGTCAGCTGTCTCGACGGCGGTGACGGTGATGGGGGTCTCCATCGTGTACGGGTTCGCCGGCAATCTGGCGTACGACCAGGTGGCAACGGCGCTGGCCGGTTCGACGGCACCGGCGCGGGCGGTCGGTGCCGCGGTCCTGCTCACGGTCGTCGGGTTGCTGTTCAAGGCCGGGGCGGTGCCGTTCCACGTGTGGATCCCGGACACCTACCGCGGGGCGAGCGTCCCGGTCGCCGGCTACCTGTCGGTCGTCTCCAAGTCCGCCGCGCTCGGTGCGTTGCTGGTCGTGCTCACCACGGCCTTCGGTCCGGTGCGGGACGACTGGGCCCCCGTGGTGGCCGTCGTGGCCGCGGTGACGATGACCGTCGGCAACCTCGGTGCTCTCGGCCAGCGTGATGCCGTCGGCATGCTGGCCTGGTCCTCGATCGCGCAGGCGGGGTTCATCCTCGCGCCGCTGGTGGGTCTGCCGGGGACTGCCGCAGTCGCCGCGGCGGTCAGCTACCTGGTCGTGTACTCCCTGGCCAACCTGGTGGCGTTCACCACGGTGGCCATCTGCCGTCGCCGCTGGGGCGGGACGACGTTCGCGCACCTGGCGGGCCTGGCCCGCCGCGACCCGGGCGCCGGCCTCTGCCTGGCGTTCGCGTTGTTGGTGCTGGCGGGATTCCCGCCGGCGGTGATCGGGCTGCTCACCAAGTACGTCGTGCTCCTACCACCGGTCGACTCCGGCTACGGCTGGCTGGCGGTGGTGATGGCGCTCAACGTCGCGTTTGGTCTCGTCTACTACCTGCGGCTCCTGGCGACCGTCCTCGCCCCGCCGAGCGAGGAGGTGGCTACTCCGCCGCCGAGCCCGTCGCCGCCGTACACCGTACGGTTCGCTCGGGCCGCGATGATCGCGGCGACGGCGGCGCTGGTCGCCGCCTCGGTCTACCCGGACCTGCTGCTCGGAGTCCTGTAGGTCGAGCGAAAGTAGGCACGGAGCCGGGCGCAGCGGCGTAGCCTGACCGCATGACTACCTTCCTGATGTCATCAAGGGTGACGTGGACCGAGGCGCAGCGCCAGCTGTCCGCCGCCGGCTTCGAGGCGGAGAAGGGGACGCGGAGGCCGGGCGAGAAGGGCGAGGTGCTCGTCGTCGACAACGACGACAGCGACGCTGACAAGGTCAAGAAGATCGTCCGAACGGTCGACGCCACCGCCAAGACCCGCCACGACATGTGAGCCGACAACCAGGGCGGTTCAGCGGTAGTTGACGAACTGCACCGCGAAGTCGAGGTCGGCGTCCTTGACGAGGGCGATGACGTCCTGCAGGTCATCGCGCTTCTTGCTGCTGACGCGGAGCTCCTCGCCTTGGATCTGCACCTTGACCCCCTTGGGACCGTCGTCCCGGATCAGCTTGGACAGCTTCTTGGCCTGTTCCTGGCTGATGCCGTTGGTCAGGGTGGAGGAGAGTTTGACCTCCTTGCCTGACTGGCGTGGCTCTGCGGCGTCGAGTGCCTTGAGCGAGATGCCCCGCTTGATCAGCTTGTCCTTGAAGACGTCGAGAACGGCGAGCGCCCTCTCATCGGCGTTGGCAGTGACCTCCACGCCGTACTCGCCGCTCCACTCGATGGACGCACCAGTGTTCTTGAAGTCATAGCGCGTCGCGATCTCCCGGGCGGCCTGGTTGAGTGCGTTGTCCACCTCCTGGCGGTCGATCTTGCTGACGATGTCGAACGATGAGTCGGCGGCCATCTGCGTTCTCCCTGGAATATGTCGGGTGTCTCCCCTGCGCTATTGTTTCCCCTTGTTGCCCAGACCTGGCAACGCCCCCTGGCAGGTTGCCCGAGCGGCCAAAGGGAGCTGACTGTAAATCAGCCGGCATTGCCTACGCAGGTTCGAACCCTGCACCTGCCACCGGCCGAGCCCGGCCCCGACACGGGGCCGGGCTCGACCTGGTCCGGTGGACCCCGGCTTTCGCCACCGGCGAACGCGTTGTGTATGTTTGGTCGTCGGCTTGCCCCTTTAGCTCAGTCGGCAGAGCGTCTCCATGGTAAGGAGAAGGTCTACGGTTCGATTCCGTAAAGGGGCTCGGAGTCAGGACGGTCTGACTCGATGGCGGGGTAGCTCAGGTGGTTAGAGCACACGGCTCATAATCGTGGTGTCGCGGGTTCGAGTCCCGCCCCCGCTACTGTTCGGACAGTCCAGCACCCGCCGGCGCAACCGACGCAGCAACTACACCGACCAGCACAGAAGAAGAGGCATCCCGTGGCCAGCAAGAGCTCAGACGTCCGTCCCAAGATCACCTTGGCCTGCACGGTGTGCAAGGAGCGCAACTACATCACCAAGAAGAACCGTCGCAACGACCCGGACCGCCTCGACATCAAGAAGTACTGCCCGCGCTGCAAGACGCACACGGACCACCGCGAGACCCGCTGAGGTAGGTCCAGGTCAGCTATGCCCGTCGATGCCACTCTGGCCGGTCGTACGTTCGAGCCGACCGCGCCCTACGAGGTGAGCGCGGCAAAGATCGCCGAGTTCGCCGCGACCCTCGGCGCAAGCCCCGACGCCGTCCCCACGTTCGGCATCGTCGTCGCCTTCGCCGCGATGACCGACCTGATGCACGACCCGGACGTCGGCATCGAGCTGCACAACGTCGTCCACGCCGACCAGCGGTTCGAGATCACCCGTCCCATCCGCGCCGGAGACGTCCTGGTGGCCCGGCTGACCGTCGACTCGGTACGCCAGATGGCCGGGACCGACATCATCGCCACCCGTAGCGAGATCACCACCACCGACGGCGCGCACGTGTGCACCGCCTACGCCACCCTCGCGCACCGCGCCGGTGCGGACGTCGACGCATGAGCGTGAGAGCGGGCGCCTCGTTCGGCCCAGACGACTACCGCATCACCCGCGCGGACCTGGTGCGCTACGCAGGCGCGAGCGGTGACTTCAACCCCATCCACTGGTCCGACCGGGTGGCGACCTCGGTGGGCTTGCCCGGTGTCGTCGCCCACGGCATGTACACGATGGGGCTCGCCGCCCGCGCCGTCACCTCCTGGCTCGGTGACGACCAGCAGATCGCCTCCTTCGCCGTGCGCTTCTCCAAGCCGGTGGTCGTGCCCGACGACGACGACGGTGTCGTCTTGAGCGTCACCGGCACCGCCAAGGCCACCGACGACGAAGACAGGATCCGGATCGACCTGACCGTCACCAGCGCCGACGTCAAGGTGCTGGGCATGGCGCGGGCAGTGGTCACCGATACCGTCTATGGATGAGCGACGCGACGTACCCCTGGCGCCGCTGACGACACTGCGTCTCGGCGGTGCCGCGCGCAGGCTCGTGGAGGTTGACGACGCAGCAGAGCTGTCCCGGACCGTCGACCGTCTCGACGCCGTCGGCGAGCCGGTGCTCGTGCTGGGTGGTGGCAGCAACGCGGTCGTCTGCGACGAGCCGTTCGCGGGCACCGTCGTCCTCGTC
>JACCZT010000154.1 GCA_013695785.1 Nocardioidaceae bacterium | reverse complement strand
CCCCAGGCGCGGGCGGCGCGCGCGACCGCGGCGTTCGCGAGTGTGTCCGACGATCCGGCGGCGGCGAGCACGAGGCCGTCGAGCTCGCGTACCCGCGCGTCGGCGAGGGCCGTGCGGAGCCGCTTGTCGAGAACGTCGATGAAGGTTGGCTGGACGCCGAGCACGTCACTGGCCCGTACGCGCAGGCCGGGGTTGCGGCGAACGGCTGCCTCGACCACCGCGGGGACGTCGACCTGGGCATGGTAGGCGCGGGTCAGCAGCAGTGGAACGACGACGATCTCCTCGACGCCTTCACTCGCGAGCCGGTCGATCACCTCGACATGAGAAGGCGAAGCGAGCTCGAGGAACGCCGGCTCGACGCGCAGGTCGGGGCGCATGTCGGCGACAAGGCCGGCGAGGGCTCTGATGGTCGCGGCCGAACGCGGGTCGCGGCTGCCGTGGGCGAGGGCGACGAGGGCTGGAGCAGTCATGGGCGTACCGCCTTTCGTGGGAGTTGCGTCGGGAGGGTGGAGGTGCTCAGGAGTGGATGCCGCACTCGTTCTTGGCGGTGCCGGACCATCGCCCGGCGCGCGGGTCCTGGCCCTCGGTCACACGCTGGGTGCATGGCCAGCAACCGATCGAGGGATAGCCGTCGGCCTGCAAGGCGTTGACAAGCACTCCGTTGCGGGCGATGTAGCGCTCGACGTCCTCCCGCGTCCAGCGCGCGATGGGAGACACCTTGACCTTCTGCTTCTTGGCGTCCCACCCGACCACGGGGGTGATGATCCGGTTGTGGGTCTCCTCGCGACGCAGGCCGGTCGCCCACGCGTCGTACGGAGCCAGCGCGTCCTGCAGCGGCTTCACCTTGCGCAGGAAGCAGCAGCGGTCGGGGTCACGGGCGAAGAGGTCGGATCCCTCAGCGCGGTCCTGCTCGGCGACGGAGTCCCGCGGCGTGACCGTGACCAGGTTGACCGGCAGCGTGGCGGCGACTCCGTCGCGGGTCCCGATCGTCTCGGCGAAGTGGTAGCCGGTGTCCAAGAAGACCACGTCGATTCCCGGCGCCACCGTGGCGGCGATGTCGGCAAGGACCGCGTCGGCCATCGAGGACGTGATGCAGAAGCGTTCGCCGAACGTCTCGACCGCCCACTCGACGATCAGCTCGGCAGGGGCCAGCTCGAGATCGGCGCCAGCGATCCTGGCGAGCTCCTCGAGGTGCGCGCCGCTGCGCGTCGGTACGTCGACCGTCGTGAGGCTCATGACAGGTCCCCGCGCTGTGGGCTGGTCATCGGCTCCGCCGGAAGAGGCGGAGCCAACAGTCCGATGAAGGAGAGGCTGAACGCACGCAGACACGCGCGGCACTCCCAAGCGCCGTGCCGGTCGCCGTGTGGGCGCAGGTCCTCCTCGGCGCAGTAGGGGCAGTGGAACGGCACCGCACGTGTCGTCACCGCAGCACCGCCTCGTCAGCGCGCACTACCCACTCGGCGAAGGACTCGCCGCCGCCGCGCTCGTCGAGGTAGGCGCGCACGACCCCCTCGACGTAGTCAGCGAGGGCGACACTTGTGACCTTGTGCCCGCGCAGCTTGCGGCCGAACCCTGGTTCGAGTCCGAGCCCGCCGCCGAGATGGACCTGGAAGCCCGCGACCTGCCGGCCGGCCTCGTCGATGACGAGCTGACCCTTGAGACCGATGTCTGCGACCTGTACACGGGCGCAGGAGTTGGGGCAACCGTTGACGTTGACGGTGATCGGCACGTCGAGGTCGGGGACGCGCTGCTGGAGCTCCTCGACAAGCCTGGCCGCTCGGTCCTTGGTCTCTACGATGGCGAGCTTGCAGTACTCGATGCCGGTGCACGCCATGGTGTTGCGGCGCCACTGGGACGGGCGGGCTTCCAGCCCGATCTCGGCCAGGGCGCCGACGAGCGACTCGACCCGATCTTCGGCCACGTCCAGCACGAGAAGCTTCTGTTGGGCCGTGGTACGCACCCGGTCGCTTCCGTGCTCGCCGACGATGTCGGCGACCTTGCCGAGCAACGCACCGGTGACCCGGCCGACCATGGGGGAGACCCCGACGTAGAAGCGGCCGTCGTTCTGGCTGTGCACCCCGATGTGGTCCGCGGGGGTACGCGGCGCGGGCGCCTCCGGCCCGTCGAGGAGCTGGCGGCCCAGGTACTCCTGTTCCAACACCTGGCGGAACCTCGCGGCACCCCAGTCGGCGACGAGGAACTTCAGCCGCGCACGCGCCCGGAGGCGCCGGTAGCCGTAGTCGCGGAACACGCTGACGACGCCCTTCCAGACCTCGGGCACCTCAGCGAGCGGGACCCAGGTACCGAGCCGTTGGGCGAGCATCGGGTTGGTGGACAGGCCGCCGCCGACCAGGAGGTCGAAGCCCGGTCCGTGCACCGGGTGGACGACGCCGATGAAGGAGACGTCGTTGACCTGCGGGACGACGTCGTGGCTTGGATGCCCGCTGATTGCGGTCTTGAACTTGCGCGGCAGGTTGGAGAACTCCTGGCTGCCGATGTAGGTGCTCTCGATCTGCTCGATCGCCCAGGTGCCGTCCACGATCTCGTCGGCGGCGATGCCCGCGACAGGGCTGCCGAGGATGACACGCGGGCAGTCGCCACACGCCTCCTGGGTGGACAGGCCGACGGCTTCCAGACGGTCCCAGATCGCGGGTACGTCCTCGACCTGCACCCAGTGCAGCTGGATGTTCTGGCGGTCCGTGATGTCGGCGGTATCCCTGGCATAGGTCGTGGAGATGTCAGCGATCGCTCGCAGCTGGGGCAGGTCGAGCTGCCCGCCGTCGATTCGCACGCGCAGCATGAAGTAGGAGTCCTCGAGCTCCTCAGGTTCGAGGGTGGCGGTCTTGCCCCCGTCGATGCCGGGCTTGCGCTGGGTGTAGAGGCCCCACCAGCGGAAGCGGTTGCGTAGGTCCGAAGGGTCGATCGACGCGAAACCGCCATAGGCGTAGATGTCTTCGATGCGGGCGCGGACGTTGAGGGCGTCGTCGTCCTTCTTGGCCTGCTCGTTGGTGTTGAGGGGCTCGCGGTAACCGAGCGCCCACTGGCCCTCGCCCCGCTTCTTCCGCGCAACCGTCGGCTGTGGCGCACGCGCCGGCACATTGGTCGTCGTGGTCATGGGAGGTGAGACCTCAGATCCAGGGCCGCGGTCACCTCACGCCGGCACCTGGCGCGGCGTGGGACCGCGCGCCTTCTCGGGTGATCGGGGAGAAAGGGTCGCGGGCGTCAGGCGCTGCGACACATCATGCTGCGCAGACGACCGAGGTCGACGTGGCGTCGGACCACGAGATGGGTCGTCGAGGCGGTGAGCATGCGGCAAGTCTGGGTCTCACGACGGGGACACACAAACACTCATCTCATCATTTGAAACGGGCGCTCACATGTTGAGATGCACTCGCTAGCCCGGCACGTTTCCGCTGGCCCACAACGGCAGGAGCTGAGTCCAGGCGAGGCGCTGCTGGACCGCGAGCGTCAGCGCCCACGCGGGGTTGGCAAGGCGAGTCCGGGCTCCTGGGTGGTAGATGCCTGGGCTGCGAGCCAGGCGAGGCGGCAGGTGCCGGGGCGGTTGCAGCGATCGCCACGAGCGGGTCGGGTGCGCGCAACCCGAGGACGGCCAGTCCCGTCGCCCCGGCGCTGAGGACGGCGGCGTTGAGGTAGGCGCGCATGGTCGCGACTCTAGACGGGCGCCCCCG
>JACCZT010000149.1 GCA_013695785.1 Nocardioidaceae bacterium | reverse complement strand
CCGTCTCCTGCCGCTGCTTCCCGACACGATGCACCTGGTTGTGCCCGACCAGCGTGGAGTGGGACACAGTTCCACGCCCGCAGACGGATACGCCCTCCGGGACGCAGCCGCAGACATGATCGCTCTGCTTGACGCGCTGGAGATCGATACCTGTTGGTTGACAGGAACCTCCAGTGGTGGGTATCTGGCACAGCACCTCGCTCTTGAACATCCGGATCGGGTGCGAGGCATGGTGCTGGTCGGCTCGCCGAGCAACCTCCAACGCCCCTTGCCATCGGCGTTCAGTGAGTCGCTGGCCTCGTTCCACGACCCGGTGACAAGGGCAGACGTAGACGTCCTCCAAGGCGCACTCCCGCTGCACAGTCCGGTACCGGACTCCTTCGTCGAGGACCAGATGATGGCGGCGCTGAGCATCCCCAGGCACGTGTGGTTGGCGAGTGTGGATGGTCTGGTCCGAGCAGTCCCCCCGATCGATCGCGGCAGGATAGGGGTTCGCACGCTGATCCTCCGGGGAGGCGAGGAGGACGTCCTGCCGGCCAACCAGGCCGGCGAACTGCTGGCCGCGATCGAGGACAGCCAGCTCGTGGTGTACGAGGGCACCGGCCATCTCGTGCTCTGGGAGCAGCCCCAGCGCGTCGCCAAGGACGTCACCGCATTCATCGTGGGTAACGAGAGGCCAGACAGATCAGAGGTCGGCACACTCTGACCAGTCTCGACTAGCGCAACCATCATCATGGCGTCACCAGGTTCAGGCCAACTACTCCCGGCCAGAACGCGAAGACGATGGTCACCGGGAGGATGAGAAACACCACCGGGATCATCATCGTGACCTCCTTGCGCGCACCGACCTCGATAAGCGAACGCCGGCCGGCTTCGCGGGCATCGGCCGCCTGGGCATGCAGAACGTCGACGAGTGGGGTGCCGCGTTCGACGGCGATCGCAAGGCCTTCAGAGAATCGGGCGATGGACGGCAGGGCCGTGCGGGCGGCGAGATCGTCGAACGCCTGGGCGATGCCGGTGCCGGTGCGGACGGCGCCCAGCACCCGCCGCAGCTCGACCGACAGCGCTCCGTGGCTGGTGGCGACGACACGCTCGAGCGCTTGCATAGGACCCTCCCCGGCCGCAACGGCGAGCGCCATCAGGTCCGCGACGGTCGGGAGCTCCTCGACCATGCGCTGCTCGCGTTCCCGTACGTCGCGCGAAAGGATCTGGTCCCTCGCGAGCACCCCAGCGGCGAAGGCCACCACGCAGACGATCAGACCCGGCAACGGGGCGACCATCGCCCGCAAGGACCACAACAGCAGCAGGCCGGCCGTCCCCGCGAACGCGGCGAGCCCCCACAGGACCTGCTGCACCCGGAACTGTTCGACCGTGTCGCGTGACCCGACACGGGCCAGGCGGCGCCTTACGGTGGCACTGCCCCCGAGCACCTGCCCCACGAAGCCGGCGAGGCGGCGGATCGACGGGCCGAACACCGCCCACCACACCGTCGCCGGTGCCAACACGGCCGGGCGCTCAGGGCGACTTCCCACCAGGTGCGGCAGGTCCTGCAGGTACGGAGCGACCCGGTCCGCGAGATGGGGACGTCGACGTGCCACGGCCGACGCCACCAGCAGCAGGCCGCCGGCCAGGCCGAGGCCGCACACCGCACCGATCATCGCCGGGCTCACGCGAGCACCCGCCGCTCGGTCGGCAGGCGCCCGAGCCGCATCATCAGCCTGTATGCCACGGCACAGGCGCCTGCACCGGTGACCAGGACGACAAGCCCGACGCCGGAGGAGAACCGGGAGATCACGTCTCGCTGGAAGGACATCATGACGAGCACCGCCCACGGGGCGGCGACGGCGAGGCGCGCGCCGTTGACGGTCCATGCTTGACGGGCCTCGAGCTCGCCGCGGGTGCGTACGTCCTCGCGCAAGAAACCCGACAGTGCCCGGAGCATCCGGCCCAGATCGCCACCGCCGACGTCTCGCGCGATCCGCAACGCCTCGACGACGCGGTCACCGACGGGATCGGCCAGGCGCTCCTTCAGCCGGTCGAGCGATTCGTTGAACCGTGCGCTCGCCTGGTAGTCGCGGGCAAAGCCGGCAAACGGGTCGCGCAACGGCTCCGGTCCGCGTTCGCTGAGCTGGACCAGCCCCTCGGGGAGCGAGAGCCCGGCGCGTACCGCTGAGGCGAGGTTGTCGACGGCCTCGGGCCAGCACTCCCCCATCTCCTTGTGACGGCGATCTGCGCGCCCCCGCAGTACGGCGACCGGAAGGTACGCCGCCATCGTCGCGAACACCGCGGCCACTGGGAGCGCGCGCGATACGGCGAACATCGCCGCCGCGACGACTCCGCCGCTGCCCACGCACAGGGCGACCACCGCGGCGCCGCTCACCCCCTCCACGCCTGCACGGCGCAGTAACACCACCAGAGGCGGTGGGCGATTGCGCGGCCGCGGGCGGCGCGGGGCGGTGTCGGTCAGCGCCAGCCACATGAGCAGCAGTCCTACGCCGAGGAGCAACCCGAGCAGCGCGCCCACGTCAACCGCGTCCCACCAGAAGGCGCTCGATGTCGATGCCGGCCTGCTCGAACCGCTCACGACGCACGGCTCCAGCGGGCCCGCGTACCAGGACTCCCTCGGCTACCGCGAAGACCATCTCGGTCTCGATGTTGTCGTTCTCCACCCGCCCGGACACAGCGGCGATCTCGCGTACGGTACGCCGACCGCGGACGTCGATGCCCACGTGCACGATCAGGTCCACGGACGCGGCAACGGTCGGGACGACGAAACGGGCTCCGATGTTCTCGCCCGCCAACAGCGGCAGGGTGCACATCTTGACCAGAGCCTGCCGGGCGGAGTTGGCGTGGATGCTGGCCATGCCGGGTAATCCGGCGTTGAGCGCCAGCAACAGGTCGAGGCACTCGGCTGCGCGGACCTCACCGACGATGATGCGCGACGGCCGCATCCGCAGCGACTCCTTGACCAGATGGCGCAGCACGAT
>JACCZT010000147.1 GCA_013695785.1 Nocardioidaceae bacterium | reverse complement strand
ACGGTGGGGAGGTCTCCGGACTGGTGCCCGCGAACGTCCTCCTGGCACTGAAGGCGCGTGTCACGCAGATGAACGAGGCAGAGGAGGGATCGCGATGAACCAACAGGTACGTGACCAGCTCACCGAGCTGCGGGCGTCGATCGAGGACGCCAGATCGATGCCGATGTCGGGTTCCTGCGTGATCTCTCGTAGCGAGGTGCTGCAGCGAATCGGGGAGCTCGAGGCAGCGTTCAGCAGGGCGCTGTCCGAGGCCGAGCAGATCACCGCACGTCGTGATCAGTTTGTGCTCACCGGCCAGCAGGAGGCACGACGGCTGATCGAGGATGCCCAAAGCCGGCACGAGGACCTGATCTCCGAGACCGCCGTCTTCCGGGAGGCCTCACGACGCGCCGAGGCAACACTGGCCGACGCCGGAGCCGAGGCACAGGCGCTGCGGGCCGAGACGGACAACTATGTCGAGGCACGCCTGGGCACCTTGGAGTCCAGCCTGCGCAGCACCTTGGAGTCGGTGGAGCGCGGCCGAGAGCGCCTCAACGACCGCATGCAGACGCCGACGATCCACGACGAACCGCCGGAGCAGTCGCGGTTCAGCAGTCTGCGACCCGTCAACGACGGTGATTGGCCCATCGCCGGCTCGGTCGGATAGACTCCTCGTTGGCCTGCTTGCAGGCCAACGATCTGTTCTGCCTTCCCCGTGGAGTGACACCGTGCGCACGCTCGATCCGAGAGATCCTCTCGTGCTCGACACCCGTGATCTTGGCCGTCGGCCTGGTTCGCAGCGCGAGTTGTCCCGCACGGTTGCGGCACCGGCAGATCTGGGCATCGACATGCTCGGCGTACCCGTCGGAAGTGACCTCATCCTGGAGCTGCGGCTCGAGTCGGTCATGGAAGGTGTCCTGGTCTCAGGCATCGCGTCGGTCACGCTGTCCGGTCAATGCGTACGCTGCCTGGAGCCGATCGGGGATCGCCTCGACGTCCAGCTCCAGGAGCTTTTCGCGTACGACGAGTCCGACGCCGAGGATGACGAGGCCCGCAGGCTCGAAGGAGATGCGCTCGACCTGGAGCCGCTCCTGCGGGACGCGGTGGTGCTCGCACTGCCGCACAACCCGTTGTGTGGCCCGGACTGTCCGGGACTGTGCTCCGATTGTGGGGCGCGGCTCGCGGATGACCCAGACCACACACATGGTGAGGCGATCGACCCACGATGGGCCGCGTTGAGCCAGCTGAGTGACCAAGCAACGTTGCCGGGCGCCATGTCCGGCGCAGACGAGGAGTAGATCGTGGCCGTCCCGAAGCGGAAGATGTCGCGCAGCAACACCCGCCACCGCCGTTCGCAGTGGAAGGCGACGGCCGTGACGCTCGTGGAGTGCACCAACCCCGCCTGCGGCGCCAAGCACCTGCCCCACCATGCCTGCGCGGAGTGCGGTCAGTACGGCGCCCGCGGCGACCGCCGTCAGGTCATCTGAGCCACCGGGTCACGATGTGACAGCTGACCCGGCGATGAGCGGCGCGCACGCGGCCGAACCCCTGGACGACCTCGCGGCGCAGCTGGCCGAGACGCTTGGTGTCCCAGGCCTCGAACCCGAGCGCCTGACACATGCGTTGACACACCGCTCGTACGCCTATGAGCACGGCGGCATCCCCAACAACGAGCGACTCGAGTTCCTCGGCGACGCGGTTCTGGGTCTGGTGGTCACCGACACACTCTTCAACGCCCACCCCGGCCTTCCGGAGGGCCAGCTGGCCAAACTACGCGCGGCGGTGGTCAACGCGCGCGCGCTGGCCGAAGTGGCGCGCACTCTCGGCCTGGGTGAGCACGTACGACTTGGCCGTGGCGAGGAGGCCACCGGCGGGCGAGACAAGTCATCCATCCTTGCCGACACCGTGGAGGCCGTGATCGGCGCCGTCTACCTGCAGCTCGGTTTCGACGAGGCGGCGCAGGTGGTGCACACGATGTTCGACCCGGTGATGCTCGTAGCCGCGGGCCTCGGAGCGGGACTGGACTGGAAGACGAGCCTGCAAGAGCTCTCCTCCAACAGCGGGCTCGGCGTACCGGACTACCAGCTCAGCGAGACCGGTCCGGACCACGAGAAGACGTTTACCGCCCGCGTCCGGGTGGGGTCGCGGACGTACGGTGAGGGTGTCGGCCGCTCCAAGAAGGAAGCCGAGCAGCAGGTCGCCGAAACCGCGTGGCGGGCGGTCAAGCTCGAGATCGAGGCCGCCCCCGGCGCAGATGCCTGAGCTTCCCGAGGTCGAGGTCGTACGCCGCGGCCTGGCGCAGCACGTCGTCGGCAAGAAGATCGACAGGGTCAGCGTCCACCACCCGCGGTCGGTGCGCCGTCACGTCCCCGGGCCGGCGGACTTCGCCGCCAGGTTGACCGGTCGTACGATCTGCGGCGCCTCGCGTCGCGGCAAGTACCTCTGGCTCCGGCTCGACGACGGCGACGCGATCCTGGCCCATCTCGGCATGAGTGGACAGATGCTGGTCGCCTCGCCGCAAGCTCCGACCGGGCCGCACCTGCGCGTGACGCTCGAGCTGGCCGGCGGGATGCACCTACGGTTCGTCGACCAGCGCATGTTCGGCGGCCTGTCGGTCAGCGAGGACGGTGCCGAGCTGCCGCCGGAGATCGCCCACATCGCCCGCGACCCGCTCGACGCCGACTTCGACGACGACGCCTTCATCGCCACGCTGCGCCGCCGGCGCACCGGCATCAAACGGGCGCTGCTCGACCAGGGGCTGATCTCCGGCATCGGCAACATCTACGCCGACGAGGCGCTGTGGCGTGCGAGGCTGCACTACGCACGACCCACCGAGACACTTCGCAAGCCCGAGGCCCTCCGTCTGCTGTCGGCTGTGCGCGAGGTGATGACCGCCGCGCTCGCGCAGGGCGGTACGTCCTTCGACGCGCTCTACGTCGACGTCAACGGCGAGAGCGGCTACTTCGACCGTTCGCTCGAGGTGTACGGGCAAGAAGGCGAGCCGTGCTCACGGTGCGGCAGCCCCGTACGGCGTGACACCTTCATGAACCGGTCGTCGTACACCTGTCCGGCCTGCCAGCCGCGCCCGCGGCGTGCCCGCTGGTGATGCCGCACCTGTCCGTTGTGCCCAGCGCACACCTGATCGCCGCGCGGTAGCCTGCTCGCGATGACCGATCTCACGGGCCGTGACACGTCCGGCGGCTACGGCGACGAGGCTTGTGAACGTCTCGTGCCCGAGCCCGCCAAGCGGCCCGGACGCACGCCGTTCGAGCGGGACCGCGCGCGCGTGCTGCACTCGGCGGCGCTGCGTCGGTTGTCCGCCAAGACGCAGGTGGTCGGCCCGGGCACCGATGACTTCGTACGCAACCGGCTCACCCATACCTTGGAGGTGGCTCAGGTCGCCCGCGAGCTGGGGCAGTCACTCGGCTGCAACCCCGACATCGTCGACTCTGCCGCGCTCGCGCACGATCTCGGCCACCCGCCGTTCGGGCACAACGGCGAGCGGGAGCTCGACGCGATCGCGGCGCCCTGCGGTGGGTTCGAGGGCAACGCGCAGACCTTGCGTGTCCTCACCCGCCTGGAGTCCAAGGCGTTCGACGCCTACGGTGACAGCGTCGGTCTCAACCTCACCCGCGCCACGCTCGACGCGTGCACGAAGTACCCGTGGCAGCGTGCCGGCGCGAAGACGCCGAGCGGGTCACACACCGACGGCTCGCCGCGTGGCGTCCACAAGTTCGGCGTCTACACCGACGACATGCCCGTGTTCACCTGGCTGCGGGCCGGTGCGCCCGCGACCCGGCGGTGCATCGAGGCGCAGGTGATGGATCTCGCCGACGACATCGCCTACTCCGTGCACGATGTCGAGGACGGAGTGGTCGGCGGCCGCTTCGACCTCGAACGGGTGACTCCCGACCGGGCCGAGGTGTGGGCGGTCGCACACGACTGGTACGCCAGCGATGCCACCGACGACGACCTCGACGCGGCCTTCGAACGCCTCTGCGCGATGCCGCAGTGGCCGATGCAGCTGTTCGACGGGCGTCGCCAGGCACGCGCCCAGCTCAAGAGCCTCACCAGTGCGCTCATCGGTCGGTTCGTCATGTCTGCCCGCGCCGCCACGCGCGACGGCTACGGCGAGGGAGCGCTGACCCGACATCGCGCGCACCTCGTCGTACCCGCAGGAACCGCGGCGGAGATCGTCATCCTCAAGTCGATCGCAGCACACTACGTGATGCGCGCCGACGACCGGATCCCGCACCTGGACGAGCAGCGCCAGATTGTGCGCACGCTCGTCGAGGGGCTGCTTGACGCGCCTCCCGACGCGCTCGAGCCCGAGTTCCGCGAGGACTTCGACACCGCTGACGACGACCCGTCCCGCCTGCGGGTCGTCATCGACCAGGTCGCCTCCCTCACCGACGTCTCCGCCCGCGCCTGGGCGCGCCGGCTGGCCTGAGCGACGACGTAGACTGAACGACCGTGGCAGGCCGTATCCGCGAGGAGGACATCGCTCTCGTCCGCGAGCGTGCCCGGATCGATGAGGTCATCGAGCAGTACGTCACCCTCCGCAACGCCGGAGCGGGATCGCGCAAGGGGCTGTGTCCCTTCCACGACGAGAAGTCTCCCTCGTTCAACGTGACGCCGTCGCGCGGCATGTACTACTGCTTCGGTTGCGGCGAGGGCGGTGACGTCTTCAAGTTCCTGCAGCAGATCGACGGCATCGGGTTCACCGAAGCGGTCGAACGGCTCGCCGGCAGGTTCGACGTGCAGCTGCGGTACGCCGACGGCCCCCCGACCACCCACCGCGACCACAACCAGCGCTCGCGCCTGGTGCGGGCCAACAAGGCCGCGGCAGAGTTCTACGCCGAGCAGCTGGGCAGCTCTGCCGACGCCGTCGCCGGCCGCCGCTTCCTCGCCGACCGCGGGTTCGACCGTGAGACCGCCGAGACGTTCGGCGTTGGCTTCGCCCCGCGCGGCGGGGACTCACTCGTACACCACCTCCGTGGCCTGTCCTTCACCGACGCCGAGCTCGACGCCGCCGGCCTGGTCTCCTCGGGCTCGCGCGGGGCGTACGACCGCTTCCGCGGACGGCTGGTCTGGCCGATCCGGGACGTGTCCGGAGACGTGGTCGGATTCGGGGCGCGCCGGATGTTCGACGATGACCGGATCGAGGCCAAGTACCTCAACACGCGCGACACCTCGTTGTACAAGAAGAACCAGGTGCTCTACGGCGTCGACCTCGCGCGACGCGAGATCTCCAAGTCGAGCCAGGCAGTCATCGTCGAGGGCTACACCGACGTGATGGCATGCCACCAAGCGGGGGTCAAGACGGCCGTGGCGACCTGCGGTACGGCGTTCGGCCCCGAGCACGGGCGGACCTTGCGGCGGTTGTTGCTCGACCACGACGCCTTCCGGGGCGAGGTCATCTTCACCTTCGACGGCGACGAAGCCGGCCAGAACGCCGCGATGCGCGCGTTCGGCGGTGACGAGCAGTTCGTGGCACAGACCTACGTGGCGATCGAGCCGGGCGGGCTGGACCCCTGCGACCTGCGCCTCCAGCAGGGCGACGCCGCCGTACGCGAGCTGGTCGCCTCCCGCATCCCGTTGTACAGGTTCGTCCTGTCCAACATCGTCAAGGACTTCGACCTCGACCGGGCCGACCAGCAGATCAACGCCATGCGCGCCGCGGCGGGACTCGTGTCCTCGGTCCGGGACCGGTCGAAGGTCGACGCGTTCGCCCGCGAGATCGCCTCCATGACCGGCGTGGACCTCGACGAGGTACGCCAGGCGGTGCGCGCCGCCGGGACGCGTGCGCCCGCGCGCGGCGCACGGCCGGAGATGACCGGGCCTGCCACCGCGGCGGCGCGGACCGACCTACCGAGCCTCGGGGCTACCCAGTTCAGCGATGAGCGCGAGGCGCTCAAGGCCATCGTGCAGCACCCGCACCTGGCGGCTCGCGTCATCTCCGATCTCGACACCGACGACTTCACCCACCCGACGACGGCAGCGGTCTGGCAGGCTGTCCAACCGCTGCCGCTCGAGCCGGACCCGCAGTGGATAAGCGCGGTCCGGGACAGGATCGACGACCCGGAGGTCCAGCGTGTGGTCGCGCACCTCGCCGTTGAACCGCTTCGGTCCGAGGGTGAGGTCGAGACCGCGCTGGTCGGCGCCCTCATCGCCCGGGTGCAGGAGCTGACCACGCTCCGGCGCATCGGCGCGGTGAAGTCCAAGCTCCAGCGCACCAACCCGGTGGAGGAGACGGCGGCGTACAACAAGATGTTCGGTGAGCTCGTCGCGTTGGAGCAACAGCGCCGGGCGCTGCGCGAGCAGGCGATCGGCTCCTATCTGCTCTGACCTCCTGCGCTTGCGCGCTGCGCCTCTGTGTGCGGGACCGTCGATGCTTGTCCACAGACTCTCGCGCGGTGCTTTCGTGCTGCTGCAGGCGTTAGCAGACTGGGTCGATGGCCACCGATTCCACCCGCCGATCCGGCGAGCTCCCCACGAGCGCGGTCGGCCTCTACCTCAACCGTGTGGGTCGGATCTCGCTGCTGACCGCCGAGCAGGAGGTCGAGCTGGCTGCGGCGATCGCCGCCGGGCGTGCGGCTGCGGAGCAGATCGAGGCGCAGGCACGCCGTGTCGGCGAACCGCCGCAGGACCACACGGACCTTCGCGCCCTGGTCGAGCGCGGCGAGGACGCACGCACCACGATGGTCAACGCCAACCTTCGCCTCGTCTTCTCGATCGCTCGGCGATATGCGCACTGTGAGCTCGCGTTGGCGGACCTGATCCAGGAGGGCAACCTCGGGCTGCTGCGGGCGGTGGAGAAGTTCGACGGCAACCGTGGGTTCCGGTTCTCCACCTATGCCAGCGGTTGGATCGTCCAGTCCATCGGGCGCGCGGTCGGGCAGAACCGGTTGGTGCGAGTCCCGCCCAAGGTGCACGCCGAGGTGGTGGCGGTCCGCCGGTGCCACGACCGGTTGTGGGAGGCGCTGGGACGTACGCCAGACGCGCACGAGATCGCCGCGGAGCTGGGGATCGACGAGAGGAGAGTGCGGCGTCTCTCGCGGGTCGACGTACGGCCGGTGTCCCTCGACGACCCGCTGAGCGATGTGGGCGCGTCGGTGCTCGCCGACGACGGTGACGCCCCCGACCAGGTGGCTCACCGCCGCCTGGTCGGGGAGCAGGTCGAGGGAGCGCTCGGATCACTGTCCGGCCCCGAGCGGGACGTCCTGTGCGCCCGGTTCGGCATCGGTGGCGTGTCGCGCAGCATCACTTCGACAGCTCACCATCTCGGGATGAGCGCCAGCAGCGTCCGCGTACTCGAGCGCAGCGCCCTCGCCGCGCTTCGACAGCGGCCGGCGCTTCGCCGGCTCGTCGTCGACCTCAACGCGTAGGCGATGATGGCGCCATGCGTCTACCGAGACTACGGCGATCAACGCGGCGTCACGCGTCGCTCCCGGTCGGACCGGGGGAGCGGGTGCTCGCCTCCATGAGAGCCGACGACGGTGGGTTCGTCGCCGGTACGGAGCAGGCCCTCTACCTTTGCACCGCCGGCGAACAGGCACCGGTGCTGCGCCTGGGGTGGGAGGTCATCGAGCGTGCCGGCTGGGACAAGGAGACCGAGCAGCTGACAGTCGTCGAGGTGACCGACTTCGGGCAGCCGGAGCCGGTGCACCGGATCGCACTGACCGACTCCCACTTGTTGCTCGACCTGATCCGCGAACGCATCACCGCCAGCATCGTCGCCCGCCGTCGGGTCGAGGTGACCCGAACCTCCGGCCTCACCGCCGTCGCCCGTCGTTCACCGACCCGTACCGGCGACATCAGCGTCGCCTTCGTGCTCGACAAGGGACTCGACCCGAACGACGACGCCGTGACCGAGGCCGTCGAGCGCGCCACTGCCGCACTGCGCGACGACCTCGGCATGTGAGGCCGCCTGCGACGAAGTGCGGCATCTGCTTGTACAACGTTCGCGAAGGCTTGCTACCGTGGACCCTCGCAACACCGTGCTCCACGAGCGCGATCCCCTGTAGCTCAATTGGCAGAGCAGCCGGCTGTTAACCGGCAGGTTACTGGTTCGAGTCCAGTCGGGGGAGCCAGCATCACCGGCGAGGACTTGACCGTCGGTGCCCCGGCGGCGAGGCGGGACCGCTTCATGATCGACCGCGAGGACGCTGACGGCAGATTCGAGCTGGTCCAGCACTTGTTCGGGCCGAAGGTTGTCGCTGAACCGGGGTCGGTTGTTGCTTCTAGCAAACGCCCTACGAGCCCAAGAAAATCAGCGTTGAGCCTTGCCGCCTCGGTTTCGGACCTTCGATGTCAGGTCTTTCAGCTTCTGCTGGTTCTGTGGCTTGCGCGCTTCGTCCGCCGCCTTCTTGGCAATCGCTGCTTTGCTCAGCTTGCCCATGAGTCCCATGCTATTGCTCCCGTCGTTCGTGACCACCCGTCATACTGAGCCTACCCGTACCCGCGCGCGTTCTTCCCGCTACCTGACGCAACCGATGGGTTGCCTGCAAATGCAACCAAGGTGTCGTAGTTGTCCCCGCAGTCGCCTTCGGGATCAGCGCCGATAGGTGGAATTGTTGGGGGCGGGACGGAAGCTGATGTGTACATGGTCCTTGTGGTTGGCCGTGACGTTGCCCAGGTCGGTCATCGGTCTCCAGCCGTCGCTCGCCCGGTCGACGGACCAGATCCGCTGGTACCAGATAACGTAGGTGACGTTGAGCTGCCCGTAGTGCTTCTTCGCGAACCTGCGACCTTGTCGCCTTTGGTCGCGTTTGAGGACACCATGAAGTCCGCGGCGAGACCTTCACCGTGGTCACCAGAGGACGACCGGTAGCCGCTGACCGTATCGACGGCGTACCTGTGCTTGACGACTCGGGCAGACCACGCCGCGTGACTGCGCATTCCCCAGGTCCTGCTGCCAGCACCGCTGGAGTAGGTCAACCCACCCACCGGGATGGAGACGCGGCTGGCGGCCGGCGCGGTGTGCGCGGCAACGGGCGCGACGGGAGTGAGGCACGCGACGGTGCCGGCCAGGGCTAGAGCGAGCAGGGCCGCGCCGACCCGGTGAACGCTGGTGGGTGCTTTGAGAAACTAGCTTGACCGTAGCCCGGCTAGGCGCGTACCCGTCCGCGGTGAGTACCCGATGAGAAGCGACGCTTTCCCATGAGGTCAGGGACCCGCTATGGGAAAGCGGGCTGCGAGCACCCTCACCGGGTGCGAGAGACCCGCCACAAGTACAGCTGGGCCACCTTGGCGGCCGCCCAGCTGCGGTCAGCGGAGTTGAGGATGGCAAACCCGGTGCCGAATGTCATCGCGCGCACCGAGCTGGTGGCCTTCGTCGCCAGCGATGCGTTGGCGGCGAGCTTGCGTGCCTGCTTCTTGCGGAACTTCGCGTAGTCCACCATCACCGCGTGCAGCGCCGCTATGGAGGAGGCGGCCACGGCCACCTCGTCCACGGGATCGGGCTCATGGTCACCGGGACTGCTGTCAGCGGGAACCAGCTCGGCCGGGTCGCCGATCACGTGGTAGGGGCCGTTGCGCAGCATGTCTGCCTGCTCGGAGGCGCGCGCCGTGATCCAGCTGATGTCCTCCTCGGGAAGGCGTACACCGGTGCTGGGCGT